>JANODO010000214.1:0-23213 GCA_031412735.1 Rariglobus sp. | reverse complement strand
CCGGTCCATCGCGAGCAAGCTCGCTTCCCACTTCGGCGCAGCTCACCCGGCGCGGATGTTGAGTTCGCGGACGTGGCCGCAGCCGGGGAGCTTGCGGATACGCTCAACAATCATTTGGCGGTGAATGAAGAGCTCGTTGCGGACGACGGCATGACCGGCAAGCACCGTGAGGCGTCCGCGAGGGTCAATCTGCGATGCGTGCGAATAATGTGCGTTGGCGGGGCCGACGAGGGCTGACCATTGCTCGCGGATGGTGTGCTCGGGAGACTCGCGGCCAATTTGGAACTTGGCCATGAGCTCTTCAACGAGGCCGGAGAGCTCTTTGGTCGGGCGCTTTTTCATGCGCTCCGGGGTGGTGTCGGGCACGCGGCGGAGCGCGGCGATGAGTTTCTCCGCCTGGAAAGAAAACGGTTTGGGCGCTTCGCTGGCCATGATTGCGCGCCTCAGTCTTTGGCGGCGCGCACGTCCAACGCATCGCGCAAGCCGTCGCCGAGGAAATTTAGGGAGAACAGCGTCAGCGAGAAGATCGTGCCGGGAAAAATCAGCAGCCAGGGGTATTCCTCCATGCGCTCAGCTCCGTCTTTGATGAGCACGCCCCACGAACTCATGGGCGGTTGCACGCCGAGTCCGAGAAAACTCAGGAAGGCTTCCAACAACATGACGCCAGGAATCGTCAACGTGGTGTAAACGATGATCGGGCCAAGGATGTTGGGGATCATGTGGCGGAAAATGATGCGCGGTGTGCTCAAGCCCAGCGAGCGCGCCGCTTCGATAAACTCCATGCGTTTGATCGACATGATTTGTCCGCGGACGATGCGGGCCATCGTGAGCCACTCGACCGCGCCGATGGCGACGAAGAGCAGCAGGATATTGCGGCCGAAAAACACCATGAGCAGGATGACAAAAATCGTGAAGGGCAGGGCGTAGAGGATATCGACGATGCGCATCAGGGCGCGGTCGAGTTTACCGCCGAAAAAACCCGCGACTGCTCCGTAGATCACGCCAATGGTGAGGGCAACAAAGGTGGCGACGAGACCGACCATGAGCGAGATGCGACCGCCAAAGAGCAGCCGGGTGAGGAGGTCGCGGCCCAGTTGGTCCGTGCCAAGCCAGTGGCTGGCGGACGGCGGCGAGAAGGTGTTGTAGAGATCGGTCTCTTCGTAGCCGTAGGGGCTGAACCACGGACCGATCACGCAGAGCAACGACAGGGTAATCAGCACGATGCCGCCAAAGACGGCGAGGTGGTTGCGCCGGAGGCGGTGCCAGGCGTCCAGCCACGGGGACACGCCGCGTTCGAGTTGTGCGGGAAGGATTTCGGCCGACGGTAGTTTTTGCGGGGAGATCATGGCAGGCGCGGCTTACTCAAACTTGAGCTTCGGGTTGAGCCACACCTGCACCACATCGACGACGAGGTTGAGCGCGATGATCAGCACTGCGTAAAGAATCACGGTGCCGAGAACCAAGGTGTAATCGCGGTTAAAGGCGCTGTTGACGAACTCTCGGCCAAGGCCGGGGATTTGGAAAATCGTCTCTATCACGAACGAGCCGGTGAGAATGCCGGCGATGGCGGGACCCAGGTAGGCGACCACGGGCAGCAAACCGCCCCGCAGCGCGTGTTTGAAAATCACGCGTGCTTCCGACGCCCCCTTGGCGCGGGCGGTGCGGATGTAGTCGAGGTTAAGCACTTCGAGCATGCCGCCGCGGGTGAGCCGGGCGATACCCGCGGCGTAAACGATGCCGAGCGTGAGCGAAGGCAGGATGCGGTCGTCCCACGAATACCAGCCCGAGGCGCTGAACCAGCCGAGGTGGATGGCGAAAACCAGCACCAGCAACGGGCCGAGCACAAACGTCGGCACGCAGATGCCGACCATGGCGAAGGACGAGGCGACGTAGTCGATCTTGGTGTTGCGTTTGATGGCGGCGATCACGCCAGCGGTGAGACCCAGCACCAAGGCGATGAGGAGGGAAAGTCCCCCGAGTTGCAGGGAGGCGGGGAGCTTGTCGGCGATGATTTCGTTGACCGTGCGGCTCGCGTATTTGGTGGAGCGGCCGAGGTCACCCTGAAGGATCGCCTTCAGATAATTGGTGTATTGCTCGTGAAGCGGGAGGTTGAGGCCGTAGTAGGCTTCCAAGTTGGCGCGGATCTCGGGGGTCGTGGCCTTCTCGCTGTCAAACGGACCACCGGGGACGAAACGGACCATAAAAAAGGTGGCCGTGACGATGATGAAGAGGACGGGAATCGTCTCCAGAAGACGTCGGGCGATGAAGCGAAACATGGGTGGGAGTTAGCGAATGGCGAAGGAGCCAAGGTAAGCCAATTTATTTTCCGAGGTGGCGCAATGGGAACGGCAGATTACATCGGAATGAGTAGGGCGGCGCGGCGGAGACGAGCGGGCGCGGTGGAACACGGAGCGGACGCCTCGGAGATGCGTCCCTACCTCAGAGGTCGACCCATTTCCAGGCGCGGTTGTCGAGCGGGGTGGAGACCCAGTTTTTGACCTTGGGGCTGATCGCGTAAACGCGGGTGTAGAAATAGATCGGGATTACCGGCACCTCGTCGGCGAGGAGGGCTTCGAGTTGCTGGTAAACCGCCATGCGTTCCGGTTCAGTCTTGGTTTGCAAGGCGCCGCGAAGGAGGCGGTCGTAGTCGGCGTTGGACCAGCCGGTTTGGTTGTTGCCGCCGCCGGTCACCCACATGTCGAGGAAGGTGTGCGGGTCTCCGTAGTCACCAATCCAGCCGGCGCGGGCGACCTGGTAGTTGAGGGTCTGCTGCGAATCGAGATACACCTTCCACTCCTGATTGATGATGGTGGCGTCCACGCCGAGGCGGGTCTTCCACATCTGCTGAATTGCCTCGGCGATGACGCGGTGGCTTTCGGAAGTGTTGAAGAGAATCTCCACCTGCGGCAGGCCTTTGCCGTCGGGGTAACCGGCCTCGGCGAGGAGGCGTCTGGCTTCGACCAAGTCGCCCGAAATGCGGGCGTCGGCGGAAAATTTAGGGGAAGGTGGAGTGAAGTTGAGCGCGGGCTTTTGGCCGGCCGCACGCAGGATGTTTTTGATGATGGATTCGCGGTCGATGCCGAGGGCGAGGGCACGGCGAACGCGTTTATCATCGAGTGGTTTCCGCGTGGTGTTGAGGCGGTAAAAATAGGTGCCGTAGTAGGGTGCCTCGCGGTAGGTGTCGGCGTTCTCGCGGCGGTAGGTCTCGATTTTGGTCAGCGGGAGGCTGTAGGCGTAATCGAGTCGGCCGGTGCGGAAGAGGCGCTCCTCGGTGTCGGAGTTGTCGATGGCGAAGAACTCAATTGCATCCAACTTCACCGAGGCGTGGTCCCAGTAGGTCGGCGAACGCGTGACGACGATTTTCTGGTTTTGCTTCCACTCAACCAGGTTGAACGGCCCGTTGCCCACGTAGTTGCCGGCGCGGGTCCACGCGCTGCCTTTGCGGGTGAGGCCGTCGAATTTGGCGACCGTGGGAATGTGCACGGGAAACCACGCGTAGTGGAGCAGGGATTCGATGAGGAAGGGCGTGCGGTGTTTGAGCGTGAGGCGCAACGTGTGCGCATCGACGCCGACCGCGCCGACCTTGGTAAAATCGGTGAGCTTGCCGGTGTTGAACTCCTCGGCGCCGACGAGGTGGAACAACTTGTAGGCATACTCGGCACCGAGGGAGGGCGTGAGGATGCGTTTGAAGGAACTCACGAAATCCTGGGAGGTGACGGGCTCGCCGTTCGACCACTTGGCGTTGGGACGAAGTCGGAACGTGTAAACGAGTCCGTCGTCGGAAACGGTCCAGCTCTCGGCGGCGCCCGGGATGATGTCACCGGTCGGTGAATACGTGACGAGACCTTCGAGCAGCGCGGTGATGATCTTGTGTTCCTGCACGCCGGTGACGACGTGGGGATCGAGGTCAACCGGCTCGGTGCCGTTGCCGACGCGAAGGGTCTTTGAGGTGGCGACGGCTTGCGGCGTTTGAGGAGAACCCGTGTCCGTGGCGGCTGTGTCTTTTTTTCCGCAGCCGGTGGTGAGGGCGAGGAAGGTAAGGCTGGTGGCGAGAAGGAAAGAGCGGCGGAACAACATGGGATTGGTAGAGGTAGGAGCCCGTTTAGGGGCGATTAAGATAAAGGAATGTCACCCGGTTGAATCGCGCAAATTATCGCCCATAAATGGGCTCCTACCTGCCGAGCCACACGTGCTTGTAAGGATGGTGGTCGAGGAGCGTTGGATACCAGCCTTGGACCGACGGGTTTTTTAGGAAGACGTGGGTGTAGGTGTAGAGCGGGATGAACGGCGCGTCGGCGATGAGCAGGGCTTCGGCTTGTTTAAAAAGGGCATGGCGCGCCTCGGTGTCGCTGGTGCGGGCGGCTTGGAAGAGCAATTGATCGTAGGCGGGGTTTTTCCAGCGGCTGTGGTTGTTGCCGCTGCTGGAGGTAAATACGGAAAGGAACGTGGCGGGATCGTTGAAGTCGCCGATCCAGGACGAACGCAGAATCTGGAAATCGCCGGCGCGGCGGGCGGCGAGGACACTCTTACCCTCCATGTTGAGCAGGCGGATTTCGAGACCCAGCTCCTTGCGCCAGTCGGACTGAAGCGCCTCGGCGATGATGCGATGGTTTTCGGAGGTGTTGAGAAGAATTTCGAGGACGGGCGCGCCTTTGCCATCCGGGTAACCGGCTTCGGCAAGCAAGCGGCGGGCCTCGGCAAAATCCGTGGTGAAACCGGGAGGCGGCGTGTAACCGGCGGTGCCCGGAGGCGTGAAGGCGGAAGCGGGCTGTTGGCCGCCGCGCAGGATGCGCTCGGTGAGTCCGGTGCGGTTGACGGCCAGCGCGAGGGCGCGGCGAATCTTGGCGTCGTTGAGGAACGGGCGCTCGGTGTTGAACGTGTAGTAGTAGGTTCCCAAATACGGATCGATGCGCAGGAGCTCGGGATTCGTGCGGCGGTAAGCGTCCACTTTGGCGACGGGCAACGCCTCGGTGAGATGCAGCTGGCCGGAGCGGAAGGCGCGTTCCTCGGCGTTGAGGTCTTCGATGGGATGGAGGCGGATGCCGTTCAGGCGAACGATCGCGGCATCCCAGTAGGTGGGCGATTTTACCACGTCGATGTGCTGGCCGGTGCGCCACTCCTTGAGGTTGAAGGGACCGTTGCCGACGAACGTTTCGGGGCGGGCCCAGCGGTTGCCGCGCTGGTAGGGTGAACCGGATTTTTCGAGCGTGGGGAGATGGACGGGCCACCAGACCCAGTGTTGCAGGAGGGAAAGGAAGTAGGAGGCAGGGTGCTCGAGGGTGATGCGCACGGTGCGCTCGTCGGGCGCGGAGAAACCGACTTGGGCGAAGTCGGTGAGCTGGCCTTTGTGAAACGCCTCGGCGTTCTGCACGATGTAGAGAAGGTAGGCGTTGTCGGCGGCGAGCGAAGGCGTGAGCACGCGTTGCCACGAGGCGAGGAAATCACGGGCGGTGACGGGGTCGCCGTTGGACCATTTGGCGTTGGCGCGCAGGTGGAACGTGTAGGTTAGGTTGTCGGCGGAGACCTCCCACGATTCGGCGACGCCGGGGACGGGTGCGAGGGTTTGCGGGTCCTCGGCGACGAGCCCTTCGAAGAGGGCGGAGAGGACGGCGTAGTCGTTGGCGGTGGTGGCGAGATGCGGGTCAATATCGGCGACTTCGGGGCCCATTCCGCGATGAAGGATCTGGTCACGGTTGCCGCGCTCGACGGCGGTCTCGCGTTTGAGGCAGCCAGTGAGTGCGGAGGCCAGGAGGGTGCCCACGAAACACACGAAGAGACACGAAAGGCGGAGGCGGAAAAGAGGGATGATCACGGATTTTTTGCCCACGGAATACACGGAATACACGGAAGAATCGGAGGCGGAAAATGCGGAGGGAATTGGAACCACGAAAACACGGACTACACGAAAGGCGGAGGCGGGTTAGGTGTTTTTTGGATGAGGGCGACGGCGTGGGCGGCGATGGCGAGACCTTGGCCGATGTCGTCGATGCCTTCGTTGGTCGTGGCTTTGAGGCCGATTTGGGAGACGTCGAGGCCGGTGGAGCGGGCGAGGGCGGACTTCATCTCGGCGAGGCGCGGGTAGATCTTCGGCTTTTCCGCGATGAGCGAGGCGTCGATATTTACGATTTCATAGCCGCGCCCGCGGAGTTCGGCGGTCACGCGTTGGAGCAGGACTTGCGAATCGATGTTTTTGTAGGCCGGATCGGTGTTGGGGAAAAAATGACCGATGTCGGGGAGCGCAGCGGCACCGAGGAGGGCGTCGCAAATCGCGTGGGTGAGGGCGTCGGCGTCGGAGTGGCCGTCGAGACCGTAGTCGCACTCGGGGAAATGCACTCCGCCGAGGATCATGGGACGCTGCGCGACGATGCGGTGGATGTCGTAACCGTGGCCGATGCGGAGGTTGCTCATGACTGGTTTTTAACCACGAAACACACGGAGGGCGGAATCTTTTTAACCACGAAACACACTACACGAAAGGTAGGACCGGACGAAAGGGGGATCAGGCGGTCTTGTGGGTGAGGAGATACTCGAACCACGGCAGGTCGGCGGGCGTGGTGAGTTTGGGATTGGCGTAGGTGTTTTCGAGAATGGCGACGGGCTGCTTGAGGAGCTCGACGGCGGCGGCGTCGTCGGTGATGCGGAGCTTCTTTTTGGCGACCTTGGCGTAGGCGGCGACGATGAGGTCGCGGGCGAACACTTGCGGAGTCTCCATGGCCCAGAGCTTGTCGCGGTTGAGGGATTTGAGGTGTCCGTCGGCGCGGTGTTCTTTGATGGAATCGGTCACGCGGTGGGCGAGGACTACGGCGTCTTCGCGAAGGACGATTTTGTGAAGAGCGATGAGTTGATCGACGCGCACGAAGGGGCGCGCGCAATCGTGGATGAAAACCTTGCCGATGTCGGGCGGAAGCGCCGCGAGCGCGGCGGCGACGGAGTCCTGGCGCTCGGCACCACCCGGGACGAAGAGCGCGGGAGTGGGTGCGTAGGCGGATAATTCAAGCATCTGCTTTTGATCGCGATAAACGATGACGTAGAAATCGGCGACCCCGCTTTCGGCGAAGGCCGTGGCGGAGTGGACGAAGAGGGGGCGTCCGCCGAGAGGCGCGAGGATCTTGTCCTCGACGGATCCGTTCATGCGTTGGCCGCTGCCTGCGGCGAGGAGGATGGCGGCTGTGCGTGGCATGGGGAAGAAAAGGGGGAAAAGCTGAAGGACTGAAGGGCTGAAGGAGGGAGGGAAGGAAAAGGATGAAAGACTGAAGGAAGGGGAAGGCGCTGAGGGAGGGGATAGTTTTTGTTTCAGCCCTTCAGCTTTTCAGTCCTTCAGCCTTTGGTTTTGAGGTCGGCGAGAATCGCGCGGGTGGCGGCGACGGGGTCTTTGGCGTTGAGGATGGGGCGACCGACCACGATGTAACTGGAGCCGGCGCGGGCGGCGTCGGCGGGTGTCATAATGCGTTTCTGGTCATCGCCACCGGCCTCGCCGGCGGGGCGGATTCCCGGGGTGACGAGTTGGATGCCGGCGGGAAGTTGCGAGCGGAGTAGGGCGACTTCGAGCGGGGAACAGACGAGGCCGGTGAGGCCGGAGTCGGAGGCGAGTTTACCGAGCCGGGAGACCTGGGCCTCGGGCGAGACGGAGACGCCGAGTTCGGAGAGGCCGGTCGCGTCCATCGACGTGAGCACGGTGACGCCGAGGAGCAGCAGGTCGGGTTTGGAGGCGAGTTGGGCTTTGCGGGCGTAGCTCATCATCTCGCGTCCGCCGGAGGTGTGGAGCGTCAACATGCCGATAGGAAGCGGCGCCAGGGACTCGACGGCTTTCGCGACGGTGTTGGGGATGTCGTGGAGCTTGAGGTCGAGGAAGATATTGAATCCCTCGTCGGCGACGGCCTTCACGTAGTCGGGCCCGTAGGCGGTGAACATCTGCAGACCAATCTTTACCCAGCGGAGTTCTCCACGCAATTGGCGTAGGAGCGGAGCGGCGGAGTCACGAGTCGGAACGTCGAGGGCGAGGATGAGATCGCAAGGCATGTGGTGAGAAACCACTAATGGACACGAATGGACACCAATTAAAAACACCAAAATCGGGCTGGCGCGATCGGGTGCCATTGGGGAAAACTCCAGACTTATCCCGCGCCCATGATCGTCCTGCAAAGTCCCGCCAAACTTAATCTCTTTCTTGCGATCACCGGGAGGCGAGCGGATGGCTTTCACGACCTCGTATCGGTGGCGACGCCGGTCGAGTTTGGCGACACGTTGACGGTCGCGCAGCGCCCATCGGGCTTTTCGTTGGAGTGCGACGATCCTGCGCTGGAGATCGACGCCACGAATCTGATTTTGCGGGCCGCGCGAGCGTTCGCCGAAGCATCAAGCTGGACGGGCGGAGCGCATTTTTCCCTGGTTAAACGCATCCCGGTCGGTGCCGGCTTGGGGGGCGGCAGCAGTAACGCGACGACGACTCTGCTCGCTCTGAACCGGCTCGCCGGCGGGCCGCTTGCGCTCGACGCGCTGGCACACGTGGCCGCGCGCCTTGGTTCGGATTGCGCACTGTTTTTGCAACGTGGCCCGGTCGTCATGCGCGGGCGCGGCGAAGACGTGCAGCCGATTCCCGGGCACGCGGCGCGCCGTTTGCAAGGCCGGCGTGTGCTGGTCTTCAAGCCTCCGTTTGGAATCAGCACGGTGTGGGCTTACCGGCAGATGGCGGCCGGGGCGCCGGCGAGTTATTTGTCGGCGGTAATCGCGGAGGACCGACTCGCGGCCTGGATCAACGATTCCGCTGCCGCCGGCGAGGCTCTGTTGTTTAACAACATGGAAGCGACCGCCTTCACGAAGTTCATCGGGCTGCCCGTTGCGCTGGATCGTTTGCGGGCCGAGTTCGGCCTGGCTCCGCGCATGAGCGGGAGCGGGAGCGCGTGTTTTGCGTTCTTGGCGGACGACGCGCCGGTGGCGGCAATCACTACACGGATCCGCGAGTTGTGGGGAGCCCCTGCTTTTGTCACTGAAACGCGACTTGCCTGACTTGTGAGTAAAAAACCCGCTGCTGGTTAACAAAAGCGAGTTGACCCGGCGCGGTGCGGAGCCGTTATCGTTCGACGTCCCTCATCCAACCCCGGCCTAAGGACACTTTGAATGCCCACCGACACGCGCGGTAAACCCGAAACCCTGGTGCAAGGCATCGCTGCCTCGCAAGGGATCGCGTATGGCCAGACGTTTCTGTATATCCAGAGCGATGTGGAGGTTCCGGCGTATCAGGTCGAGCCTGACAAACGCGCCGAGGAGGTCGCGCGGTTTGAACGGGCGATCTTAATCACGCGCCAGCAGATCCAGAAAATCATGTCCGAGGTGGACAAGAATTTAGGCGCGGACGAGGCCCGGATTTTTGATGCGCATTTGCTGGTGCTGGAAGACCAGGCGCTGATTTCAGAAACAATTCGAGAGTTCGAGGCGACCGACAAAAACGTCGAGACCTGCTTCAATAAAATCTCGCAGCGCTACATCAAGGCGTTCTCCGAGATCGACGACGAATACCTGCGCGAGCGTTCCGGTGACATCCGAGATGTCGCGCAACGCCTGCTACAAAATCTCCTCGGCCACTCCAGTCAGAGTCTCAGCCAATTGGTCGAGAAACGCGTGGTGGTCGCCAACGACGTTTCACCCTCCGACGCGGCCGGCATCGACAGCTCGCAGGCTCTCGCGATCGTCACGGATTCCGGCAGCAAAACCAGCCATGCGGTGATCGTCGCGCGCTCGATGAAGGTGCCCGCCGTCGTCGGAGTGCGCGATCTGACGAGTCAAGTGCAGGCGGGCGACTGGCTGTTGGTGGATGGCTACGAAGGCCTTGTCATCATCAACCCAACGCAACAGACGCTTTTCCGTTACGGGCAGATTCAACTCCAAAAGAAAGGGTTCGAGCAACGCCTCATGGAGGCGAACCGTCGCCCGGCAGTCACGTTGGATGGAACGTCGGTTACCTTGCGTGCCAACATCGAAAAGGTCGACGAAACCGGCTTGGTGAAAGAATACCTGGCGGACGGCGTGGGTCTTTACCGGACGGAGTTCCTCTACCTCAACGCGGGCCGCATCCCGAGCGAACAGGAACAATACCTCGCCTACAAGGAAGTCGTCGAGGCGCTCGCACCCTCCTCCGTGGTAATCCGCACGCTCGATCTGGGCGGCGACAAACCCATGGCTGGCCAGGCTCATCTATTTCCGAAGGAGGACAACCCCTTCCTCGGCTACCGGGCGATTCGGTTCTGCTTGGACAACCCCGGGATCTTCAAAGACCAGCTGCGCGCGATTCTGCGCGCGAGCGCCCATGGCGACATCAAGCTGATGTATCCGATGATCAGCGGTCGCGAAGAACTGGCCCGGGCCAACGCCGTGCTCGCTGAGTGCAAAGAGGAGCTGAAAACCAAGAAGATTGCGTTCAACATCAATCTTCAGGTCGGTGCGATGATCGAGATTCCCAGTGCGGCCGTGACCGCCGACCTGCTGGCCAAAGACTGTGACTTCTTTAGCATCGGGACGAACGACCTCATCCAATATTTGATGGCGGTTGATCGGGTAAACGACCGGATCGCCCATCTCTACGAACCCACGCATCCGGCGGTGATTCGCATGATCAAGTTCGTTATCGACGAAGCGCATAAGCAGAAGATCAAGGTGAGCGTGTGCGGCGAGATGGCGGGTGACGCGATCTATGCTCCCCTGCTCCTCGGGCTGGGCGTGGACGAGTTGAGCATGACGCCTCCGCTGATCCCGGCCGTGAAATACCTGGTGCGCTCGATGAAACTAAGCGACGCCCAAAAGCTGGCTGCCGATGCGCTGAAACTGACGACCGCGAAAGAGATCATGACGCTGTGCGAAGAGTTCAGCCGCATGCGCGTGAAGCTGACGTAAGCACGAGGGCTAATGCCGAAAGGTAGGAGCCCGTTTACGGGCGATGTTACGCGCCCGTAAACCGAAAGATGTTGCGAGTCGCTCATCGCCCATGAATGGGCTCCTACCTTTATAATTACTTGGCCCGTGCGAGCATCGACTGCGCGAGCCACAACAAAAACCGCGTGTCGCCGGGCAGGGCACGCAACGCGGTGAGCGCGAGTTCGGTCTGCTCCCCGGCCATGCGGCGTGCGGCGTCAATCCCGTGAAGGCTCACGTAGGTGGTTTTGCCGGCTTTTGCATCCTTGCCGGCGGTCTTGCCCAGCGTCGACGTGTCGGCCGTGGCATCGAGCACGTCGTCGATGATCTGGAACGCGAGTCCGAGGTGGCGACCCGCGGCGCGGAGACGGACGAGTGCCGCGTCATCGGCCCCCCCGACGAGACCGCCCATGACGAGCGAGGCTTCCAGCATGGCGGCGGTTTTATTAAGGTGGATGAACTCCAACTCGGCGGCGGTGGCGTCGGTTTTTTTCTCCGCGAGGAGGTCTTGCATTTGTCCGCCGATCAGCCGGGCGGAGCCGGCGGCGTCGGCCAACTCCCGCACGAGCGCGGCGACCAGGCGGGAGTCGGCGGCGTAGCGCGTGGCCAGGATCAGGAACGCGTGGGTGAGCAGAGCGTCGCCGGCGAGAAGAGCGGTGGCTTCGTCGAATTGTTTATGGACTGTGGGGCGGCCCCGGCGCAGGTCGTCGTTGTCCATGCAGGGCAAGTCGTCGTGAACAAGTGAATACGAGTGGACGCACTCGATCGCGACGGCGGCGGGCTGGGCAGACGGCCACTCGCTGGCGCTCGCGGCTACGGGACGGAAGAGTTCGGCCGCAGACAGCGCGAGTGCCGGACGCAGGCGTTTACCCCCGGCCTGCACGGCGTAGCGCATGGCCTCGTGAATACGCACCGGGCCGGCGTCGGTTCCTGCATACACGGGCACGAGCTGTTTGAGTGAGGCTTCGACCTCAGTGATGAACTGGTTTAATTTGATTGTGAAATCCATCGGCGCTCACCTACCTTTTCCGGAAAAATAGCCCGCAGCAATGCCTTCCCTTGAACAAGTTTGCAAACGCCTCTTTTCCGACCAGTCGTGGTTTCTCAAAGCAATTCTGGGTGCGTTGCTGCTGATCGTGCCCGTCGGGCATTTTTTGGCGTTTGGTTACCTCTATGCGATGATCGAGCAGGCGAGGCGCGGCGAGGCGTTGGAGTTTCCGGAATGGGGTGATTGGAAGCGCCTGTTCCTCACCGGCACGGCGGCGTTTGTGATTTTTTTGGTGCTCGGCGTGATTCCTATCTTGATCGCGTGGATGCTGGTGTGGCCGCTGCACTTTGTTTTTAACTACGGAGCGTTCATCTATCTGCCGGTCGTTCCAGCGGTGATGCTGGCGGGGCCGCTGACGGTCGCTGGCATCTACCAATACCAGAAACACGAGGAGTTCCGTGATGCGTTTCGCGTGCCGGTGCTGGTCGCGATGCTCCGTTCGACCAAGTCTTACTTCTGGGTGCCGACTTTCGCGCTGATCGGTTTCCTCGTCGCGGGGTATCCGTTGATGACGTTCACGATATTCGTAGGTCTGGCGGCCAGTTGGACTTACTACACGGTGTCCTTCCGATTCGTTGAAGAGTCTCGCAAAAGCACGGTGCGTCATTGAGCTTCCCCTCGTGTCCGCGAGGTCGTTTTACCGGACCGGTATTTTAAATCTCTGCTTCCCCACATGGCTTCCAATAAGAAGATTGATCGCGCGTTGAATGGTCCTGGGTTGTTCGAGATCACCCTCGGAGTGGTGTTGAGCGTTGCGCTCGGCGTGCTCCTAGCGGCGGTCCATCTTATTTTTAAACCGGTCGAGGTGGTGGCCAAACCTGCGGACGCGATTGAGCCGGGAAGAGTTTATGTCGTCGATGGCGCGGTGAACAGCAGCAAGGCGCGCCAGTGGACTCGCAAACGGCAGATCCTCGCCGAGGGGAACACCGCCGAGGTCACGTTTACCGAAGAAGAGTTGAACGCGTGGGTGGCAAGCGCCGCGCCCACCAACCCCAAAGGGGCTCCGGCCGCCGCTGCGGGACCCGAACCGCTCTTTGCTCCCGACCGAGTCAATTTCCGCATCGCCGATGGCGTGTTGCAGGTGGCGCTTTTGGGTAAGTTCTCCCTCTTCGGGATCACGCAGGACATGGTGTTTCACACGCGCGGCAAATTCGTCGAGGGCGCCGCGGGGTTTGAATTCACGGCTGATGAACTTTACCTCGGCTCTTTGCCCACCCACATCGTGCCCAATCTAAAACCGTTCCTGGTGAAGCGGATCATGGCGGCGCAAGCACTGCCCGAAGATCTGAAGGCAACGTGGGCAAAACTTAAACTAGTCGCGGTCGAGAACAACACCCTGCGCCTGGTGTTACCGTGATGAGGAGCGCGTGGCTGTCGCCGGCAGTGCGTGTCGCACTTTGGCTGTGCGCTCCGTTTCTGGCGGCTCCTCTTTTAGCGCAGATTGAAGCGGCGGAAGCCTCTGCGGCAGTTGCCGTGAGTGCCGAACCTGCACCGCGAGTTTTCTACACGCAGGCGGGCGAATTTGAAATCATCGTGCGCGATGTGACCGATGCGCAGCCGGCGTTGGTGCTCGGGCGCTCCGTGTGGGCAGCGTTGTCGGGCCCGCTCGGCCTGCCGACGGGAGGCTTTTCCTCGCCGGTGAGTGTGCGGCTGGTGCCGGAGTCTCAGTGGACGGAACCTGCGCCATTTACGGTGACCGTCGAGCCGCCCGGCCGTGTGGGCGTGCGCGTGCGTTGGTCGGACAAAGCCGACCCGGTGGTCGTGCGGCGTGCGTTTGTGCAAGGGTTGATTTTACGGCAGGCGGTTGCCTGGCATGGAGTCGGGCCCAAGCTGACGGTGCCCTTGTGGCTAGAGCAGGCCTGCACGGCCTGGAGCATGGTGCGGGAACGGCCCGCCCTGCAGGATGCGTTTCAGCAAGAGGCCGCGGGAATCACGCCACCGCCTTTGCGCGCGTTGCTGCTGTGGAATCGCGGCGAGGTCGAGTCGCGTCGGTGGGAGCTGGCCTCCCTGTGGTTGTTTTTGCAATTGCAGGCGGAGGCGGGTGAGGCGTCGCGCTGGGGAGGCTGGTTGCGCGGCGTCGTGGGCGGGGCCGCGCCGTGGGACACGTTGCCGGGTGCTTATCGCGGGTTGTGGAACGATGCGGCGTCGCTGGAGTTGTGGTGGCAGGTGGCGTTCCATCACCAGCGGACTTTCCGCGCGCTTCCCGTGATGACAGCGGAGGCGTCGCGCGGCTGGATGGCGGATCGCAGTCGGTGGCTGGCCGGTCGCGAGGGCCGTGAGGTGGTGTTGGCTCTGGAAGAGCTGGAGGGTTTGCGCAAGGAAGCGTGGGTGCGTGCGGAGCTTATGGAACGCGGAAGGCAGCTTCAATCGACCCTCGGTCTCATCCATCCTTACTATGCAAACTCAGCGCTTTCGTTGGGGCGGGTCTATGATGCCGCGCAAAAGGGTAAGGCCGAACAGTTCAAAACGGCGCTGGCTGATTTCGAACGTGACGCGATCGACGGTCGTGAACTCGAGGACGCAGTGAATGCGATGCTCGATACCGCTCCGCGGAACTAGGCCGGCGGCCTGCGTTTTTGCGGTGTTGGTGCACAGTGAAAACACCGCACATGCGCACTCCTAGCCAAGATTCGCGCAGCCCTGAACCGCGCATCGGGGTAAACTCAGGGCACCCTCACACATTTCCCCCATGATCCAATCCATCGACCACCTGGGCATCGCAGTTCGCTCGCTCGACGAAGCAATCCCGCTCTACGAAAACGCGCTTGGCCTCACCTGCCTCGGCCGGGAGGAAGTCGCCTCGCAACGGGTGCGCACCGCGTTTTTTGACGTTGGTGGCGTCCACTTGGAACTGCTGGAGCCGACCGCTCCCGAGAGCCCCATCGCCAAGTTCATCGCCGAGCGCGGCGAGGGGATTCACCACATCGCGTTTCGCACCGATGACATCGGCGCGCAACTCAAGCAGGCCTCCGGCGCGGGCGTGCGCTTGATCCACGAACAACCCTTCGACGGAGCGGCGGGCAAACTCGTCGCCTTCCTGCATCCGAAGTCCACGCGCGGTGTGCTCACTGAGTTCTGCGCCGTGAAACCGGGAGCGATCGACGCCCACTAAACAAAACGTTTCCAAGAAAAAACCACTATGGCCATCGCACCCGAACTGCTTGCCCAACTCGCCGAAAAACGCCGCATCGCGCTCTCGGCCGGCGGCGACGATAAACTGGAAGCGCGTCGCGCAAAGGGGCTCATGAATGCCCGTGAGCGCCTCCTCGCGCTCTTCGATCCGAATACTTTCATGGAGTGGGGCATGCACACCGACCACGACTGTCATGACTTCGGAATGGAGAAAAAGTCCTTTCCCGGCGACGGCGTTGTCACCGGCGTGGGTTACATCAACGGGCGGCCCGTCGCCGCGTTCAGCCAAGACTTCACCGTGGGCGGCGGCGCCGTCGGGCGCATCCATGCGAAGAAAATATGCGACCTCATGGACTACGCCACGAAGTCCGGCATGCCCGTCCTGGGCATCAACGATTCCGGCGGCGCGCGTATCCAAGAAGGCGATGATTCGCTCTCCGGTTACGGCCAGGTTTTCTTCCGCAACGTGCTGCTCTCCGGGGTCGTGCCCCAGGTCTCGATCATCGCCGGTCCGTGCGCCGGTGGCGCGGCCTACTCGCCGGCACTCACCGACTTCATCATCATGACGCGTAACAACGCCCAGATGTTCATCTGCGGCCCGGAGGTCATCAAGGCGGCCACCGGCGAAGTTGTCACCATGGACCAAGTCGGCAGCGCGATGGTGCATGCGTCCGTAAGTGGCAACATCCACTTCATCGCGGAGGATGAAACCCACGCTCTCGCCATCGCGAAAAAACTCTTCTCGTTCCTCCCGTCGAACAACGTCATGGATCCGCCGCACCGGCCCACGCCGTCGATGGTCCTCGAATTGGATCCCGGCATGAACGAGCTCGTGCCCGCCGACTCCAAAGCGCCGATCGACGTGCAAAAGGTCATTGCCCGCCTGGTTGACGACGGTGACTTCCTCGAAGTGCACAAGGAGTGGGCCAAAAACATCGTGGTCGGCTTCGCCCGCATTGAGGGCCTCGTCGTTGGCATCATCTCCAACCAGCCCATGGTCAAGGCCGGCACGCTCGACATCGACTCGTCGGACAAGGGCGCGCGGTTCATCCGTTTCTGCAACGTGTTCAACATCCCCGTGGTCACCCTCGTGGACATCCCCGGCTTCATGCCGGGTGCGGCGCAGGAACGCGGCGGCATCATCCGCCACGGTGCGAAAATGCTCTTCGCCTACGCCTCGGCGACCGTGCCCAAGATCACAATCATCATGCGCAAAGCCTACGGCGGCGCCTACCTCGCGATGTGCTCCAGCGACATGGGCGCCGATGTGGTTTACGCATGGCCCTGCGCGGAGATCGCCGTGATGGGCGCGGAGGGCGCGGCCAAGATCTTGTTCAAGCGCGAGATCACCGCGGCCGCCGATCCGAAGGCCAAGGAAAAGGAACTCGCCGCCGACTACCGCGAGAAGTTCGCCTCGCCCTACACTGCGGCGCGCAAGGGCATGATCACCGACGTGATCGAGCCCGCGCAAACCCGCAGCATCGTGGCGCTCGCGTTGCGAAACACGCTGTCGAAGCGCGAGGCGCGTCCGCCGAAGAAGCACGGCAACATACCGCTCTAACCGGCGCGAAACCCTCGCGCACACTCTTCTAAATCCAACTTCCACTTACTATGAAAAAGCTCCGTGTCACTGTTGAAGGCAAAGTCTACGATGTGCTCGTCGAAGTGCTCGACGAGGGCGCTCCGGTGGTCGCCGCCCGCGCTCCCGCGCCCTCGGCGCCGCCCGCCGCCGCGCCGGTCTACGCCGCACCGGCTCCGATGCCGGTCGCCGCGCCGCGCGGTCCCGTCGGCAGCGGCGACATCGCCTGCCCGCTCTCCGGCAAGCTCGTCACCATCGATGTGGCGATCGGCCAACTCGTCGAGCCGGGTGCCCAGGTCGCCACGATCGAGGCGATGAAAATGAACACCTACATTTTCGCGCATAAAGCCGGCACCGTCTCTGAGATCCTCGCCGCTGCCGGCGATGGCGTCGAAGAGGGTTCGGTGCTCATCCGCCTCGCCTGATACCCGTTATGGCATGAAATGAGACTTTCGTCTGGTGTAGGCCCGACCGGTGGTCGGGCGTCTCCCGGAAACCCCGACCACCGGTCGGGGCTACACCGGGCCATGCTAAAGTCCCCTTACGAGCTGTAACTGGTATGAGCCCCCCCGCACACCCCGTGAAATGCGTCATCACTGCCGCCCTCACGTTTTACGCCCTCACGTTTTACGGCCTCGCTGCTGTTACCGGCCTGTTCGGTGCGGCGGTGGCGGCTAAACTGATGCCCCTCCCACATTGGGCATCGTCCTTTCGTTGATTTCCATTCCTTCAAGCCATGACCGACACACCTGAATCGCCGGTTGCTCCGATCACCCATGCGCTGATCGCCGCCAGCGTTGATTTATTCTTCAAGGGCCGGGCCCGCATCATCTCGGCCGAGCCCGCCCCGCCGCATATCCAGGCGATTCTCGCGGCAACGGTGCACACGATGTTCGACGGTCGCGCGCGCGTGGTGGCGGTTGATCGCCAGAGCCCCGACACGACCTGGGCCAAGGAAGGGCGCCGCGATATCTTCCACTCTCACCGCGTCCGTTAACTGTTTTCTTCAATGATCACCGTCGACTTCGTTCCGAAACCTTTCCGGGTCCGTGATGGAACCGGTTGGGCGATTTCCCATCACGAAAGCGTGACCTCCACGCAGGCGCTGGCGCGTGAACTGCCCGCGTGGTCGGCGGTGTGGGCCGACGAGCAGACATCTGGACGCGGACAATGCGAGCGCACCTTCGTGTCGAACCCCGGCGGTGTTTATCTCACGGCGGTGCTGCCGTATAACGGCGACGCGATGGCGGCCAAAGGCTTCGCCCTCGCCGTGGGCTGGGGCGTGTGCGCGGTCTTACGTCGCGCGGGCGTGAAAGCCGCGCGTCTACGCTGGCCCAACGACCTGATGATAGGTCGCATGAAAGTCGGCGGCATCCTCGTCGACCAAGGCGGCCCAAACACGTTGCTGGTGGGCATCGGACTCAACCTCACCAACCGTCCCTGGGATGAAGACACATCGCTCAGCAGCATCGCCGGGCGGCTCGCGGATGCGTGCGACGCCGACCTTCTCCCGAGTCGCGACGAGTGGGTGACGCAATTACTGCGAGCGGTGCGCCTCGCGCATTGGGAATTTGCCCGCATCCACCTGCCGGGATTTGTGCCGGTGCTGAGTCGCTACTGGGGTGAGTCGCGCGAGGTGTCTCTGGAGCCGGCGCGCGGGGTAACGCTGGCGGCGACGAGCGGCTGGTTTCTCGGAATCGATACTCACGGAGCGGTGCGGTTGCAGACTGCGCCCGGAGTGGAAGCGCGCGTGCCGGCGCATCATATCCAGCGATTGCGCGAGCGGGTGTAAGTGACGGAGGCGACCCAGCGGTTCGATGTAGGACCGACCGCTGGTCGGGCTCCGCGGTCTTTGTCGAGCGCCCGACCGGCGGTCGGGCCTACATCTGAACGGCGGGACAAGCCCGCTGTCGCGCTCGCTCGCTCGCGTTCCTCGGGCAGAAATGTTTCAGCAACACGCCCCAGTTGCTGCGGCGAGGTCGCCCCGATGTTTTTTTCGGCGTCGTTGGGCTAGAATGCGCCATGCGACACCCCGACTATAGTTCCTGTATCGAAGCTTGTAACGATTGCATGGAGGCCTGCGAACACTGTGCAACCGGCTGCCTTCACGGGGAGGATATGAAACTGATGACCCGCTGCATCGAACTGGATCGCAGCTGCGCCGATGTTTGTTTGTTCGCCGCGCGCGAGATGTCCCGCGAATCCGTTTGGGTGGGAGCGGTCTGCCAACTGTGCGCGGAAATCTGCGACGCCTGCGACGAGGAATGCGCCAAGCATTCGATGGAGCACTGTCAGATTTGCGCCGAAGCGTGCCGCACCTGCGCAGAGGCGTGCCGCTTGATGATCGCCGCTACTTCCTCCGTCTTCCGTTGACCCATTCCCGTGCGGGCCATCGAAACACGACCTGCTTCGGCAGACGAGCACGCCTGGCATAATCTGCACGCGGATGATGTGCTGCGGCTGCTTGAGGTGGCCGTGGGGACGGGCCTTTCCACCGAAGACGTTCGGCGTCGGCGCCAATTAGTCGGTCCCAACGTGGTCACCGCATCCAAGTCGGTGCCGGTGTGGTGGCTGTTCGTTCAACAGTTTCACCAACCGTTCATCTACATCCTCCTCGTCGCGTCGGGTGTCACTCTGGTCATCGGGGAAACCGTTGACTCGGCCGTTATCTTCGGCGTCGTGTTTATCAACGCGCTGGTCGGCTTCATCCAGGAGGCCAAGGCGAGCAAAGCAATCGAGGCGCTGGCGCGGATGGTGACCACCCAGGCCACTGTGCGCCGCGAGGGGCGCAAGGTGCGCGTGCCATCTGCCGATTTGGTGCCCGGCGACGTAGTGTTGCTGGAGGCGGGCGACCGTGTGCCCGCCGATTTGCGCCTGCTGCGGGTGCAGTCGTTGCGAATCGATGAGTCGGCGCTTACCGGCGAATCCGCGCCCGTCGCGAAGCATGGCGAGGTGATCGCGCGCGACACGGTGCTGGCGGAGCGCCACAACCTCGCCTATGCCGGCACACTCGTGACGGCAGGCCGGGCGGAGAGCGTAGTGTGGGGCATCGGCGATCAGACCGAGACGGGCCGCATCGCCCGGCTCATCGCCGGGGCGGTGGAGTTGTCCACGCCACTGACGAAGAAAATCGCGCACTTCAGCCGCGTCGCCGTTTGGGCGATTCTTGCGATGTCGGCACTGATGTTCGTCGTCGGATTGGCGCGCGGCGAATCGGCGCGCGATTTGTTTATGCCGGCCGTGGCGTTCGCAGTCGGGGTGATCCCCGAGGGATTGCCGGCCGCCGTGACCATCGTGCTCGCCATCGGGGTTTCGCGCATGGCACGGCGGCAAGTCATCATCCGCAAGCTCCCCGCCGTCGAGACGCTCGGCAGCACCACGGTGATCTGCTCGGACAAAACCGGAACGCTCACGGAAAACCAGATGACGGTGCGCGATATTTATGCGGGCGGTAAACTCTACGAAGTGACCGGCGCCGGTTATGAGCCGGCGGGGGAGCTGCGGCACGCCGGCGTGGTGCTGGAGGTGTTGCAACACCCGGCGCTCGGCGAGTGCTTGCGAGCGGGCGTGCTCTGCAACGACGCGCAACTCGTGCTCGAAGGGGAGCGCCTCAAGGTGCAAGGCGATCCCACCGAGGCGGCGCTGCTCGTCGCCGGTGAAAAAGGCGGTGTGCGCCACGCCGAGACGCATCGTGCATCACCGGTGCTGGACACCATCCCGTTTGAATCGGAGCACATGTTTCGAGCCACGCTGCACGAAGCCCGCGCGGGCCGCATGATCTATAAAGTCGGTGCGATGGAGCGCCTCCTCGAACGTTGCGTGGATGCGTTGGGCGAGGACGGCCTCTTGGTCGCATTGGACCGCGATAAAGTCCAAAAGGCGGCGGACGTGATGGCCGGCCGCGGGTTGCGCGTGCTGGCGTTGGCCCGGCGCGCGGTGGGCGCGCAGCACGGGCGACTCGAACACGCGCACGTGGCCAGTGGACTCACCTTTCTGGGGTTGCAAGGGATGATGGACCCGCCGCGCGCCGCCGCGATATCCGCCGTTGGCCGGTGTCAGCAAGCAGGCATCGCGGTAAAAATGATCACCGGCGACCACCTTGTCACCGCCCGCGCGATTGCGGAGAGGATCGGACTGGAAGGCCGCAGGGAGAACGACGCGTTGGTAGCGCTGACCGGCCGGCAATTGGCAGTGATCTCGGACGATGCCTTGTCGGCTGTGGCCGAGAACACGGCCGTGTTTGCACGAGTGGACCCGGAGCAAAAACTGCGTCTCGTGAGAGCACTGCAAGCCTGCGGCCACGTCGTCGCGATGACGGGCGACGGGGTCAACGACGCGCCTGCATTGAAACAAGCGGATATCGGCGTGGCGATGGGCATCACCGGAACGGATGTGGCGAAGGGGGCCGCCGCGATGATTTTGCTGGATGATAATTTCGCGTCCATCGAGGCGGCCGTGGAGGAAGGTCGCGGGGTGTTCGACAACCTCACGAAATTCATCGTGTGGACCTTGCCGACCAGCCTCGGGGTAGGGCTGGTGTTGCTCACGGCGGTGCTCGTCGGCACGGCACTGCCGGCGTTGCCGGTGCAGTTGCTGTGGATCAACCTCACGACGGCAATTTTGCTTGGCCTGATGCTGGTCTTTGAGCCGAAGGAATCGGATCTCATGGCTCGCCCTCCGCGCGACCCGATGCGTCCGCTGATCACGCCCGCGCTGCTCATGCGCACGGGTTTGATTTCCCTGATCATCGTGGCGGGGGCGTTTTGGGTTTTCTTTTGGGAGCTGCACGCGGAGGGAGAGCGGGAGGCGGCGGCGCGCACGGCGGTGATCAATGTGATCGTTCTAGTGGAGATTGCGTATCTGTTTAGTTGCCGATCCCTGAACCATTCGATTTTCGCGATCGGTTGGTTGACGAATCGCTGGGCGGTGGTCGGGTCGTTGGCGATGTTCGGCGCGCAGCTCCTGTTTACTTACGCGCCGTTTATGAACGTGCTATTCCGGACGGCGCCGATCTCCGCGGAGTCGTGGCTGAGAATAGCGCTGGTCGCCTTCGTTTCGCTCCTGGTAGTGGAGTTTGAAAAAAGGCTTCGCTTCGGCGGTAAACGTGGGCGGGGAGCTATTCCGGGGTAACCATTGCCGGAGGAACCCGGTTATTCTGGGCCGTCTGGAAGGTGACGATTTCAAGTTCCAAAATTGGCAAAAACCCCGACGCTTTGGCGCGCTGAAGACGCAATCCGCAGGGTTGCTCAATTCCCGCTGCTCAGTGCAGCGAAAAGCGCGGCCTCGACCGCGCGCAAAATGATAAACGGAAACACGCCCTAACTTTAGTCGTGATATAAACGGGGCAACGGTTTGTCTGGCGCGCATACCTCGCGCATGAAGCCTTCTCCGTTACGCCGCCTGCTGGGAGTCGATTTTTTCGTCGGCTCGCTCGATACGGCGGTTGACTGGGTGGTTTCCGGCGGCGGGTTGGTGGTTGCCCCATCGGCACCTGGGCTGGCGGTAGATTTTCTGAAGTCGCCCTCGTATCGCGAGGCGCTCACCTCGGCGTCCCTCGTGCTGACGGACTCCGGTTTCATGGTGCTGTTGTGGCGGCTCTTCACGGGCGAAGCGCTTCCCCGTTATTCAGGGCTTAAGTTTATTCGTGCCGTGCTCGCGCGACCCGAACTCAAGGAGCCGGGCGCGGTGTTTTGGGTGATGCCTTCCGCTGCGGAGGACGCCCACAATCGCGCCTGGTTGGTCACGCACGGATTCCCGGTTACCCCGGACGACGTGTATGTGGCACCTTTTTACCCGGCGGGTGCGATCACCGATAAAGTGTTGGTAAGCCGAATCGCGGCACGCAAACCGCGCATCGTGATGCTGGCGATCGGCGGCGGTGTGCAGGAGCGCGTCGGGCTGATGTTGCGCGGTAAGCTGAGCGGACATCCGTCAATCGTGTGCTTGGGCGCGGCGATCGCGTTTCTGACGGGCGGACAGGTCAGTATCCCGCCGTGGGCGGACCGGTTGATGCTCGGGCTTTTTTTTCGTTTTTTATCCAACCCTCGCAAATTCTGGCGGCGCTACGAAGAAGGCGCGCGGCTTGCCCCGTTGCTGTGGAAGTATCGGGAAAAGCTGCCGCCGCTGCAGGCGCGTGGTTCGTGACAACGGGGGAAAAGTGCACGGGCGTCTGAGGTGGTTCCGGCTGGTGGGACAGGGGCGGCAGGCCCGGCATCTCGCCCATGGGATTTGAATCCGAGGCGAGCCGCCCATGCCACGTCGGTCCATGCCACGTCGGACGCTTGCGCAGGGACGCACGGATCGACACATCTCTGCGCTTTGATGGATTGGATCACCGCTAGTTTGATGTCCGCCTTGTTCCTTGGGTTTTACGACCTGAGCACCAAGCACGCGGTGCGCGACAACGCGGTGCTGCCCGTGCTGTTTTTTGCCAACGTGTGCAGCGCACTCGTGTGGCTCACGCTCCTCGGGCTCGACACGGCTGCCACCGCCGCCCTTCCCGCCGCGCTCAAGGTCGACGACCTCTCGTGGGTTCAACACCTCCAGTTG
>JANODO010000213.1:0-12602 GCA_031412735.1 Rariglobus sp. | reverse complement strand
ATTCGCCGGCACGTCCGGCAGCTCGCTGGCTTACCTGGAGACGATTCCCGCCACCACTGCGGGCCCCGCCTGCAACCGGTTGGTCATCGAACGCGCCTCAGTGGTCGAGCCGCAGTTCCGCGTCCTGCTCTTCGCCTTCCGAAGCGGCGAAGCCCTGCCGACCTCCGCCTGGAGCGGGACGGACAACAACACCCTGACCGTGGGCACCACCGTCACCGACACCTTCACTTTTGTCCCGCGTATGGCGACGGTCGCGGGCGAGACGGTGACGATCAGCGAATTTAATCTGACCGCAGGCGCCACGGCTTACTCCTACACCAATCTGGTCGAGCCCACGCCGGTGCGCTGAGCGCTACCGGGAATCACGAATAAACTAATCACGAAGCGCGGGCCGATTTTCGGTCCGCGCTTTTTTCGGGTTAACGCGGAAAAAAGCGCGTCGTCTGCGAGGCCACGGCGCGCTCCGGATTCAACTCCGGCAATGCCTCGTAATCGAACCACGCGAAGCGCCCGCTGGTGGCGCTTTCGCGGCCCGAGCCGGTGGCGAAGAGACCGAAATACACCCCGGTGAAACCGCCCGCCACCTCGGTGGACAAGTGGCGGGTCTCGACCGTTTCCAATGCACACCAGCCCTCCTCCAGACGGGCCATCATGCGATAGCCGTGCTCATTGGCGACGATACGCAGACCGACCGCGCCGTCCGGCAGTGGGCGTGTTGCGGTCGCGGTGATCAGGCTTCCGACGCGACGCCGCATCCAAATCTGACGCCGGCCGCCGCTCAGTCCGGCAATAAGCTCGGTGTGGTGACGCTCATTCATGACGACGCCGAGGCCGGCGAGCTCGCCTTCGTGAACAGGCTCGAAATCCAGCTCGGTTTCGACGCGACAATCGAAGTGGCGCTGACGTTGCCCCACCCAGGACTGAGGCGCGGTGTCATCGAGCGAGGCGGCGACGCAGCGAAGCACGAGCCCGCTCTCAATCGCCCACGCGCCCGGGATCGGGTTGCGGCGAAAATTCCAGTCGGGTGCGAGATCGCGGCCGGAAAACGAATCGCGTTGCGGCTTGGTCGCCGGCAGCGGCGCAAACGAATCACCCACTTTCAGCGGCACCGGTGCGCCGCCGTTCACCACCGGAAAGCCGTCGTCGTCCCACGTCACGGGGGCTAGACAGGTCTCGCGTCCGAGGTGGTGAGCTTGTGGATACCCGACCGGACGCGTGGCGAGGAAGACCATCCACCAGTTGCCGTCGGGCGTATCCACGAAGTCTCCGTGCCCGGTGGCCTGCAGCGGTTGCGCGAGGCTGCGGTGGGACAGGATCGGGTTGCGCGGACACGACTCGTAAGGCCCGAACAAGTCACGGCTGCGCGCAACGGTGACCATGTGGCCGAACTCGGTGCCGCCTTCAGAGATGAGCAGGTAAAACCAGCCGTTGCGTTGATAGAGATGAGGAGCTTCGGGGAACTTTCCGCCGATGCCGGCCCAGAGGAAACGAGGCTCTGCGCGCGGCGCGCCGGTGACCAGATCGATGGGCGTAAGATAGACGCCGCGCTCGGCCCAGTGGAGCCCGTTGGCAGCGAAGTAAACGCGCCCGTCGTGGAAAAATAGCGACGGATCAATGCCGCCCAGCGGCACACGAATCGGCTCGGACCATTCGCCGGCGGGGTCGGCGGTATGGACGATGAAATTGCCGATACCGGTCGTGTCGGTGGTGACGAGGTAGAAGCGACCCTGGTGGTGGCGCAGGGTTGGGGCGTAGATGCCACCGGAGCTCTTGGCGTGAGTGAGATCGAGCTGGCTGCGACGGGTGAGCGCGTGGCCGAGTTGCGTCCAGTTGACCAGATCGCGGCTGTGAAAAATCGGGACGCCCGGGAAATACTCGAAGGAGCTGGTCGCGAGGTAGTAGTCCTCACCCACGCGGCAGATCGTGGGGTCGGGGTAAAAGCCGGAGATGATGGGGTTGCGAAACGACATGCTTTAACGTTCGCCGATCAGGCGCCAGCTGCCGGGCGGCAAGGTGAAGGCGAGGTGGGTTTCCGCCGCACCCGGGGCGAGGTTCACGCCGGCAGGCGCTCTGCCGACAAGCTGGTCGCCGCGCCAGAGCGGGGTGCCGTTGAGCTGGACGGCGCGGTAGGGGCGTCCGCCGAGAAGCGGCAGGCCGACGACGGCGTTGGTGCCGGGCGGGACGGTTACGTCGAGGGCGACCATTGAGTCGTCGGGCTTGCGCTGGAGCACGACGGTGATCTCGCCGCGCGCGGAGGGCACGACTGCGCGCAGGCGGCGGAGCGGACCGGGAGACGGTAGCACCTGGAACGCGGCGTAACCGGGCTGGGTGGGTGCGATGCCGGCGAGGTATTCATACATCAACGTTAGCGGGCCGCCGGACCAGGCGTGGTTGGCGGTGCCGCCGCCGAACTCGGCGGTGTTGAGCGCCCAGCCTTCCCAGAGGGTGGTGTAGGCCGGGTCGTTGACCATCTGGGCGTAGCGATCACGCATGCGGGTGACCGCGTAGTCGGCGTCGCCTATGAGCAGGAGCGCCTCAAGCACGTATTTCTCCATGTAGGGGCTGGCGTTGAATTCCGCGCGGAAGTGTTCGCGCAAGGCGGGAAAACGTTCGCGCGGAGCGAGACCGGCGACGACGGCGAGACCGTTGCTCCGGTCGTCGGTGCGGCCCTTGTGGCCGGCGGAGCGGTAGGCGCCATCGCGCCAGTAGGCGGCGTCGAAGCCGGCGGCGATGCGCTTCATTTGATCGTCAATCCAAGGCAGGTCTTCGGCGTGGCCAAAGCTTACGGCCATGCGGCGGAAGCCCTGCAACGCGAGGTGATACCACGCGTCGGTGAGGATGGGCATGTCGATGTTCTTGCCCCAGTCGCCCCACGACCAGCCGCCCTTGCGCTGGGCGACGCTGCCCTCGGGCGAGACTTTCCAGAGCTGGAGGTAGCGGCGGACGGCGGGGTAAACGGTGCGGAGGGTGTCGAGGTCGCCGCTGTGTTCGGCGTAGGTCCAGAAGCCCTTGAGGCCGACGCTGGCGAGCATCTGGAGTGGCAGTTCCTTGTCCCAGTTGGAGGCGGGGATGGGTGAGTAGAGGGTGCCGTCGGCGCGTTGCCAGGCAGCGAGCTCGAGGATCGCCTTGCGCGAGAGGGCGTCGGAGCGGCGGTCGAGGGCGTAAAAGGTCTCGCCGATCTCCAGCACGGCGTCGCCCCACCACTGGGCGCGTTCGCGGTCGGGGCAGTCCATATAGGTGTCGCGCATGGTGACGTAGAGCGTGCGGACGGCTTTCTCGTGGAGCTTTTCCAGGAAAGGATCGTCGCAGGTAAAGGAGCCGGCAAAGGTGGAGTCGTATCCGGTTTCACGATACTTGAGTCCGTGGATGCGCACGCCGGGCGGGAAGGTGTAGTGGACCGTGTGGCCGTTCATCCAGCCGAGGCTCTCGTAGGTCTGGCGACCGGCGCGGGTGATGTATTCGGCGCGGACGTTGGGATCGCCGCCGCCGCGGTAGTGGTCGGTCTGGATGCCGATCTTCAGGCCGGCGGGCGCCTCGATGTCGAGGATCGGGGTGACCTGGGCGTTGTAGGGTAGCTTGGCGACGAGCAGGCCTTTCGGCAGCTTGTCGGATGTGGTGGGTATGTCGGCCTGGTTGACGTAGTCCTTCGGGCCGAAATCGCGCCACTGCGGGATGGGGCGGGCGACGAGTTTTCCCCAAGGCGCTGAGCCGGCCGCGCCGTGCGGGACGGCGGCGGGCCAGTCGGCGGGCGCGCCGGGCGTGGAAGTCCAGCCGGGCAGGTCGGCCTGGGCATCGAAACGGATGTTGGATTCGGGGAGGCGGTAGTTGGGGAAAGGTTTCTCGGTGTCGGAGTAGGCCGGGTGGGGGCGGGCGCGCCACTGGGCGTCGCTGGCGAGGAGAAGCTGGCTGTTGGCGGCGTTTTCAAATTCGACAAGGATCGCGGCGCGTCCGCTACTGACATGGCTGAAGCTGGGCTTGCCGAAATACCAGAGCAGGAGGGCGACGGTGTTCGTGCCCGGCTTGAGATGGGGCGTGAGATCGAGGACGTCGAAGTAAGTGGAGTCGGGGGCGGGGCCGCGTTTCAACGCGCCCTCAAAGACGACGAGCCGGCCGTTGAGCCAGAGCCAGTATTTGGAGTCGGCGGCGACGCGGGCGCGGACCTGTTTAACGCCCGTCGGCAAAGTGAACTCGCGCTGGAAGGCGATCCACTCGTTGGGCCGCGAAGGCGTGGCGAGGCCAATCCATTGGGTGGTGGGGGAGAAGCCGGGGCCTGCCGGTTTTTCCGCGTGCAAGAACGAAGGGAAGAACCAGGCGAGGCAGAAGCAAAGAGAGCGAGGGAAATGCATGTGAGAGAGCGGGGTGTTTTTAGTGCGGAGCGTTGACGGGCGCCTTTTTCTCCTCCGGGGGGAGCGGGATGGTGGCGGTGGGATCGTAGGTCCAGACGACCTTGTCGGTGCCGGTCCATGCGCCGCGGGTGGCGGAGGCCTCGGCGGTGTTATCGCCGAGATTCAATGTGAGGCCCGGCCAGCGGTGGATGACGCCATCGCGTTCGGCGGGGGGCAGCTTTACGCCGTTGAAGGTCACCGTGACGGCTTCGGCGTTGGAATAGACTTTGATTTCGGTCTCGGGTTTCACGCGCACGGCGGCGCGGCGGCTGGTGATGTAAAGGACAGGTTCGGCTGACCACGAGGCCTTGTAGAAGAAGAACGCGTCCTTGCGCACCTTGCGGACGCGGGTGACGAGGCCCTTGTCGTTAACGTTGCGCAAATCGCCTTCGTTGCGGCCGACGCTGGCGAAATCGAACATGTTCCAGACGAAGCTGCCCCAGACAAATGGGCGCTTCGCGATGGCGGCCCAGGCACCCTCGTGCACGGTCGCCTGCCACTCTTCCGGGTGCCATTTACCGGCCGCCTTGGGCGCGCGGGTGCGACCTTGCTCGTGCTGGATGATGCTGGCGCCGGCGCCATATTCGCTGACGCCGATGGGCTGCGCGGCGTAGTTTTGGAAGTTATCCAAGAGCGCGTTCATCCCGCTCGGCAGGCCTTCATACCAGCCGGGGTATTTGTTGAGCGCGATGGTATCGGTGACAGGGACGGTGTCGGGGAAAACCTCCTGCACGCGACCGTCGGCGGCGGCGGTGGTCGGGCGGGACGGATCGAGGCGGTTGGCGTCCGCGTCGAGCTGTTTCATCAAGGCGGTGGGATTGGCGTTTAGGCCGAGTTCGTTCCAAAGACCCCAGGCGAAGATTGAGGGGTGGTTGCCGAGCTGGGCGATCATCTCGCGCAGTTGTTGGCGGGCATTGGCGGTGAACTCCGGCGTGTCGCGGATCTCGTTCACGTTGGGCACCTCGGCCCAGACGAGCACGCCGGCGCGGTCGCAGATGCGGTGGAAATATTCGGAGTGCGGATAATGCGCGAGACGCACAGCGTTGGCTCCCATCTCGCGGATGATCGCGAGGTCCTCGTCCTGCTCGGCCTCGGTGAGCGCCCACTCGGAGCCGACGCGATCCTGGTGGCGGCAGACGCCGAGCAGGCGGTAGGGGCGGCCGTTGAGCAGCGCGCCTTTTTGTTTGTCGAAGATGAGCGTGCGCAGGCCGAGCGGCTGGGAGACCGTGTCGCGCACCGTGCCGCCGACGACCACCTCGACGCGGACGGTGTAGAGATGCGGGTCGGCGGTGCCGTTCCACAGGCGCGGTTGGACGATGCGGAGTTCCTGGGTGACGGCGGGCGCGTTGGCGGGCGTGGTCGCGGTGGCGACCGGCTTGCCGTCAGCGGCCAGAATCGTGGTGCGCACGGAGGCCGGTGTGGCGCGGTCGGTGCGGCGGTCGGAGAGATCGGTGGTGATGCGCACCTTGGCGGAGGATGCGGAGATGTCGGACGATTCCACGCGGACGCCGGGCGCGCCGTCGATGAGCGGGGAGATGCACAGCGCATCCGTCTCGATCAAGTGAACCGGCCGATAGAGTCCGCCAAAGACGGTGAAGTCGCCGCTGATCTGGGCGATATCATCAAAGGGGCCATTGTTGACCCGCACCGCGAGTTGATTGGGGCCGAACTTCAATGTATCGCTGATTTAGATACAGAATGCGGCAAAACCGCCCCGGTGCTGGCCCAGGTTTTGCCCGTTGACGAACACATCGGCGACCGCGGCGGCGGCCTCGAAACGCAGGAAGTAGCGCTTTCCTGTAGCCGGGGTGAGCTCAAGGGTGCGGCGATACCAGCCGGCACCGCGACGGCGGGTTTCTCGTCGGCCGTGTTCCAGGTGTGGGGCACGGAGATGGTTGACCACTTGGAATCGTCATAGTCCGGACGTTGGGCACCGGTTATGTCGGGTCGGGCAAATTTCCATCCATCGGCAAGCGGCGTCTGTTGCCTGCCTGCGGCATAGGTCGAGGTCGCGAAGATGAAGGTGATCAGGAGATAAATGAGGCGCATGATGGTTTAAAGTGAGGGGGCACGGAACTGGTATTGGCCGGACTCGGCTTGAAACACCGCGTGGCCCTGTTCGGAGCGGAGGAATTTCACTCCGGGGGCGAGCGTCGCCGGTTTACCGCCCTCGGTGATCGAGGCCGCGTTTTCGGTCGGCAACCAGACCTCGGCGGTTGAGCCGACGGGAACGGTGAGATACAGGGAAAACTCGGCCGCCGACTTGCTCCAGTTGATCGCGATGGGGCCGCGGATCGACTGGTAGGTGGCCTTGCAGGAATCGACCTCGGCGCTCGGTCGCGGACGAACGATGAAGGACCGGTAGCCGGGCGCGCGCGGGTCGGGGTTGAGCCCGGCAACGTTGCGCCAAAGCCATTCGCCGATGGAGCTGTAGGTCCAGTGGTTGAGCGATTGGTTGCGCTTATCCGCGTCGAAGCTCTCCCAGAACGTGGTCGAGTTATCGACGATGAAGCGCCATGAGGGCCGGGTGGGCTGGAGGACGATTTTTTCCGCGAGCGTGTGTTCGCCGACCGCGCTCAGCACCTGCGGGAGGTCGCACGACCAGAAGCCGACGGTGACGTGGTCGTTGGCGCGGGCGAGGGCGGCCTTGAGGCGTTCGATGGCCTGCGGGCGGGCGGGTTCGTCGAGCAGGTTGAACTGCAAGGCGAGCGTGTAGTCGCCCTGCGAGTCGTTGCCGATCTTGCCGTCGGGGGCGACGTAGGCGCTGACGAAGGTGCGGCGGATCTCGGCGTGGAGCCGCTCGTAGCGCTCGGCGTCGGCGGTGCGGCCAAGGGTGCGCGCCATGCGCGCGACGAGTTCGGTGGAGTAGGCGAAGAAGGCGGTGGAGCCGATGTTTTTGTGGGTCGAAGGCGAACCGGCGGGGAGCCAGTCGCCCCAGTTGTTGCCGCGATTCTTTTCCCAACGGCGGTTCGGGTTGCTCTGGTCGATCACGTCCACCCAGCGTTTGGCGGACTCGAAATGCTCCTCAAGAAGCTGGCGGTCGCCGGTGCTGACGAAGAGATCCCACGGAAGCGACACGCCGGCATCGGCCCAGCCCGGAGAGCCGACGCAGACATCGGTCTCGCGCAGGTGGCTGTGCGGCGTGATGTCGCTGAATTCGCCGGACGGCGTCTGCCCGTCGCGGATATCGACCATGTATTTCAGGAAAAACGCGTTGGCATCGAGGTTGAAGTTGGCGGTCTGCACGCAGGGACGGATGTCGCCCAGCCAGGCGAAGCGCTCGGAGCGGCCGGCGCAGCCGGCGGGGACATCGAAGAGCATGTTCCACTGGGTCCAGCGCACGGCGGACATGAGGCGGTTGTGGACCTCGTTCGACGACGTGAACTCCCCCGCAGTCGGCAGGGCGCTGCGCACGTGCACCGCGACGAGGTCGTCCTTGGACGGCGGGCGGGGCAGGCCGGTGACCTCGACGTAGCGAAAACCATGATACGTGAAGTGGGGCTTGAGCTCGCGCTGCCCGCGACCGTCGAGCACGTAGTCCTCCTGGGCGGCGGTGCCCCAGAGATTCTTGGTGTTGATGTTGCCGTTGGCGTCCACGAGCTCGGAGTGGCGCAGCCGCACGCGGGTGCCGGCGGGACCGTCCACCTTGAGGCGGCAGTAGCCGGAAATCTCCTGGCCGAAGTCGAAGACGTGGACGCCGGGTTTGACCTCCTTCATCGAGACGGGGGCCAGGTCTTGGATCTCGCGCACGGGCGGGGTGCCGGGCGAGACCAGCAAAACCTCGTCGCGCGGTTGCGACCAGACGGGTTTCCAGGCGCGGTCGTCCAAGCCGGGTTGATCCCAGCCGGGGATTTCCTTGCGGCAGTCGTAGCCCTCGCCGTCGAGCAGATCGGACCACAGGACAGGCCCGGAAAGCGTGCTGCGCCATTGGTCGTCGGTGGTGATGAGCACGCGCCGGCCGTTGGCGAGGGTGACCTCAAGCTGGGCGAGTAACTGCGGAAAAAATCCGTCGATGCAGCGCAGGTCATGCAGGTTCATGTGGCCGGCATACCAGCCGTAGCCGAGCAGGGCGCCGAGGGTGTTGACGCCGGGTTTGAGTAGCGCGGTGACGTCGAGCGACTGGTAGGGGATGCGTCTCGAGTAGTCGGTGTAGCCGGGACTGAGAAGCTGATCGCCGACGCGCCGGCCGTTGATGCGGGCCTCGTAGAAACCGCGCGCGCTGATGTAGAGCGTCGCGGACTTGACCTTGTCATCGAGGGTGAACTCACGGCGGAGCAGCGGCACGCGCGAGACGGTGCGGGATTTCGGCACGTCGGGGTAATCAACGGTGATCTCGGGCGAGTCGGGCGCGATGGCAACTTTGCGCTCGGCCTGGCCGAGATAGGATTTGGAATACTCGGCGGTCTCGATGGAGTCGGAGCAGGTGACTGCCTGAACGGGCAGGGTTTGCTTGTCCAAATTCACGGTGAGGCCGCCGAGGGCGACGCCATATTGCTGGCCGTCCCAGAGGGCGAGTTGGGTGATCTGCACGCGCACGTAGCGGGCGGTGGTCTGCGCGAACTTGAAGAACACGTCCTGCGAACGCGGGGAGTCATAGTCGGCCTGCGTCTGATCGGCGACGGTGCGGGCGTTTTTGAAGTCGGGCTGGTCGGCGACCTCGATCTTGAAGCGCCGGGGGAACATCACGGTGCGCCAGTCCAAATTGCGCTTCACCGGGCGGGCGGGCAGGAGGTTGACGTTGTCGAATGGCAGGGAGGAACCGAGATCGAGGACGATCCACTTGGCGGCGTCGGGGCGGGGGGCGAGTTCGCTTTGGTAGCAGTTGACGGGGCGGATGGGGCGGTGAGCGGGGCTGGCGAGAAGCGGGTCGGCGATCCAGACCGCGCGCCAGTCGTCGGGCGAAAGCAAACCCATGCTCCAAGTCGCGGGCGCGCTCCAGGCGGACGGCGAGCCGGACTGCTCCCAAGCCATCACTTTCCAATGGCAGCGTCGGCGCGAGGCCAGGACGGAGCCGGCGTAGGCGACCTGCGAGGTGGCCTCGCCGCCGACCTTGCCGCTGTCCCAAAGATCGCCGCGATCCTGCGCGAGGAGTTCGGGGGTTGAGGCGACGAGGATACGGTAAGCTGTCTGTTTTTGCCCGCGCACGTCAGAGGTCAGCCGCCATTGCAGGCGCGGGTGGACGCGGTCGATGCCCTCGGGGTTGCGAAGGTATTCACACTGCAACTCGTCCACCGTGAGCGCGGGCGCGGGCTTGGCGGCGGCGGCGTTCAAGGACACGCCGAGGGCGAAGAGGAAAAACGCGGAGATCAGGCGGAGGAACTTCATCACAGCGCGGTTAACGCTTGGTGGAAGATGGGAGCCGGTTTTTAGAAACAACCACATGGCAGCCTGCGGAAAAATCTTGGCTGGTGGTGGCTCCGGGGAGCACCACGCGGGCGGTGGCTCCGGCGGGCACCTCAAATTCGAGACGCGTGGCGTCGGCGTTCCAAGCCACGGAAACGGGGCCGCGCGGAGTGGGCACCTTGCCCTTCATCCAGTGCAAGGAGCCGGGCTGGGGCGCGATGAGGATGCGGGTGTAGCCGGGCTCAAGCGGACGCACGCCGAGCACGTGGCGGGCGATGATGTTGCCGGGCGCGGCACCCCAAGCGTGATTCCAGGTGAGGTTGGGTTTCGCCTGAGCGTTCCATGCTTCCCAAGTCATCGTCGAGCCGGACTCGATCATGTGCCACCAGCCACGCGGGCCCCGGTTGGTCATGAGGCTGAGCGCGGTGTCGCTATTGCCGTTCAGGTAGAGCGCATCGAGCAGGTATTGGGCTCCATACACGCTGCAGGCCATGCCGCGCGACTCCACGAAGGCCGCCACGCCAGCGCGCCGCTCCGTCGGCACCAAGTCGAAGGCGAGCGGGAACATGTTGGCGTGAAGCGAGGCGTGGGCGGCGCCGACGCCATCGATGTAGATGCCGCGCGCGGCGTCGAAGAACGCGGCGTTAAAGGCGGCATGGACGGCGTCGGCCTTGGCACCGAGCTCGCGGGCTTCGGCGTGCTTGCCGATAGCGGAGGCGAGCCGCGCGGTGGCGCGAAGGGCGCGGTAGTAGAAGGCGTTCGCGACGGTGTTCACCTCGGGGCCGACCTGCTTCTTTTGTTTCGGATCAACGACCCCGTCGTTGTAACCATCGCGCTCGGCGGCGGGCCAGTCCACGATGGCGGAGGCGCGCAAGAGACCGTCGGGGCCGGCCTTCGACATCAACAATTTCGCCTTGATGGCGTCGAAGTGGGTGCGCGCCAGCACCGGATCGCCGGTGGCCTCGTAGTCGGCCTCGGCGACGATCGGCATGTGCAGGCTCCATTCGGTCGGCCAGGTGGGTTTGCGGAGCAGATGTGCGAAGGTCGCGCGCGCAACACGTGGGTCAAGGTCAACGGCGTAGTGGGAAAGCAGGTTGATGTAGACGTCGCCCTCGTAGGGGATGCGCTCGCGTTCGCCGTCTATGTAAACACCAAAGGCGGTGGTGGCCTTCATGGTGTGTTTGCAGAGCGCCCAGACGGCGTTGAGCGTGTCGTCGGAAGACGAGAAGGCGGCGGCGTCATCGTTGAAGGGCGCATACACCGCGAGCTGGCGGATCGCGTCGGTGCGCAGGTTCGCGGGCGCGCCTTCGATCTCGGCGTAACGGAACGGCGTCACCTCGCCTATTTCGACGGGCATCTTGACGGAGGCGGCGCCGAGGTGGAATTTTTTCGGCGGAATTGCGAGCCGCACGGTTCCGCCGGCGGGATCGGGCATGAGATCGACGCTGCGGAAGTTGACGCTCCCGGGCGGCTTGCGGTCAATCGTCCCGTTAGCGGCGAGTTTTTCGCCGAGGCGCACGGTGATTTTTTTAGTGAGGCCGGGTGGCAGGGAAAGCTCGAGGTTGCCGTAAAACGCCTGTCCGAAATCCACGAAACACACGTTGCCGCGCAGCTCGGTGTGCACCGGCGGGATCGGCGTGGTGGTAAGCGGAACGAGCGGTTGGGCCACCAGCGTTCCAGAAAAAATCAACGCGAGGTTAAGCGGGCGGCAACGACGAAAAAACATGATCGGATAACTTTAGAATTCTGCAGATAGCGACGCTTCAGGGCTTGGAAGAGGTGGAAAACAGGAGGACATAATCGAGCGTCACGCCGGGCAGGTTGAGGTTTTCGCTGGGTGCGACGGGGCGGCTCCAGAGCGCGGCGTCGGTGAGCAGGAGGTCGTGGTTGCGCCAGACGACGGGTTGGGCGGCACGGAGGAAGCCGGCTTTTTTAAGCGCGGTTTCCAAATCGGCGGCGGCGGTGGCCAGGGCGGCGTTGCGTGGCTTGAGCGTGATGAGCGGATGAGTGCCGGTGGAGAGCAGCACGTGGACGGTCGCACCCTTCGATTTCGGATTCACGGTGAAGGACAAATCGGTCTTGAGCGCCGGGTCGCTGAGGCGACGGGTGACGAGAGATGTCGCTCCTTTCAGCTCGGGCGGGAGGCGGTCGAAGGTGTTGTCGGACGAGCCGTCCACATCGAGATACACTGGGCCCTGGGCTTCGACGGCGCGGTCGAGGTAATAGGCGGGGCTGGCGGGGTTGGAGCTGCGCACGGCGGTGACGAGGGCGTCGGGGTCGGCGGGCAGGGTGCCGTCGGGCGCGCCTTGAAAAATCACCATCTGATCGCGTGCGCCGGAAGGGGCGCGGACCTCGACGACATGGCGTCCGGGGGCGAGGGTGGGCGTCCAGAAGAACACGTTGTCCACGCGTTTGCCGGGGATGAGTTTGACGGTGCCGTCCTTGGCCTTGTCGGGCTCGGGCGGGCTGACGTAGGCACCGTTGTCGAGGCGGCCGTGGCTGACGCCATTCAGGAAGAGTTCGAGCGAAGGGGCGTTGGAGTAGGTCTTGATGCCGTTGTTGGGAGCGAAACGGCGCACGACATGGGTGCGGTCGGCGAGACGGACGACGGGGAAGTCGGGGCGCATGAACGCTTGGAACAGAAAATACAAATCCTTGGGAGTGCCCGCCAAGGTGACGAGGCCCTTGGTGTTGCGGTTCTGCTTGAACTTGCGGTCGTAGAACTCGCGGAAGTTCCACCAGAGAAACATGGGGTGTTTGGCGGGCGCGTCTTTGAAAACGCGTTGGAGACGAGCCTCGGTGAACAGGCCGGCGTATTCCTCGGGCTCGAACTTATCGACCTTCCACTCAAAGGCGCCGTAGGGGACGTGGTGG
>JANODO010000212.1:0-1892 GCA_031412735.1 Rariglobus sp. | reverse complement strand
TGTCGGTTTGGCCGCCTTGGGTGACGGTCGCGGTCTGCGTCGCGCGATCATAGACGACCGTCGGCAGTGGTTCGCCGGCACGGTAGGGGAGCAGGAGCACGCGGAAGTTTGCGGACGTGTCGCGCCGGTTAATCGTCAGGCGATCATAGAACTGGGCCTCGCCCTTTTTGGTTTTGGGACCGGCGATGCGTTCGGCGGTGATGAGCGGCAGCGCGGCATCACCGCTCGCGTCGAGGCCGACCGCGCAAACGAGGAGCAGCGGATCGCCGGGCTTGGGTGTGAGCACGGTGCGAGGCGCGGGGTCTTGCAGTTTGAGCTCCACAGGCTGGCGTGCGAGGACGAGTTGGTTGGCGGGGAGGCCGGGAACCTCGGCGCGCCAGACCCCGCCGTTGAGCATGGCGGTCCATTGGTAGAGCCGGGTGGCGTCGTCCTTTTGGAGATCGTCGATCACGAAGCCGTAGGGCGCGGGGCCGCGCAGCAGGCCGGTTTGGCGGAAGACGCGGCGCATGGGGTTGTAGGGGGCGCGGAGGTTGGGCAGGTAGTTGGTGAAGTTGTAAGTCGGCCACCAAGCGCGGAATTTGTAGCGGGCGGTGCCGGCCCAGATTTTCAGGTTTTCGGGGTTCGGCTCCACTTCCCACGGCAGGTCGGACCATTCGGGCTCCCAGGTCGGCTGGGGCTGGGCCAACCAACGCCACGAGTAGGCGTAGGCGAGGTCGGCGGAGGCGGAGGCGGCTTGCGGTTTGAGCGTCGCGCCGAGGTAGGTGGCGGCGCCCTGCCAGCCGAGCGGGCGATCTCTGAAGGAAGCGGGTTGAGAGAGGCCGTCCACGAGGACGAGGTTGTGGAAGTTGCCGTTGTAATCCTGGCTGAAAGGCGACTCGGTGAACCAGTCCACGCCGAGGGCGGAGAAGTGGAACATGCCGGCGTCGGCATGATGATGGCCGGCGCCGAAGTAGTGGTCGGGGCGCACCAGGAGGTGGATCCAGGCGGCGTTCGGCGTGGCGTCGCTGAAGCTGGAGAACACGCCGTGACCGGGGTCGTTGAAATCGAGCGGCAGGGCGAGGTCGGCGCGGGACGTGAGGGCCGAGTCGGCATCGTAGAGAACCTGACGCGTCATGCCGGGATAGGTGACGCTGGGCAGGCGGAGTTTTTTAACGGTTGCCAGCTCGGCGCGGTAGGCTTCGGGATCGAGCGCGGGAGCGTCGGCGGCGAGCGCCTCGCCCGAAAGCGTGAGCAAAAAGTCGGCGTGGCGATCGGCGGGGAAAAACGCTTTGAGCTGGCGGACAAAACCGGGGTTCAAGCGCTCGCCGCTGAACGGCGAGTATTGCGTGCCGCTGTTAACAAATACGCGTCCGGTGGGCGAAGTGGAGTGGATCTGGGCTTCGAGCAGCTTGCGGAAATGAGGGTGGCCGAAGAGGTTTTCGCCGCGACGCGCGAGGGCGATCATGGAGAGGAGTTGGAACTGGTTTCCGCCGGGAGTCTTGCCGTTGCTTTCGTAGATGACGCCGGCGGCGTTGATGCCCCAATCGCAGAAGGCGCGCACGCTCTCGGCACCGGAGGCGTAGCCCTCGGGATCGAAGCCGGGCAAACCTTCGATGGCGGTTACGGCGAGGTAGTGGGGAAGGTCCCAAGTCATCCAGTTGATGTCGCGGAACCGCACGGGCGCGTCCTGCGCGTAGCTCCGGCGCCCGTAGGTGGCCTTGGCGATGACGCGACGCATGAGGTCTTTTTCCGAGGGAGTCATCCACTTGCCGGCGAAGTCGAGGGACAGGGCCAGGTTCATGTTGGGCACAAGGCCGTGGAGGTTGCGCCAGTGGGTGCGGGCGCCGTTGCCGCCCATGGAAACGACGCCGCCGCGCTCGTCCACGTAGGTGGAGCCGAATTCGGAATCGCTG
>JANODO010000211.1:0-74390 GCA_031412735.1 Rariglobus sp. | reverse complement strand
GGAAGTCACGAGCCAGCGAAGTGACGATGATCACGAAGCGCTCGAACCACATGCCGACGTTGACGAAGATCGAAAGCACCCAAACGAACGTGGTGTTTTCCCGGACGGCCTTGAACCAGAAGAACTGGGGCGTGATGACGTTGCACGAGATCATGATCCAATAGGCCCACGCGTAGTGGCCGAAGGCGCGATTGATGAACGCGAAGCCTTCATACGGATTCGCGCCATACCACGCGATGAAGAACTCTACACCGTAGGCGTAACCCACGATGGTGCCCGTCGCCAAAACGATCTTACACATACAGTCGATGTGATACTGGGTTATCAGATCTTGCAGGCCGTAGATAGCGCGCAGCGGGAGCATCAATGTAAGCACCATGCCGAAGCCAGAGAAGATCGCGCCGGCTACGAAGTAAGGAGGGAAGATCGTAGTGTGCCAGCCCGGGAGGAGCGACACGGCGAAGTCAAACGACACGATGGTGTGCACCGATAGCACCAGCGGCGTGGAGACACCGGCAAGGATCAGGTAAGCCATCTCGTAGTTACTCCAGTGACGGTTCGAGCCGCGCCAGCCCATGGCAAAAATGCCGTAGAGGAAGGAACGAACCTTATTGCCCGCCTTGAAGAAACGGTCGCGGAGAACCGCGAGATCGGGGATAAGACCGACATACCAGAAGAGCACCGACACGGTTCCGTAGGTCGAAACGGCGAACACGTCCCACTCAAGCGGCGAACGGTAGTTCTGCCAAATCTGATTGCTGTTTGGAATCGGGAACAGATACCACGCGAACCAGACGCGACCGACGTGGAAGACCGGGAAAATACCGGCGCACACGACGGCGAAAATCGTCATCGCTTCGGCCGCGCGATTGATGGACGTGCGCCACTTCTGGCGCAGCAAGCACAAGATCGCGGAGATCAGCGTGCCGGCGTGGCCGATGCCGATCCAGAACACGAAATTGACGATGTCCCACGCCCAATTGACAGGGTTGGCGTGACCCCAGACACCGACGCCCGTCGAAACGAGGTAGGTGATGCCGACGACCGTGAAGGAGGCAACGCAACAGGCGAGAACGAAGCAGACCCACCACCACGTGGGAGTCTTGCCCTCGATGATGCCGCAGATCTTATCCGTCACCCAGCCGAAGCTCCGGTTGTTTTCAACCAAAGTGGCGCGGGGGAACGGAGTCGGATTGACCTCGTTAAGGATGGCCGGCTGAGCGGCGGATGTATGAGCGTGAGCGGCCATTAGCTGAGTCCTCCAAAGAGGTTGTTACCACCAAGGAAGGAGTGTCCTTCTTTCTTCTCGGCTCCGTGGGCGGGGGCGTCATGGCCGTGGCCATGTCCGGCGTCCTTGCCGTGGAGAGGGTTGTTCTTCTTCTCGTATTCCGTGCGGCTGAGCGGGAGTGCGGCGTAATCAGGCATCGCCGGATTCGGGTTGCGCAGCTTGCCGAGGTAAGTGGTGCGGGGGCGGACGTTAAGGTATCCAAGCACCGCGTAGTCGTGATCAAGGGCCTTGGCCTTCGAAACAGCGCTGGTCGGATCCTTGATATTGCCGAATACGATACAATCCGCCGGGCATGCCTGAGCGCAGGCCGGGGTGATCGTGCCGTCAGGAACCTCGATGGCGTTGGATGCGCCGGCCTTCACCTTGTGCTTGATCTTGGCCTGCTGGATGCGTTGCACGCAATAGGTGCACTTTTCCATCACGCCGCGCATGCGCACGGTGACGTCGGGGTTTTTGACCATCTTGACGAGCTCGGGCATGCCCGACTTGCCGAGCGGGCCGAGGTAAAGCTCGTCGATGGAGCGCTTGTTCCAGTCAAAGAAATTGAAGCGGCGGACCTTGTAAGGGCAGTTGTTAGCGCAGTAACGCGTGCCGATGCAACGGTTGTAGGCCATCGTGTTGAGGCCTTCTTCATCGTGGACGGTGGCGTTTACGGGACAAACGAGTTCGCACGGGGCGGTCTCGCAATGCACGCAGGCCATGGGCTGGAGGGAAACCTGAGGATCCTCGGGAATCTCTTTGTTACCGGGACCACCGAAGGCGCCGCTCTCGATGTTGCCATCGGAGTAGTAACGGTCGAGGCGGATCCAGTGCATTTCACGACCGCCCATCACTTGGTCTTTACCGACGATCGGAATGTTGTTCTCCGCTTGGCACGCGATGATACAGGCGTTGCAACCGATGCAGGTATTCAGATCGATCGACATGCCCCACTGGTGAACGCCAGTGAAATTGGGGTGGTCATAGAGCGACTGACCGCGGGGCGTCTCGACGGCAAGCAGAGCCTTGCGCTTGGCGCGCTCTTCGGGCGAGAGCTTGGCCAGGGCGGCGTGAGAATTCTCTTCGCCCAAGTTGGACGGAGCATGCGACTCGATGCCGAAGGCGTTGACGAAGCCGAGGTCGGTCGTGCCGTCTTCCTTGAAGTTTTCTTCGCGGACAATTTCGCGACCTTCCATCGACCAGTGTTCCTGGGTATTGGCCAAGGCATAGATTTCGCTCGTGACCTTGAGGGTCGCTCCCGTGGCGAACGCCAAACCCGTGGTGGTGCGAAGCGGGTAGAAGTTGTGCCCGACACCCTTGCCCACCCGGCCCGAAACCGTGCGGCCGTAGCCGAGCGGGAGGACAATCGTGTAGTTGGAAAGACCCGGCTGAATGTGAAGCGGACCGCGCACGGTAACGCCGTTAAGGGTCACTTCACCGATGAAGGCTTGTTCTTTGCCCTGTTTGAACGCGGCATTTTCCTTGCGCGCAACTTGAATGAAGGAGCCGGCAGGATCAATTTTGAGGTGCTTGGCGAGCTTTGGGCTGACGAGGATCGCGTTGTCCCAGGAGATTTTGGTGATCGGATCGGGGCACTCTTGTAGCCAGCCGTTGTTGGCGAAACGGCCATCGTCAACCTTCGCATCGAAGGTGAAGCGGACTTCGAGGTTTTCTTCCGACAGCTCGACGAACTTCGGGGCGAGCGAGAAGATCGGAGCGAGACCTGCGGCGTTGAAGCGGACGTTGGCCTTTTTGTAGGCAGTGCCTTCGAGCAAGCCATCATGGAGGAACTTGCGGAACGCCTCATCGCCACCGGTGACCAGCCCGGTGATGGTGGTGTAAACCAACGTGTAAGGATCGACGACGTTCTCGCCGGCGATGCGGGCAAGAACCTCGATCTCGGTCAGGCCGTTAAAGAGCGGCACGATCATCGGCTGAACCGGCACGATGGTGCCGTCGGCGGTGCGCGCGTCACCCCACGACTCCAAGTAGTGCGCGGCGTGGAGATGTGTGCCGGAGACCTTGGAGGTCTCGTCGACGTAGTAACCGTAACGAACAACATTCGGCGCAGCCTTCAGGAGCTCGGCGAAACCGAGATCGGCGGGTGCGTCGTAAGCGGGGTTTCCGCCGAGAATGACCAGAGTCTTGACCGCGCCCGATTTGAGGGAGCCGGCCAGGGTGGAGACAGTCGCGGCGTTGCCGGCGGGGACCTCGACGAAATCGACGGTCTTGCCGACGTTGCCCAAAACCACGTTCAACGCATAGGCGATGGCGTGGACCTGCGGAGGCAGGTGGCTGCCAGCGACAATAACGCTCTCACCCTTGTGCGCCAAGAGATCGGCGGCACACGCATCGAGCCACTTGTCTTGGTCCTTGAAATTGAGGCCTTGAGCCAACGGAGCAAAGGTGGCGTCGCCGGAAACCTTGCCGGCGAGTGCGGCGATGAAGGCCAGCATGTGGCTGCTCGCAAGACGCAGACGGTGATCGGCCATCGACCCGACGAGCGAGAAACCGCTCTCGATGGAATAGAGGCGGTTCATCGCATCGTCCTTCTTGAGGACTTTGCGACCCTTCGAGAACTCGCGGGTGTAATAAAGGGCGTGAGACTCGGATTGGAAGAAATCGGCGTCGATCGCGACAACCCGCTTGGCCTCCGCGAACTGATAGACCGGCTTGACGCTTTGGCCGAAGGCGGCCTGGGCGGCCGAGGCCGAGGCCTCATCCTGCGCGGCTTCGTATTCTGCCCAGATGGCCTTGGGGAACTTGGCGCGAAGCTTGGTAACCAGCGCGGCGCGGGTCGGCGAAGCAGACTGGCCGGCAAGGAAGGCGAGACCGGCGCCGCCATCAGCGGTCGAGTCAGCACCAATCTTGGCGAGCAAGTCTTGCACGGCTGCAGCGGAAACCGCAGCGCCCTTCACCGTGGAAAGCGTGGCGCGATCCGGATCATAGAGATCGAGGACGGACGCCTGAACGAAGGCGTTGGACGCACCACCGTAGGGAGCGTAAGTCGGGTTGCCTTCGATCTTGGTCGGGCGGCCCTGATGCGTCTCGGCGAGGATCGGAATGGCTCCCTTGCGCGAAGGCATGGCCGACGCGAAGTAGAGCGGGAGGCCGGGGATGATCTCTTCGACCGACTTGCCGTAAGGAAGGATGTGCTTTTCCGGGCGGCGGCAACCGGCGGCCAGACCCACGCCGCCAAGGGCGAAGGAGGCGGCCATGAGCTTGAAAAACTGCCGGCGATCAACACCGTTCAGAGTTGACGCTTCAGCCGGGAATTCGCGCTCGGCCTGAGCCTTGAAGCCGGGGGTTTCCGCGAGTTCGTCGAGGCTGCGCCAGTATTTCGGGCCGGTCAGTTCGCGTTCGGACGGAGCGGGATGGTCAAATGTGCGTTTCATCAGCGGTATCAGCGATGGCAGCCGGAGCAGCTAAGCGGAGGTTTGATATTCCAATCGTGAACGAACTTTTTGCCGTCCTCGAGTTGACCGGCCTCACCGCCGGGGTGCTTCCAGTCGAGATTGGTGACGAGTTTCGGATCACGAACAAATTTTTCGGGTTCGCGATGGCAATCCAAACAAAAGCCCATCGAAAGGGGCTTGGACTGATGAACGACTTCCATCTCGTTGATTTTACCGTGGCACTCCACGCAGGAGACGCCGCGGGCAACGTGCACCGAGTGGTTGAAGTAGACGTAATCGGGTGCTTGGTGAATCTTAACCCAAGGCACGGGATCTCCAGAAGCATAACTGTTACGAACCACCTCAAGCAAGGGGCTGTCGGTCTTGACCTGATTATGGCAGTTCATGCAGGTCTGCGCGGCGGGGATAGAAGAGTATGCGCTCTTATCCACGCTGGTATGGCAATAACGGCAATCCATCCCTAGCTGGCCGGCGTGGAGCGCATGGCTGAAGGGCACGGGCTGCACCGGAGCGTAGCCAACATTCGTGTATTTGTTGGTCGCGTAATACGTCGTGGCAGCCGCAGCGATACCACCGAGCACGAACACCAGGATGATGATCTGCAGGGGCAGCTTGTTAACTGATTTGGGGAAAAGGAGGGACATAGGCCGGAAAAATCTTCGCTAGGCGTAAGAAATACTCGGGATTAAAAAGAATCACCCGAACGGGCGACGGTGCGGGAATCTTGGCTCACTTTGAAAGGAGCCGACGCTGAAACCGGAAGGGCGGTAGACGACGCCGAGGGCTTGGCAAGGAGTTTGGGGGCCACGCCAGCGACGGCGAAAAGGCCCAGCAACTTGGCGAAGAATGTTTTTCGCGAGTGTTGGTGGCTCACAGGTTAATCAGGTTTAAAGTCACAAAGTAAGTCGGCGAAGGAAGGGTCCGCCCCTTCCAAAGTAAAACAAAAATTCTAGGAACCCCGCTTCTTAGGCGCATAATTAGCCGAAACGCCGTTTACGCACGCTACTGCTTATCATGAATAACGGTTCTGCCATCCTCGGTGCACGTTGACGGCAAGTGAGAACAGCCTTGTTGCCCCTCCCCTTCTGCTTTGAGGTCACGCCGTCCAATCCGATGATTACATCACGCGCTTCCGTCTCCGTCCGCTACGCTGAAACCGACATGATGGGCGTCGTTTACCACGGGAGTTACCTGCCCTGGCTGGAAATCGGCCGCACTGCCCTCCTTAAAGAGCACGGCCTTCCCTACCGTGAATTGGAGGCGGACGGCTTTTTCCTGCCCGTGCTGGAAGTGGGCCTGCGCTACCTCCGCCCGGCGAAATACGACGACACGGTGGTCGTGACGACTTTCCTCCGCGAAAAACCGTCCCTCCGCATCCGCATGGACTACGAGCTCCACCGCGGCGACGATCTGATTTCGACCGCATTCACCGTGCATGTGTTTATCGACCGCACCGGGAAACCGGTCCGCCCGCCCGAAGCGTTCACCGCGATCATGGAACGGGTGTTCGTGTGAATTTGATCAGGCTGTTCCCTCGTATTCGGCCAGCACGACCGCGTCACGCTCGACGACCTTCACCTCCGAAAGACGACGCTCCCCGTCGAGCTTACGCACCGCCCACACCGCATGGGCGCGCACCACCGGCGAAGCGTGGCCCGCGAGACTGACTAACGCATCGAGGCACTCATGCGCCCCCGTGTTGGCGGCAACGATGCTGGCGTTGCGCAATAAACCGTTGAGCTTCATACGCTTGATCGCCGTTCCCTTGAAGACAGCCGCAAAGCGCTCCGGCGTCAGCGTCAACAGTTCGCGCAGCGGCAGATCCGCCAGCCCATAACGGGCCGCCAGCAACACCTGTCGCCCGGCTTGCGCAAAGCGGTTCCACGGGCACACCTCCAGGCACGTATCGCAACCGTAGATTCGGTGGCCGATGCCGGCGCGGAGTTCTCGCGGGATGATGCCTTTGTTCTCAATCGTCTGATAAGACACACAACGCCGCGCATCCACCACTCCCGGCCGGGGCAACGCCTGGGTCGGGCACGCGTCCATGCACCGCGTGCATTTGCCGCACAGTAAGCCAGGCTCCGTCTCGCGACCGGCCGCGTCCTTGCGCACGGGTGCGTCGGGCTCGAACTCCAAGGTCGTGAGCGCCGCTGCGAGGAACAACCAGTTGCCGTGGGTGCGCGAGATCAGCATCGCGTTCTTCCCGATGAAACCGAGCCCCGACTTCGCCGCCCAGCCGCGTTCGATCACCGGGCCCGTGTCTACGTAGTAACGATAATCGGCCGCCGTCGCCCCGCCGAGATCCTCCAACACCCGGCCCGCCTCGATCAACGCCGTCTTGATCGTGTCATGATAATCCGAATACAGAGCATAGCGCGCCCAAACCGGCCCGCCCGCCGGCAACCGCGCGGACGGCAGATAGTTCACCCCCAGCATGATCACCGAGCGCGCCCCCGGCAGCACCAGCTCCGGGTTGCTGCGCTTGGGCACCGAGCGCTCCATCCAATTCATATCGGCATGGTAACCCGCCTCGATCCACTCGCTCAGTTTCGGCCCAAACGCGGGCTCCACGCGGGCGAAACGCACCTCGTCAAAACCCAGCGCCCGCAACCGCGATCGCACGGCCTCGCGATCAACTGCCATACTTCACCTTGATCGACCGAGTGAACTCCGCCGCCTCACGGCGGTAGGCGCGCAACACGTGTTGCACGATATCAAGCATGGGACGTCCGTCGGTCAGAATCACCGTGCCCGCTTTATTGTAGATGGGTTCGCGTTGGGCGTAGAGCGTGCGGATGCGCTCCTTGGGGTCGTCCACGTCGAGCAGCGGCCGGTTGCGATTGCCCTGGGTGCGCCGCAAAATCGTTTCGAGCGAAGCGTGCAAACAGATCACCACGCCCTTTTCGCGCAAGGTCGCCGACATGCCGGGCTGCACCACCAACCCGCCGCCACACGCCACCACCGTGCGCTTGGCCGGATGCCCATCATGGATAAACGCGTGCTCCAGCCGACGGAATGCCGGTTCTCCGTCGCCGGCGAAAATCTGCGGGATTGTTTTACCCTGTTTCCTCTCGATCTCGTGGTCGCTGTCCAGCAGGGCAAACCCCAGACGATGAGCCACGATGCGACCAATCGTGGTCTTACCCGTCCCCATGAAGCCCACCAGATAAAGATTAACGTCGCCGGAATGCATTTCGCACTTACACGCAAAGGCCACCTCTCGCCGTTGCCAAACCCGAAAAAGACTTAACTCCGCCCACATTGCTGCTCTGCTCCGCAAACCGTCGCCAAAACCACACTGCGGCCCGTTAATTGCTAAACCTGCAGCACCCGCCCTACCTCTTTACGGAATGAAGCTCAAAATTTCTCATCTCACCCGCTACGAATACGACCGCGAAGTCTCGTTCTCCCCCCACTTGCTGTATATGCGGCCGCGCGACAGCGCTTTGTTGAGGGTGAGCAATTTCCACTTCAACATTTCCCCCGAGGTCAAGGTCGTCTGGACCCGCGACTACTACGACAACCTCCTCGCCTGGGCCCATTTTTGGGAGCGTTCCGCCACGTTGAGCATCCGTGCCGAGTTCGAGGTCGAGACACTCGATGAAAACCCGTTCGACTTCATCCTGAAGCCCTCCGCGTTCACGTTCCCGTTCGAATACGAGGAGCTCCACAAGTTCAATCTCACCCCCTACCTCGCCCCTCCTTTCGACGAAACCCAGTCCACCCTGCGCAACTGGCTCGACGAGCACTTCGTCGACCGCCCCAAGGAAACCCTGCCTTTCCTCGTCGCCCTCAACACCCTCGTCCACCAATCGCTCACCTACAACCGGCGCTATGAACGCGGTATCCAGCCGTCCACTACCACGCTCCGGCTCGGCACCGGCTCCTGCCGCGATTACGCGGTGCTCTTCGTCGAGCTTTGTCGCACGCTCGGGCTCGCCGCGCGGTTTGTGAGCGGTTACCTCTACGACCCTTCGCCGGACTCCGCCTCCGCCGGCGCCATGCACGCCTGGGCCGAGGTCTACCTGCCGGGTGCCGGCTGGAAGGGCCTCGACCCCACGCACGGGATCTTCTGCGACAACGCCTTTGTCCCCGTGGCGCACGCCGCCATCGCCGAGAGCGTTAACCCGATTCAAGGCTCCTACTACGCCCCGGACGCCGTCCCTTCCAAACTCGGTCACAGCATCATCGTCGAGCAAACCGCATGAGCGCCCCCGCCTCCGCCCCTTACTCTTCGGCCGCCTGGTCGGCCATCAACCGCTGCGGCGACTCCGTCGAAGCGTCCTTCGCCAAGAGCGGCATGCTCTTTACCATGGGCGGCGAACCCACGTTCATTCCGCACGACCCGCAAGGCCCGGAATGGAACACGGCCGCCCTGGGACCGACCAAGCTCGACTACGCCCGCCGCTTTGCCCGGAACCTGATCGAGACCGCCTATCCCGGCGCAGTCATCCTGGAAACATCGGGCAAACATTACCCGGGCGAGCCCCTCCCCCGCTGGGCGCTTCTCGTTCAATGGCGCGCCGATGGCCAGCCGCTCTGGCGCGACGTCACCCGCCTGCGTGGCAACACCAAGGACGGCCGCCATACGCTTAAGCACGCACTCGCGGTGATCACCACTCTGGCCAAGAAATTGTCCGTTTCCACAACGGGAATCCTGCCGACCCACGACACCGCGAATCCCGACCTAAACGCCGGCTACGTGCTCCCCCTCGACCACGACGGCACCGCCTGGATCAGCGACGATTGGACCGCCGCGCTCAAACAAAACTCCGCCGTGCTCTTCCCCGGCGACAGCCTGATCGGCCTCCGCCTGCCACTCGGCAGCCTCGGCGAAAAAAACCTCCGCCGCGCCCTCACCGTCGAAGTCAAAAACGGCGCCGTCACTCTCTTCATTCCGCCGCTCCTGCTCGAAGCCTACCTTGAGTTGATCGCGGCCATCGAGAGCGCCTTCGCCTCCCTGAAACTCAAGGATGCGGTCCTCGCCGGCTACGCTCCGCCGCTCGATCCGCGTTTGCCCACCATCGGCTTCGCCTCCGATCCCGGAGTCATCGAGGTCAATCTCGCCATCTGCGAGGATTGGGCCGCCTACGACCGCCAACTCACTCATATCTACGCGGCCGCCGATAAAACCGACCTCACCGCGCGCAAGCTCCAGCTCAACGGTCGCACCACCGGCACCGGCGGGGGCGCCCACCTCGTTTTCGGCGGACCGCTCGGCCTCGTTTCTCCGTTCTTCGCGTTTCCCGCGCTCCTGCCTTCGGCCATCCGCTACTTCCAGCATCACCCGGGACTCAGCTATGCCTTCACCGGCCAATACATGGGCCCGAGCTCACAGGCTCCGCGCATCGACGAGTCCACCTTCGAGGCGCTCTACGAACTGGAGATCGCCTGCCAAGGCGCCGAGCAATTCGGCTCTCCGCAAAACTTCGCCCTCTTCGACCTGCTCTTCCGCGACCTCTTGATGGATCGCTCGGGCAACACCCACCGCGCGGAAATCAGCGTCGACAAGCTCTGGAATCCCTTCGCCGGAAACGGCCGCGCCGGCCTGGTGGAGTTGCGCGCCTTCGAAACGCATCCCGACCGCCCGGCCATGTCGGTCGTGGCATTGTTTATCCGCGCGATCTTCGCCCGCCTCGCCGCCGATCCGTTCAAGCCGCCGTTCATCCGCTGGAACGGCGAACTCCACGACAAATTCTTCCTGCCCGCGTTCGTCTGGCAGGACTTGTCCGCCATCTGTGCCGATCTGCGCGAGCATGGCATCCCGTTTGAAACCGAGTGGCTGCGCCCGCTCTGGGAATTCCGTTTCCCCAAGCTCGGCGAATTCAACTTCACGACCCCGCCTCCCGCAAAATCCAAGACCAAGCCGGTCACGCACACCGTGTCGTTCCGGCAGGCGCTCGAAGCCTGGCCCCTCCTGGGCGAACAGCCCAACGGCGGCGGAGGCACCTCGCGTTGCGTCGATGCCAGCATGGACCGCATCGAGGTCTCCGTCAGCGACACCGCCGTCCTGGAAAACGGCATCCTCCTCGTCAACGGACTCCCCTGCGAATTCCGCCCTGTCGACGGCACGACCGCAGCCGCGGCCGGCGTGCGTTACCGCGCGTTCTTTTTGAATCCCGCGCTGCATCCCCACATCCCCGTGCATGCGCCGCTCCTCATCGAGTGGGTCGACAAAGCCACGTTCGCCGTGGTCGCCGCCGCCCGCTGGCACGTGTGGAACCCACGGAGCGTGCCCTACGCCGCACGCCCGACGACCCCCGCCGACGCGGTTGAACGATTCGCCGAACGTTGGGAATCGTGGCCGCACACGATCAGCCAACCGCGCCTCATCCCGAAAATCGATTTCCCTCCCGAGGGACGGCACACGCTCGACCTGCGCCGTTACCCCGCGCAAGCGCGGTAGCCCACAAAGTCCGTGGTTGGAAATGTAGGAGCCCATTTATGGGCGATTAGAACCAAACGCCCGCGTGGCTCTACCGAATCGCCCATAAATGGGCTCCTACATTTTCGAGCCACCCCAAAAACAATTGAGCCTCCTCGAAAAGGATCGGGGAGGCTCATCATAGTGCGGGTCGAGCCCGCGAGCGCGGCTATGGCGCTTATCTTCGTCTGGCTTTGGCGGAGTCTACTGAGTTTTTAACTTTTGGACTGCTACCTAACCTTTCGCTAACCTGACATCTGACCTGCTATTCAACTGACCTGTCACCGGCACTGATTCTCACTGAACCAATCAACCTGTCAGAGAACTAACCTGTCAGCTATCACGTGGTCCTTTGACCACACCCAGAGGATACACCCGCGCCTCAGGAAATGCTAGGAAAGCGTTTGTAATATATTACAAACAAAGGCGCCCCGCCGAGCTCAACTCCTGCTCAAAAACATCGAAAATCGACTCCCAAGTGATACCCTTCGCGGTCTGTCGCGCCGCGTGGCGAATCGCCGGCCAGTCGTTTCGCCGGGCCAGCATTCCGGGCACACTTTGAAGAAACGCCTCACGGTCGCCAAACGTCGCCGCAAACCCGTTCACACCATTGCGCACATGCTCGCGCGTCGCCGCGTAATCGTAAGCCAGCACCACCAAACCGCTCGCCAGCGCCTCCGTCACCACGTTGCCAAACGTCTCCGTCATACTCGCGAAAACGAACAGATCCGCCGAGGCGTAATGCGCCGCCAACTCCTCGCCGCGGCGCATGCCCGCGTAGTGAAATTGTGGATGCGCTTTCTCCAGCGCAGCCCGCTCGGGACCATCGCCCACCAACACAAACTTCGCGCGGGGCTCCGCACGCCGCAGCGCGAGAAACGCCTCGACCGCCAGCGAGAGGTTCTTCTCGGCCGCGATCCGGCCGACGTAAATCACCACCGGGTCGTCCGCCCCCGCACCCCATGCAGCACGCAACGCCTCGCTCCGCTTCGCCGGGGAGAACAACTCCGCGTCCACCCCGCGCGCAAGCACCACAAGCCGCTTAAAGCCGTCGTCCGCCAGTTGTGCCTTCAGGTCCGACGCCGGCACCATCGTGCTGCGCGTGCGATTATGAAACCAACGCAAATAACGCAGCCCCATGTCACGACCCAACGTGAGTCCGTAATGCCCCCCGTATTGATGGAAGTTGGTATGAAAACTCGACGTAACGGGCAGTTTAAGAAGATGCGCCGCGCGGAGCGCCGCCAATCCCAGAGGCCCTTCGGTGGCGACATGAACGACATCCGGCCGGCGATGCCGCCAGCGCTTCTTAAGCTGTCCCGTGACGGGCAGACCCATGCGCAAGGCGCTGTAGAACGGGATGGGTATCCCGGGCACCAGATAATCCAGTTCACCGGCGTCGATCACACCCGATGCCAACTCCACCTTTTGCCGCGGCCTCACCACTTCGACGGTGTGGCCCCGCGCCCGCATCCCGCCGACAAGCCGGCTGAGCGTCATGGCGACGCCATTGATCTCCGGGGGAAACGTTTCGGTGACGAGAGCTATGTTCATTTGAGGACGCTGATAGACCGGATCCTAGGTGCGAACACCTAAGCGAGCCGATTCGTTTGCGTGACATTCCGGCAACAAAAACCCTCCGCCTTGGGAGCGGAGGGTTTTTAAAAGCCCGAACAACGCCTGTGCGATGCGCGGCTGATTACATGCCGCCGGTCGAGACAGGAGCGGTCATCGGCTCGGTGGTCACGCTGGTCTCGGGGGCCGGCGCGGGAGCGGGCTTGAATTCCAGCAGCTCCACCTCGAACACGAGGGTGGCGGCGGGCGGGATGGTCGGAGGGCGACCTTCTTCACCGTAGGCAAGCTGGTAAGGGACGTAGAGTTTGATCTTACCGCCCTTGTTGATCTTTTGCACGCCCTCGGTCCAACCGGGGATCACGCCATTGAGCGGAAACTCGACCGGTTCGCCGCGCTGAACGGAGCTGTCGAACACGGAGCCATCAAGCAAGGTGCCGGTGTAGTGAACTTTCACCACGTCGGTGGCTTTCGGAAATTCGCCGGAACCTTCCTTAAGGATTTCGTAGTTCAGGCCGCTGGGAAGGGCGATCACACCCGTCTTGCCCTTCAGCTCGGCAAAAAACTTGGTGCTGGCCTCGTCGCTCTTGGCGCGCTGCTTGGAGGTATACTCCGCCTGCTTGGCCTGCATAAACTTATCGAGCTCGGGCCCGATTTCATCGATCTTGTAGGGAGACTCTGCGCCCGTCGCCGACGACTGAATGCCCTTGATGATCGAAGCGGTCTGGTCGGCGGAGAAGCCGAGCTCGCTCAGTCCCATACGGCGACCGACGAACCAGCCGAAGGTCTCAAGCAATTGGGTCTCGGTGAATTTGGGAGCTGCCTCGGCAGCGGCCGGAGCCGGAGGCATGGGCGGAGCGGTTTGTGCAGAAAGCGAGGCAACGGTGCCGAGAGCGAGCAGAGCCGCCTTAAAGGTAGACGTTAGTTTCATGGATTGGAGTGTGAGTAGAAACGGCACGAAAGGTTTTGTGCCGTGAAAAGGAGACTTTCCTGCCCGCGCCCTAAGTCTTTGGCAACCCCTTACTCGTTCCTTGTGTCGGACCCTGTCCCCGCCTTGAGTTGAATCCTCGAACCCCCCATGCATCCCGACCATTTTTGGACGAGCCAAGACGGCCAGATTCTCACGATCAAAAACAAAGACGCCCGCACCGTGAGCCTGACGCTCGCATTCTGGCCTCGCACCCCGGCGGAACTCGATTTCCTCAAAGATCGTCTCGCCCAACTCCACTTCACCGAGCGAAGCACCCTCGCCCGCATCGGCATCGAAATGATCACCCAGGAACCGGCGTCTCTCGATGCCGGGAGGGTTATTCTGAGCGCCGAGGCTTTTGTTTTTGACGACAGCTTCCCCAACGCGGGCTACTGGAAAAAACTACTGCGCCCCGGCACGCCCGTCGGCCGCCTTTTTTACGCCCCCGAGAAAGCCAAGCTTTCCACCGCCGAGATCTGGGACGCCATTCAGGCCAACCGCCTCAAACTGCCCAATACGATCAGCATCGACCGCCTCGGTCGGGTTTTCCTCACACCGCACCACGTGCGCTTCACCCTCAATCCCCGGCTCAAACGCCCGGATTTCGAGCGCCTTGTAAGCGGCGATGCCGGCCGCGCCTACCTCGACAAGGTCCAAGTGCGCCACGACACCGACCTGCTCACCATTCCGCCCCAATCAGGCGTGCTCACCAGCTGCTCGATGTATTTAAAGGAGCACTACGTCTTGCTGAACCGGGGCGATGGCAACTTCGGCATCCACACCAGCGCCGTCCTTCTCGACCCGGTGAAAACTTTCGGCACTAACATCATGTTGGAGATCTATAACACCGGCACCCAACCCGTGGTTAATCCGATGGTCTCGGTTGAAATCTTCCGCGCACCCAACGCCGCCGTCGATGGTAACACGCCCGAACATCCGGAGTTCAAATCGCTCCGCCAACGCCGCACCCGGCTGCTGAGCACCGCGACCGACCTCTTCGCCTGCATCGATGCCCACCCGCCCAAAACGAGCCCCGCCGCCCGCCCGCGCACCCGCATCACGGTTCGTGGGCAAAGCGCCACGATGGAGAACTTTAGTCTGTTCCTCCACACCTCCGGACGACCCGTAAAGAAGACCGACAACCTCGAAAGCTGCGGTTATCGCAGCATGTTCGAAGCGTTTGCTGCGGCACCCGAAGACGCCGACACCCTGCTGATTGATTACCTGCCCAATCTGCTCGAACACACCGAGCTGCTGACCCGCCTGCCCGAGCTCAAACTGCGCCGGATCATCTTTCGTCAGCCGTCCCGCACCCACGGGTTTTTCCTTTCCAACAACGCCCACGGCCGGCTCCAAAATTATCACGACCTCGGGATCAACGTGTATTGGTTCAACGCCGCCATGGGCGACCTCTACCGCCACACCCACAAGAAGAGCCACGGTTTCTTTGTGCGCGAAGAGCTGGGCCGCGTTTTCCAAGAGTGCACCATCCTCGCCTTCTATGGTTCGGCGATGGGGCTGGAACAGGCCGACACCGAACGCATCTCCGGCCTCATCGATAAACTCACCGGCTTCATCGGCCCCAACGTCGGCGTGCTCACCGGTGGTGGCGGCGGCGTCATGCGTCTCGCGACCGATCAAGCCCGGGCCAAGGGCGCGCTCACCGGCGCGTGTTTTCTCGAACTCGAAGCGCAGCCCCCCGAGCTCGGCGTGGACTTCTTTAACACCTTTCAGGAAACCGCCCGCCACTACCGGCAAAAGTGGTTCGAAGTCGCCGATTTTTGCATCTTCAACGTCGGCGGCGTCGGCACGCTGGAGGAGGTCGGCATTGAGCTGTGCAACCTGAAACTCGGCATCCGCCCGCGCACGCCCTACGTGTTCTTCAATTCCGAATACTGGACCGACCTCCGCCGCCAGCTTCGTGAGATGGTGCGCACCAAACGCACGCCCGCTTGGATGCTCGACTACATGCTCTTCACCGACGACCCCGACGAGGTGGTCGCCTTCTACCGCAAGACGCTGCAGGTCCTCTGAACTTCCGACGTGGGAGCGAGCTTGCTCGCGATTCCGAATCCCTCCGCCCTGGAAAATCGTTCTCGTTCTCGTTCTCATCCTCGTTCTCTTTCTCCGCCGTGTCTTCCGCGTCTCCCGCTCCCAGTCAACTCCCCCAGAACGTGCTCATCGTCGGCTCCGGCGGCCGCGAGCACACGCTGGTCAAAGCCGTCCTCGCCTCCCCCGCTTGCCCCCGCGTGATCGCCGCCCCCGGCAACGCCGGCATCGCTGCCGAAGTCCCGACCTTTCCCGTCGCCGCCGATAACATCCCCGGACTCGTCGCCCTCGTCCAAAGCCAGCAAATCGACTTCGTCATCGTCGGCCCCGAAGTCCCGCTCTCCCTCGGTCTTGTGGACGCCCTTGCCGCCATTAACGTCCCCGCCTACGGCCCCAAAGCCGACGGAGCCCGCCTCGAAGCCTCCAAGGTTTTCACCAAGAAAATCCTCCTCAAATACGGCATCCCCACCGCCGCCTCCGGTATCTTCACCGATGTCGAACCCGCCCTCGCCTACATCCGCCAACGCGGCGCGCCCATCGTTATCAAAGCCGACGGTCTCGCCGCCGGCAAAGGCGTGATCGTCGCCCAGTCGCTCGCCGAGGCCGAAGCCGCCGTCCACGACATGCTCGCCGGCAACAAGTTCGGCTCCGCCGGCAGCCAGATCCTCGTCGAAGACTGCATGTTTGGCGAAGAGACCTCCATCCTCGTCGTCACCTCGGGCCGCGATTACATTATCCTACCCACGTCGCAGGACCACAAACGTATCGGCGATGGCGATACCGGCCCCAATACCGGCGGCATGGGCACCTATTCGCCCGCCGAGGTGGTCACGCCCGCGCTCCTCGCACAAATTGAACGCGACATCGTCAAACCCTCCGTCGACGCCATCGCCGCCGAGGGCATCGATTTCCGTGGCACACTCTTCATCGGCATCATGCTCACGCCGAGCGGCCCCAGCGTGCTCGAATATAACACCCGCTTCGGCGATCCCGAGACGCAGGTCGTCATTCCGCGTCTGGATACCGACGTCCTCGCCCTCCTCTGGGCCGCCGCCCAAGGCACGCTCGCCGGCGTGCGTTTCGCCATCAAACCCGAGCACGCGCTCTGCGTCGTGATCGCCGCCAAAGGCTATCCCGATGCCTACGCGAAAGGTGACGTCATTCGTTTCCCTGCCAAGTTGCCTCCCCACGTCCAAATGATCCACGCCGGCACCGCTCGCAACGCCACCGGCGAAGTCGTCACCGCCGGCGGACGCGTTCTCGGCGTGACCGCTACGGGACCGACCCTGCGCGCCGCGGCCGATGCAGCCTACGCCGCGTGCGAGCAGATCGAATGCGTCAGCAAAGTCTACCGCCGCGACATCGGTGCCAAGCAGCTCAACCGACGATGAACCGCCTCCGTCTCTGGATCTCGCTAGTGGGTTTGATGGTCGGCAGTCTCCCCGCCGCCGAATTAATTCCCGGCCTCGCCTACCTGCGCCCCGGAGCCGAAGTCACCTCGGAAACCGGCTCTACCGTCCTTGATCTTCGTTATGTCACCGACGAAGCCGCAGCCGCCCCCCTGCTCGCCGCCGTCCAGCCTGGCAACGCCAACGAGCGTCGCGTGATTCTGGCGCTCCTCTCGCCCGAAACCCCGGCCGGCGTCACCAGCCAACTCACCCGCCTGCCCCGCTGCCTGACGATCGGACACGCCGCGCCCGATTTCAAAACGGACATCGTCGTCGCCATTTCCGCCGAGGCCGATCGTCGCGCCTTCGATACGCTGGTGGCGGGCACCCCACCCGATAAACTCCTTGGGGAAAACGCTGACAAAGTGCGCTACGACGAGTCCGCCTTGGTTCGTGAGCACGCCGGCGTCGCCGCCCCCGTCGACGTCACCGAGTCCGCTCCGTCCGCCACGCCCGAACCGGCTGCGAGCACCGAGTCACCCACGAAGTCCGACGCTTCGGTTGCCGCGGCGGCCAAAGTCGATGCCGTGCTCCAACGCGCCGTGCACATCCACCGCGGCCTGTTGATCCTGAAAAAGCTCTAGCCCTACTCCGTTAAGTTTTTACCCAGCGGCATCAGCTGCTCCTCCGTTCAAGCGTGGAGGCCATTGGCCGGAACTACTCCCAGAGAATCGCCCCGTTGGGCGATTCCATCAGTGGCTAACTCCTCCGGGGCTCGGGACTACCTAATTCTACTTTGTTAAGCTGATCAGAATACGTAGGCCGCGAGTTCGCTCGCGCTGCGAACCGCGCCTGCAAGCAGGCAGCCTACCTACGGGAAAATGACCCGGCCCTTCGGCCTAACAAAGTAGAACTAACCCGCTCCGAAATGTAGGATCCCATTTATGGGCGATGAGCGGCGCGCGCGAACCATCGAGCAGACGCATCCTCGCGGACGCGCCCAAAACAATCGCCCGTAAACGGGCTCCTACCTCCAGCGCAAAGCCGACCGCACCCGTCTCAGCAAGGGATTGCATTTCCCGCCAAACGCTATCCCTTCATCCCATCGTTCGCATGGCCAAACCCGGAACAATCGTTACTGTTTGCACTGCCAATATCTGCCGCAGCCCGATGGCGGAGGCCCTCTTACGCCATGCGTTAAGCGCCCAGCCGGAGCCGCTGAAATCTTGGACAGTCTCCTCCGCCGGCGTGGCCGCACGCGAGGGCGATCGCGTCTCCGAAAACTCCGTCACCGCCCTTAAAAAAGTCGGCCTCGACATCAAAGCCCATTCGAGCCGCCCGCTCGACCGCGAGCTCATCGACGAGGCCACGGTCATCCTCTGCATGACCGAGAGCCACCGGGCGATGATCCAGTTCCATTTCGATCCGGTCCCGCGTCACGTTTATCTCTTCCGCGAGTTCATGCCCCGCGCCGCCGACAAAGAAATCGGCGATCCCTACGGCGGTTCCCTTTCGGAATACGAAGCCTGCCGGGACGAAATGGTTGAAGCCATCCCAACGCTCATCGAGTTCTTAAAGGAACTGGCTGCGAAAGAGTAACCGTCCCGGGGTAGGGTCCACGTCCGTGTGGACCCGTTCGTCGTCCATACACTCCACCCGCCCCGTTTCTGGCGGGATACGCCCAAGCCCCATTTGTCATGTGCGGTGAGCGATAGAAATCCTTACGGGGTAAACACCAGCAAGCCAGGGACGGTGCTGAGGGTGGCGGCGGCGGCGGTGCTGTCGGTGCCCAGCGCCAGTTCCGTGCCGTTGGAAAGGCCGTCGTTGTCGTTATCCGGCACGATGATGGGCGCGAAGGCATAAGCATCCAACGTCCAGCTGGTCCCACCCGCCACCACCCGCACCTTGACCGACGTTCCCGAAGTGCCGGGGGTTTTAAGGTAGATAGATACCGTTCCATCAAACGCGGTTGTAAGGTAGAGCGACTTGGCCGCCCCAGTCCCCTGCGGGTTGGTCGCCAGCCAACCGTCCGTGCTTTCCACCGTCAGCATGACGGGCGCGTTGGTCAGCAAACTTCCCGCCGAATTCGATACCACCACCGTCATCGGACCCACGAACGTATTGGGGGCTCCGTAGAGAAGACTGGGACTTAACCAATCAACCCAGGGTGACGTTCCGCCATACACATTGCCCGGATCGTAAGAGGCCGACGCGGAAATGCGTGCGCTAAAAACACCGCCCGCATCGACCCGAAACCCCGGTTGCAGAAAAATCATTTCCCCGGCGCGCAGACTGAGATTGCCACCCGAATTCACCACCACCGCCCCCAGCGTTTCGACCGAGGAACTCGCCCAATAGGCCCGGCTCTGGCCCGACGTAACGGTGAGCCCGACCACATCGACATCCAGCTCCGCCCGTAAACTACTGGCCAAGAATAAACCAAGCAGAGCGCAGATTGAGTATTTAAACGGTTTCATTTTTATAAAGTTGGCTACGAGAGATTCAATGGTCGGATTGATTGTTTGAACAGTGCCTGAATGGATCAGAATATTCTCAAAACTGCCCGCGGTATCCTCGGTCTCGCATGCATTCAATGAATTATATACACGCCTAAAACAGCAAAAATCACCGTTATACATCATTACTGGCCATTTCGTGCCGACTTGAGCAAGCGTATTTCCTCTGCTTGCGCTTTCACTTGATTAGACTGCGCCTCTAAGCTTTTATTCAAAGCGATTACGTGCAGCATAAGTTCCTCAATTTTAGCCATTTGTATAGCAGACATTTTACCCAAGTCTAAGCCGTTACTCACCACTTCGGCTTCGGAAGGCACGCCGGGTAGGTGCCGCTTCTCCTTGATATGTGCCTCCACCTCGTGAAGCGACGTAAGTTTATAATCTTCGGCAAAGACGTAGTCGGACCAGTTACTGGTATCGGTTATAAATCCTTTGGACCTCACCTGTCCGTTGACGGTTAGTTTATGAGTGGGGCCATAGGTGCCAATGCCAACATTACCGGTGATGGGTTGAAGCAATAGCCTATTATGAACATCCCCGCCGTAACCATTGAGCGGCTGACCGTCTAATGTGGTTTGAAGCGCAATCGCATTGTCGGCAGGGTTGTAAATATTTAAAGCATCGCCATTGCCAGAGCTCACAGTCACAGAACCTGCCGGGCTTTGCGTTACAATCTTGCTCCATGGCTGGCTCGGATTATTAGACGTTTTCCGGAACCAAAGATTCTGATCGAAGAAGCTGCCTGCAATTTGAAGAGCGAAATTGTTGCCGGTGTTGCTGTGGCGCGCCTCAATCACATGCTGCCACTCACTCGCCCCGGGATACCAATTGGCGGCAGGGGCGGGGGCGGAGGTTTCAAAAAAACCAGAACGCCCACCCATTTGTCCGGTGTCGTGTTTCCACTCGGTGCGGGTGCCGCTATTACCATAGGCAACCCCAGTGGGAGTTACATCAAAAGATTGGGCATGGAGGGTGGAGGCTAAAACAAAACCGAAGGCGGTGTTAAGGAGTGGCTTCATAAGTAAACGATATAGTTAAAAAAATGTGTCAGCTGCGGTGAGTTGATTTTTATGTGGATTAATACAGGTATAAATTTTTGGTTCGAGACCTACAAATACAACAATACTCGGCCTGACCCCGTCGGCTCGTTCCCTTTCGCCTGACCCGTATTTAATTAACAATTAACGGCCTGACCCCGTCGGCTCATCCGTATTTAATTAACAATTAACGGCCTGACCCCGTCGGCTCATCCGTTGGTTATTTTTCGATTCGCCCGTCGTCATAAAGGGAGTGTTTTTTCCCTCCGTATACAAATTCAACAATTAAGCCCTGAGGGCCATAACCCCAAAGCTCTAGCTGAATACCATACTGGTGCACTACCTTGGCCAACTCCGGATCCTTTCGCATGTCAGAGACGACATTAACATAAAGCTCCCGCTCACGCTCCCCCAACTCCCATCTTGCCTGATAATTTTTATAGTAAACTCCCTGAATCAAAAATGGCACATGTGCATCATTGCCCACGCTCAGGTCTCGCCCAAACTGAGAAGACCATCGTAAAGTTGCAGCTACCCCAACGAGGATGGAAATTACAGAGAGGATTATTATTAGTTTTCGCTTCATTTGGCCGGATCGAATATAGGTCCCCTGAGATATACGCTCATCATTTGATCCACCATACTATCTTTGTGTGGTGTTGCATAAAGCTTGTCGGAATTCCAAAAAACATAGTTCTTGGAATCAAAGTTTATCGCTTTTAAGCCTTTATCTTTTCCTGCGTTTACGAAGGCGTTTCCAACGCCCGGGCCTTGATGACATGAAATTGTAATGAGTTCCGCGTTTTGTGCAGCGACTCTTAGTATGTTTTTAGCCGCCAAGAAGCCTGGATCCTTTGCAAGCCGATCACCGACAGGCTTACTAGCCACGTTAAAATACATCTCGCTCAACATGCCATCGTCTGCGCTTAGCCCAGAGTGACCACTAATGATAATCGAGTTAACCGACCCATCTGCCTGCTTATCCAAAACTTCATTCATTTCTTTGAAATTTACTCTTTGGGCACCGGAATACGTGGAAGTTGACTTGTCCTTATCTAATTCAAAAAACAGTCTTTTCGTAGGCGGAGTGCTCTTTGGGGCGACAGTCCTCCCATTGACAGCAAAGTTCTCCAATACAGTAATGCCTGTTTGATGCCTAGCCCCGTTTCCGTCTATATAATCATACGCAATATCGCTGCCGGGTTCAAAATCGATGGCTTCTTCAAGTTCCTTGGGTGTAACGGGGATACCCATTTTGGCGCGGTCGGAAAGCCATTTATTCACATCTTTTGGGCTATTCGACTTGGGCTTTGAAAGGGCATTTTTCAAAACGGCTCCGACATTTGCTGGCACCTCAAAGGATGCGTTGCCTACTGATCCGCCTCCACCCCCGCCTCCATTTCCGCCCGATCCGTAACCCGAAATATCAAATCCGCTAAACCCACTGCCACCTGGCATCACGGGCATCACATCTTCAACTCCCCAGGGATCTAACGTTATTACATCTTGCTCAGGACTTAGCCCCAAATAATCCCATCCATAATTAGCCTTATTTTCTACAAACGCATACAAATTATACCCACCCTCAATATCAATCGGATCACGATTGATAAAACGGCCATTGCGAGGGTCGTAGAAGCGATACCCATAATACACCAAACCGGTTTCGTCGTCGGTGTATTTGGTGCTGAACCGGAATGGGTTTAGCTTGGCGGCGGTGCCAGTGGCGCGAAGCAGTTCTCCGTAAGGCGAGTATTCATACTGCGCGGCGGTGGCTCCGGTGGCAGCATTGGTGAGGGTGATGACGTTGCCGTTGCCGTCGTAGGCGGGGAGGTAGCGTTGCCCGGCCACGTGGTCGTTGAGTTGGACGAGGGCACCGACTCCACCGGAAGCGGTGAGACTGCCGGTGAGATCCAAACCCCAGGTGTAACTCCGCAGCAACGTGCCGGCATCGGGAAGGGTGGAACCGGCGGGCTTGGTCCCGGCCACTTCGGCGATGAGATTCCATCCTTGGTAGATGAAGCGGGTTTCTTTGACCGAAATCCAACCATTGCTCGTGCGCTCGCGCACGGTTTTGGACACGCGCCGCCCTTGGTAATCGTAGGTATAGTCAAGGCGTTTGGAGGTGGGGGCCAGGGGGGCGATGGTCCACGTCTTCTGCTCTTGTCGGATAAGGCGGTTCTCGGCGTCGTAGGTGTAGGTCCAGGTGCCGTCGGCGGTCAGGTTGCCGTCGAGGTCATGGGTAAAGGCCTCCGGAGTGCCGGGAAAGAAAGCGAAGCGCGAATTGTCGAGTTGAGCCTGATCGGGCGCGCTCGTGGTGCTGGCGATAGCGGCCGCCAGGCTGATCGGGCGCACGCTGGCAGCCGGGCCGGTGAAGCTGGCATGACCCCAGAAATACTTACCCTGTCGCTGGGCCAGTTTATCATCGACAACGACGCGGGCGGCGGCGCTGGCGATGCCGGAGAAGGCGACGCCGGACTGGGTGCGGCTCGTGTATTGGTTGAGGGAATTGACCGAGTAATCCGATTGCAGGGCGGGCTCGGCGGCACGCGCCGTGGAGCGGGTGCGGTTGCCGATGGCATCGTAGCCGTAGCCAAAATCCCGGCCTGGTAAGAGGGCAGCCGGCGCCGGGGTGACGGGTTGCGTGCCCAGATAGGTGTTGGCAGCGGTGAGCTGTTGCCGTGCGTCGTAGGCGTAGTCGGTCGTGAGCACGTCGCCGTAGTCCGCGACCGTTAGCGAGCCGCCCTGTTCGCGACGGGTAGGCTGGCGAAGGGGGTTATAGGTCGTGGTGAAGCTTAGACGGGTGGTCGTCCCCCACGCCGACGAGATCGCGGTGGGCAGGTCGCGGAGAAGGTCGTAGGTGCGAGTCTGGGCAAAGCTGCCCATGGTGAGCCCGGCGACCAAGCGGGTATCGGGCGCGTAGGTGTAGTTAAACTCCACGGCGGCGGCTCCGCCGCTCTGGGAGTCAACGCCGGCAAGGCGGCCGGTATTGGTCATCGGGTAGTAGGCCGAGAGATCGGCCGCAGGGCTGGCGGCGGTGCCGAGTTGATAGCCCCAGACCGCGCCGTTGACCGTCGCAAGGGTGTGCAGTCCGCGCTGGGTAGTGCCCGTGCTGGTGGCGGTTTGGTAGACGGGCGTCAGCGTGCGGCTGCCAAAGAGCGCGGGGAGGGTCTCGGTGGCGAGGCGCCACGGCTTCGCCGAGTCGTAGGCGAAGGTGCGGGTGCCCGTGGCGTCGGTCACGTTGCGGGGAGCGCCGGTGCGGGTGTAGTTACTATAAACGAGATCGGGCGTGTCGTCGTTATAATCCACGCGGGCGAGCTGGGTGGTTTTGGGCTCGTAGGTGTAGGTGGCGCTCACGCGGGCGGTGCCGCCGGGGATGGTGCGAGCCCACGTGCGGGTCATGAGTTTCCCGTCGAAGTAGTAGTCGAAATCCACCGCCCGGCCTTGGGCGTCGATTTGCCGAGAGAGGCCGCCGGTAGCGGGCGCGTAGTCCCACGTGCTGGTGCTGACCACACCACCGGGGGTGGCGGGCCAAGTGGCTCCGGCCCATTGGTTGCCGGCGTCGGATTGATACGTGCGAAGGGTCGTGCGTTCGCCGTAGGCGTTGTAATCGAACGAAACCGGATAGGTCGCCTCGCCCCACTGCCGAGACAATTCGCCGCGAGGGGTGTAGCCGGAACGCACGGTGCGACCCGCCGCGTCTCGCACGGATACGGGGCGCCCCAGGAGATCGTAATCGTAGGCGGCTGTTGCTACACCGAGGGGATCGACGACTGCGGAGGGCAAGGTCGTGCTCGGTTTATAACTCGTCGTCGTGGTGCGCACGGTGCCTGCGCGCACGTGGGTGGACGTGTTGGCCCGGCCGAGGGCATCGAAACCGGAAACCACGACGATCCCATCCGGTGCGGTGGACCGGATCGGCAGACCATTGCGCAATTCCTCGATCGAGGCATTGGCAAGACCGGGCGCGGTCGTGGTGCGAAGGATCTGGCGCAGGGCGGGATTGACCGCGATCCTGACGGTGCTGCGGTTGCCTTCGACATCCTCACTCCACGCTTCTTCGCGGAGTCCGGAGGTGAAGCCGGTCAGCCGGGTGGCGGACTGGCCGACGAGCGTGCGGGTCGAGGTGAAATCGAGGTAACTGTAGTCACGGGAGGCAAACCACCAGTCGGCGGCGGCTTGGACAAACTCGGTCTCTTTCACGGTGATGCGGTCGGGACCGGCAAGGTCGACGACTCCGTTTCCATTGAAATCGACGATGCTCCGGGAGGGCTGACCAAAGGCATCGTATTCGTAGAGGGTGGGATGTGAACCGGAGGCTTCCTGCCGCGAGAGGAGGCCGCGTGCGCTGTATTGCTGCGCAGAGAAGCGATTGACTGCACCGGTAAACGGCGGGGCCTCGGTGCGCACGGTGCGGCCGAGCCAATCGGTCCATGTTTTCGCCCAACGGGGAGAAGTGGCGGAGGCGTGATTGGTTTGGGACCAACGGCGGCCGTCGGGATCAACTCCGTAGGTGAAGTATTGAGAAACGGTCCCGGTTCCCGTCACGCTGGAGACTTGGCCGTCGGCGTAGGAGGTTTGCGTGCGAGTGGCGAGGTCGGGGGTGGTTACCGTCTGGGTGCGGTTGGCAGGATTGTAGGTGTAGGTGGTAGCACCCAAGCCCGAGGGTTGCTCGGAAGTCGGACGACCGACGCGATCATAGAAGCGAGTGGTGGTGAGGCGCTCGCCGGTCGGGGTGGCGTAGGTGGATTGCGTGAGGATTTGGCCGGCGGCGTCGTAGGTGAACTCGGTGGTGAGGTCGGCTTGGGCGGCGGAATCGGCGGTGGCGGCAACGCCTTGGCGCGTGGTGGTTTTCACCCGGCCGGCGGCGTCGTAGGTGTAGGTGGTCACAGTGCCGGCGGCGTCAGTAGAGCGGGTGAGGAGCAGACTGGTGTAGTCCATCGACTCCGCCTCACCACGACTGGTGGTGCGGGAATTGAGCTGGCCAGCGACTGTGTGGGTATACGCCGTCCAGTCGATGGCCGCCCAGCCTGAGGCGGTCCGCACGGCGGAGGTGGTGCGAACAACCCGGGCCTGGGCATCACGGTAGGTAAAGCTCAGCGTGCTCTTGGCCGGAACCACGTGCACGGTTTCCAGCGTGTAGCCCTCGTAGCTGGACAGAGCGGTAGAGTCGGTCGTGGCGGTGGACAAGCCACGGATGACGCCGATGCGGGAGCTGGCACCGCTGGCATTAGGAGTAAACGTGAGTCCGTCGGCGCTTAAGTTGCCACGCTGGCGAATGTAGGCCTCGCGCACACCTGTCGGGCTGGTGGTGGCGTGGACTTGATCGCGGAAAAAGGTGTCGGTGAGCTGTGCAAGTTGGTTGGGGCCTGCATCCACGTTGGCCGTATCGTAGGCCGTGGTGCTGGAAACGAGGGTCTCGGTCGCGGAACTGCGATCGGTGCGAGTCGCGGTGAGGAGCCGCTGGCCGTTGGCCGTAGACGTGACGTAGGCGATGGAGGTGTTGGCAGTGAGGACGCCGTTGACCTTGGTCTCGGACGAAATCAGGCGGCGGTTATCGCCAAACGTATCGGGGCCGTAGTCGTAGGTGGTGACGACGCCTTGGTTGGCAGGCGGTAGATTGCCGGCGGGATCGGCGGCGGGCGAATTACCGAAAGGCGTGAATGTGGTTTTGACCGTGCCGAGACCGCGCCCGTTGGAGGAGTCGGCGGCGTTGCTATAGTCGTAGCCCGTCCAGCCGCCGCCAGTCGTGACGGTGTAGCGGGGTTGGCCGTATTTGTCGGCCTGTGCTGCATCCGAATAGTAGAGGTTAATGTGCGTGATGGCATCGGGCGCGTTGCCACCCAACACGCTTTGGCTGGGCGCGATACCCCAAGCCAGGCGGGGATAACTGTGGTTAGTCTCTCGAACCACGGTGTCATCTGCGTTGAGGAGTTTCTGAACTTCGTCATAGCCGCCGCCGTTACCGGTCCAGACGCGGGTTTCTCGAACGAGAGGGGTGGCACCGGTGAGGGTCCAGTCTGCACGATTCCAGGTGAAGTTGGGGTAGGTGCCGGTGCGCTCAAGCGTGGTCCACTCAGAGCGGTCCGCTGTGGTTTTAGTGATGCGAAGTTTGGTCGGAGAGCCGTCTTTGGCTACACGGTAGGATACAAACCAGCTCCCAACGGGGACTTGATAACCTGTTATGTTGGGGGCAACCGGCGGGTAGAAGCGGATATCGAAACTGGAGTCATCCAGCGGATAGATATCGATCAATGCTTCGTTAGTGAGGATCTGCCGAATGGCACCAGCGTTGTCGCGATGGATGCGGACTTCCGATGAAGTGGCATTATAGCTCAGGGTCTGCGGGGTAAAAACGTTCCAAGCGCCCATCCCGTGATCAGCGATCATGAGGGAGCCGGCGGAGTTGCCATTGTGCAGCGAGCCGAGGGATACCTCCCAGCCGAGCGAACCGCCGGCCAATGATGAGGCGGTGCCAACTGGTCCCGTGAAAGTGCCGCCTCTGGGCAACAAGAGCACATCGTAAACTGGGGGAAAAGCGGTCGAGCCGAAGGCGAGCCGGGTGGTAGGAACGCCATTAATCCAAAGATCAAAACCGGCCGGCGGCACAAACAATACCTCGCCGGAGGTTATACCGGAGCCCGCAACGGTGAGTGCGTAGGCTTTTCCCGGCTGAAGGACGGTGGGGGAATAGCCGGTATTGCCTGAAACAAGAAGGGCGTTGAGCGAGGCGGTCAGGGATGGAGTGCCTGTGCCGTTACCCTGGAAATTTATCCCCACATTAACGACATGACCGGAGACCGGTTGGGGTGGCGGGGGTGGAGGTGGTGGTGGCTGAACGGGACCAACAACGAGCCTGAGTTGGTAGTTATTCTCCACAAAACCTGAAGTAGCACCGCGATAGCCATAGGTGATCCGGTTTTGCGGGACCCCATTAATTGTGATGTGGTGACCATCAGGCCAAGGAAAAGCAACTTCTCCGGATTCTATATCTGCGTGTGCGACCTTCAACGGATAGTCCGTCCCAGGGGTCAAGGTGCGCGTAAAAGGTCCGGCTACAGATTTATAAACATAGATATCGCTGCCAGCTTGACCTAGTGTTATACCATTTAACACAGCCGAAACGTAACCGGTCCAGTAACCACCGTAGACAGGTTGGTTTACAACTCCGTAGTTAATAGTATTTTGCCAATTACCGACACGAGACAGCGTGAAATCAACAGGTTTCGGAATGGGGACCGAGGGAGGCTGAGCTGTGGTCGCGTCTGCTACTAGCTTTATGGTGTAAACACCGACTGGGGAAGACGGATCTGGTTGCACACTGATTATTTGATTCGTCTGAACTTCCGTATTGCCGGTTTTTACGTAGAGACGATGACCTGCAGGACATATAAAATTTAGCGTGTATTTAGTGATATTAAAGCCAGATACCGCAATATTAATAGGCGCCCCTCCCTGCAACTCAGACAAAGATAATAACTGAATACTCGGCAGCACGGCTGAACCTGTCGTGGACGAGCCATTTGAGACCGTATAATCGATTGGCTGGGAATACCCAACCGTAACATAGAATTCTGGATACATAACCCAGTATCCGCCGCCATGTTCATCGCTACCGCTCTCGCTCATACCCTCGAAACTGGCGCTCAGCCCAACCTGGGCATACGTCTGGGCGCAGGCAGTTACACTCAAGCCCACATGCAAAACAAACAGCGCTAACAGAAAACGGCAATAATTCGTAACGCAAAGATGCATAGTGGAATTATTTGGAAATGAGGGATTTATCCGACTTTTTCTCATTTTTGCTGGCGCTGGCCCGCTCTTTCGCTGCCTCCGTGGAATTAGACAAAAAACGCTCACTCAGCACCACGCGTAAGCCAGAGATGCGTTTTAGCGTAGCCGGGTCACCACCGGCCAGCTTCGAAGCTAGGTTGATGTGGCGCAGAGCGCGCGTAGCGGCCCGCTGGGCTGCCGCCTGATCGCCTTCTTCCTTGGCGGTAAAAGCAAGACGAAGAAAATTGGTAGCATTCTCCAGATGCCACTCAGCCGTATTACGAGGGGAAACATTGATAGCCGAAATCTGAGTCTCAGCCGCCCCAACATGAGCTTCCTTAATATGAGCCAAGCTCTGACTCATTGCCTCATTCGTTTGCTTTGCCAGAACCACCTCCGGCTTAGCGACCGGCTTAACTTGCGCATAAAGTGCGCCCGGACTCAACACTATGAGGCCAAGCGCAAAGCACCTTGCGCATTTCCCGATTAGGCTACTGGCCGCTCTCGAAAATAAAAGTGCACGACGTAACGAGCAGAGGAGAATACGGCGCGGGAAGGTCGTTATCATTGTGTTCGAGACGAGTTTAAAATCTAGGCGTGGTGGCTATTTCAATTCAGTAGGTCGCAAGCTTATCTCATCTCCTTAAAGCGATTGTCGTGCCATAATTTGATTTATTTCAACGAACTAGCACATAGCTCGGAGGGATGATCAAGACTTGGCGTTCGTCCTTCGGCCAAGGCTGATCAACCGTCCACCGTGTTTTCAAAGCGCGGGAAAATCCAAAATTCCACCAACAAGCCGTCTCTCCGCGCCTATTTATCACCTAGTTCTACTTTGTTAGTTAGGGTCAAGTCGGCCTAGGATCCGGAGAATTGGACGCAAAACGCGCAGAAGACGCAAAAAACGATCCGGTCTTTTGTGCTTTCTGCGCCTTTTTATGGCTATGTTTCCGATCATTACCTCGCTGCATCATGAGATTAACGAAGTAGAACGAGAAATAGGTGACAAAACAGATTGTCGTTCCGCGTCCATTTTTCGATTTGTGCCAGAACGGTTTGCCGTTCGGTATAACCGCTTACTCTTTTCACCCATGTCGCTCAACGCCACGCCGCTCCGCACTCTTGATCCTGAAATCTACTCGGCCATCGCCGCCGAGTTCGGTCGCCAGCAGAGCCATATCGAGCTCATCGCTTCGGAAAACTTCACCTACCCGGCCGTCATGGAGGCCCAAGGCAGCGTGCTCACCAACAAATACGCCGAGGGTTACCCCGCCAAGCGCTGGTATGGCGGCTGCGAGTTTGTCGACAAGGTCGAGGTCCTCGCCATCGAGCGCGCCAAGGCCCTCTTCGGTGCCGAATACGCCAACGTCCAGCCCCACTCCGGCTCCCAAGCCAACGCCGCTGTCTACGCTTCGTGCCTCACGCCCGGCGACAAGCTCCTCGGCATGAATCTCAGCCACGGCGGTCACCTCACCCATGGAAATCCGGCCAACTTCTCCGGCAAACTCTACAACTTCGTCCAATACGGCGTCCGCGAGGACACCGGCCTGATCGACTACGACGAACTCGCCGCCATCGCCGAGCGCGAGAAGCCCAAGATGATCACGGTCGGCGCCTCCGCCTACTCCCGCATCATCGACTTCGCCCGCATGGGTGAGATCGCCCGCTCGGTCGGCGCGTTGCTCTTCGCCGACATCGCACACATCGCCGGCCTCGTCGCCGCCGGCGTGCACCCCTCGCCCTTCCCGCACGCCGACTTCGTCACGACCACCACGCACAAAACCCTGCGCGGCCCTCGCGGTGGCTTGATTCTCGCCAAGGCTGTTCACGCCAAGGCGCTCGATTCCGCTGTGTTCCCCGGCAATCAAGGTGGCCCGCTCATGCATGTGATCGCCGCCAAGGCCGTGTGCTTCGCGGAGTGCCTCAAGCCCGAGTTCAAGACCTACGCGCAGCAGGTCGTGAAAAACTCCCAGGCCCTCGCGGCCGCCTTTGTCTCTCGTGGTTACAAGCTCGTTTCCGGCGGCACCGACAACCACCTGTTCCTCGTCGATCTGCGCCACAACCTGCCGGAGCTCACCGCCAAGAAGGCCCAGGAGACGCTCGATCTCGCCCACATCACGCTGAACAAAAACACCGTGCCGTTCGAGACTCGCTCGCCGTTCCAAGCGTCGGGCATCCGCATCGGCACACCATCGATCACTTCGCGTGGTTTCGTCGAGGCCGATATGGATGCGATCGCCGCCGCCGTGGACACCGTCTTGAAGGCGATCGGCACCGACTTGGAAGCCGGAGCGATCGCGTGCGCCAAGGAAGGCGTCGCCACGCTCACCTCGAAGTATCCGCTGCCCTACAAGCTCTGATCCGCTCCCACCGAACGGCGCTCCCCGCCACGTTCAGCCTCACTCCAACCCCGCCCCGATCAGGGCGGGTTTTTTTTGTGGGTAGGCAACGAGCTTGCTCGCGCTCCGAACCGCGCCTGCGAGCAGGCGGCCTCCCTGGGCGAGCCTTTCCTCATACCAGTTACACCCCGTTAGGGGACTTTAGCATGGCCCGATGTCGCCCCGACCGGTGGTCGAGGTCTCTGGGACCCGCCCGACCACCGGTCGGGCCTACACCAGACGAAAGTCTCATTTCATGCCATCACTGGTATCAGCCCCAGATCAGCCCGACCGCGAGCACCCCGGCGTAAACCGCCAGATACATCCCCGTCGCACCCAGAAGGCGGATGAGCTCAACCGGCGTGGTCGCACGCGAGAGTCGTTTCACTTGTATCCAACCCGCGGTGACACAGACCCCCGCACCCGCAACCACAAAGCCAGGATGCCAGTCACCCGCCCCCACCGCGACCAACGCACCCAAGGCGAGCACATGGCCGGCCGCGAACTGAACTCGCGCAAAGGCCCGGCCAAACCGCACCACCAGCGTCCGCTTGCCCGCGCGCGCGTCGGTCTCCACGTCGCGATAATTATTTACCACCAAAATATTCGCTGCCAGCGCCCCCACGCCCACGCCGATGATCCACGCCTCCGACGTGACTACGCCCGTCTGCACAAAGTAAGTCGCCCCCACCGCCACGAGCCCGAAAAACACCAAGACGAACACGTCCCCGAGTCCGTTATAACCGAGCGGATACGGCCCGCCGGTGTAGGCGATTCCGCAGAGGATACTGGCGACACCGATCACCAGCAGCGGCCAGCCGCCGTAGCCGAGCAACGTGAGCCCGACCGCGAACGCCAGCGCGAACACGGCCACCATCGCCCGCTTCATGACCGCCGGTGTGACCCAGCCCGACGCGACCGCACGCCGCGGCCCGACGCGTTCAGCGGTGTCCGCGCCCTGAAGGAAGTCGTAGTAATCGTTGGCAAAATTAGTCCCGATCTGAATCAGCAGGGCAAACGCGAGGCACGCCAACGCCGCCGGGGCCACGAAGTCGCCGTCGCGCCACGCGAGCGCTGAGGCCGCCAGCACCGGAGCGACTGCGGCGGGCAGCGTGCGGGGCCGGGCGGCGCCAATCCAAACCGACAAAGCCGAAGGTGCGGGCGGATTGGTCACGATCCCGGATTTTACATGGGCTTCGTTTGTGACTTGTTCAGCCACACCAGCTGACGCTTGGTTACTCCGCTCAGAAGGGCCGGCGTCATCGACAGGCCAACCGCGAGCAGGACCAAGCCCAGGGGCGATCCCGGAAGCATCATGCCGAAACCGAGCTCCAACACTGCGAAGACAAACAAGAAAACGCCCGGGCCGGGTAACACCCGGTTGAGGAAAAATCCCGCCACACACACGAACAACGCGGCCTTCCACCCGATCAATCCGAAGCTAAGACCCAGCATGAAAAAAACCGGGGCTACAAACGACAATCCGCCTTGGCTGAGTCGCACGGTCTGAACCAGCACGCCAACCAGGAAAATTCCGATTTGGATGAGGAATATCTGCAGCCCCACGTCATCGGCCACCTCCGGGCTCTGGTCAAAACAGAGGTGGACCACCGCAAGCCCCGCCGCCCCTGAGCGGAAAAAATCAACCCAGTTACGCACCTTAAGAAGCTCCTCCTTGGCCTGCGCGATCACATCGTTATCACCAATCACCGCGCGCTTTTTCTTGCGCGAGCGCGACGATGAGGAGGTCCGCGCTCCCTTGCGCAACCATTGGCGAGGAAAGCAGAGCAGGACGACGGCGATGAACAGAAGCCAATAATTAACAATCACTTGGTTTCAAGGGTGACGCCGACCAAAGTGTGAAAACGCGCTCGTGTCAAAGGATCATGCCGGCCGCGACGGTCGCATTGCTGAATTCGTCGACGAGAATGAAACTGCCCGTGTTGCGGTTGCGCTGGTAGGCATCGGCGATCAAGGGCACGGCCGTGCGGAGCACGATGCGGCCGATGTCGTTCATGCCGATCTCAAGGTCGCCTTCGGCCTTGTGCAGCGTGTTGATGTTTACCTTGTAGCGGACCGCTTTGATGACGGATTTCGCCTCACGCGTGGTGTGGCGGATGATGTATTTGCCGTTCGGCACGAGTTTTTTGTCCGAGAACCAGCAGATCATCGCCTCGATGTCCTGAGTGACGTTGGGCGGGTTGTTGGCCTTGGTGATCGTGTCGCCGCGGGAGACGTCGATCTCGTCTTCGAGCGTCATCACGACGGACATCGGTGCGAAGGCTTCGGCCAAATCACCGGACGGGCCGTGAATGGACTTGATGCGCGAGGTGAGGCCGGACGGTTGGGAAACGATGGCGTCGCCGGGCTTAAACACACCGCCGGCCACGCGGCCCGCGAAGCCGCGGAAATCGTGGTGTTCGTCGTTGTTGGGGCGGATCACGGTCTGCACCGGGAAACGCGCGTCGATGTGGTTCACATCGCTGCCGATGTAGACGGTTTCCAGCGTGTAGAGGAGCGCGCTGCCCTGATACCACGGCATGTTGGTGGAGCGATCGACGACGTTGTCGCCGTGCAACGCGGAAATGGGTATGAACTTGATGTCGGGAATCTCCAGGCGCGATGCGAACTCGGAGTAGGCGGCGACGATCTCGTTGAACCGGGCCTCGGAGTAATCGACGAGGTCCATCTTGTTTACGCAGACAACGACGTGCGGGATGCGCAGGAGCGACGCGATGAAGGAGTGGCGGCACGTCTGCTCGATGACGCCTTTGCGCGCGTCGATCAGGATGATGGCGAGGTTGGCGGTGGAGGCGCCGGTCACCATGTTGCGCGTGTATTGGATGTGGCCGGGCGTGTCGGCCACGATGAACTTGCGGCGGGGCGTGGCGAAGTAGCGGTAAGCCACGTCGATGGTGATACCCTGCTCGCGTTCAGCACGGAGGCCGTCGGTGAGGAGCGAGAGGTTGAGGTGATCCTCGCCGCGTTGTTCGGTGGCGCGCTCGATGGCCTCGAGTTGGTCTTCGAAGATGGCCTTGGAGTCGTAGAGCAGACGTCCGATGAGCGTGGATTTACCGTCGTCTACCGAGCCCGCCGTGGTGAAACGGAGCAGGTCCATGGCGAGGTAGTGCTGGTCGGTGTGCTGGTGGGCGGGAGCGTTCATGTGGCGGGAAGAAAAAAGTGAATCGGAAGCGAAGGATCGAAAGGTAGGAGCCCATTTATGGGCGATGGTTGGGGAAACGCGTTCGGCAACGGAATCGCCCATAAATGGGCTCCTACCTGCTCAGAAATAACCCGCCTTTTTGCGATCCTCCATGGCGGTTTCGGAGCGTTTGTCGTCGGCGCGGGTGCCGCGTTCCGTCTGGCGGGCGGAGGCGACTTCCAAGATGATCGCGCCTAGGTCGGCGGCGGTGGACTCGACCGCACCGGTGCAGGTGCTGTCGCCCACGGTGCGATAACGCACGGTGCGCGTTTCATACTTCTCGCCTTCGAGGAGCGTGATGTAGGGCGATTTGGAAAGGAGCACGCCGTTGCGGTTCACGATCTCGCGCTGGTGGGTGAAGTAGATCGACGGGATGTCGAGCTTCTCGCGGGCGATGTATTGCCACACGTCCATCTCGGTCCAGTTGGAGAGCGGGAATACGCGGAAGTGTTCGCCTACGTTTTTGCGCCCGTTGAACAGATTCCAGAGCTCGGGGCGCTGGTTCTTCGGGTCCCATTGGCCGAACTCGTCGCGGTGCGAGAAGAAGCGTTCTTTGGCGCGGGCTTTTTCTTCGTCGCGGCGGGCGCCACCGAGGCACGCGTCGTAGCGGAACTCTTCAATGGTATCGAGCAGCGTGATGGTCTGGAGGCCGTTGCGCGACGGGTTCGGGCCTTTCTCTTCTTGAGCGCGGCCGGCCTTGATGGAGTCGGCGACTTAGCGCACAATAAGCCTGCTCCCGGTGTCCTTGGCGAGCCATTCGCGGAAGGTGATCGTCTCCTCGAAGTTGTGGCCGGTGTCGATGTGGACGAGCGGGAACGGGATCTTGGCGGGCGCGAACGCCTTTTGGGCAAGGCGCACCATCACGATGGAGTCTTTGCCACCCGAGAACAGCAGGGCGGGCCGCTCGAATTGCGCGGCGACTTCGCGCATGATGAAAATGGCCTCGTGTTCGAGCTGGGCGAGATGCGTGAGATTGTAGGAACTCATTACGGTTTTACGGGAAAGTGATGCGAGGGATGACGGCGGAGTGCAGCTGCGCGAGCGAGGTGTCGGCCGGGCCCGCTTCGGTGTCGATGATCAACGCGTCGCGATCTTCGGCGGCGGGCGGCTCAAACGACGAGTCGCGCCCGGTGAACTGCTGGACGCCGCCCGCGCGCGCCTTGGCATAGAGGCCTTTTGGGTCGCGAACCGCGCAGGTGTCGAAGGAGGCAGACACGTAAACCTCAAGAAAATCGTCCGCCCCGACGATCGAGCGCGCGAGCTGGCGATGAGCGCGTTGCGGGGTGATGAATGCGGCGATGACCACCACGCCGGCCTGCACGAAGAGTTTGGCCACCTCGGCGATGCGGCGGATGTTTTCCGAGCGGTCCGCGTCGGTGAACCCGAGGTCGCGGTTGAGGCCGGTGCGGACGTTGTCGCCGTCGAGCAGATGCGTCGTGACTCCCTCGGCGTGAAGGCGTCGCTCCAACGCGACGGCCAGCGTGCTCTTACCCGAACCGGACAAACCATAGAGCCAGATAACCCCCCCGCGTTGCCGTAACTTGGCCTCTTTCTCCGCCCGGCCCAACACGCGGTCGAAGATGGGGTGAAGGTTGTCGGGCGTGGAGGCGGCCATAGTTAGTTAAGTAAACTGATGACCTTTTAAATGTAACCACCCCGCGCAAGATAAATTCCTATGACCGACCCGAAATCAGGGCTTAAAGGATTCCGATGGAGTAACATTCAATTCCCCCTCCAACTCCCGAATCCGTTCGAGCACGACGGGGGCCATGGCCGACTCAACTTGGAACTCCGAGATCCCCTTGGCCGGATCGACCCTTTTCGGCAGGGTCTGGTAGAGCTGCTTGAGCCACGCATAGGCCTCGTCGTTGCGACCCAACTTACGCAACAACTCCGCATAAATGCGGGCGGCATAATAAGGCGCATTCGGTTGCTCCGCCGCCTTCCGGTAAGCGTCGGCAGCCGAGGCGTTGTCCTTGAGGCGGTTCAGGTAAACATTGGCGATCTCGACGTGAAGCAGGGCCGAGTCGGGGTGGTAACCGAAGGCTTCATTGAGATACGTGAGCGCCACCGTGGCCTGCTCTTGGTCGATCCGGCGTTGCTCGACTTGCGGCACGATGTCGTAGCCGCCGGCGGCCGTTATGCGCCAGTTCGGCATGTCGTAGGCGATCATGCGCGAGCCGTTTTGCCAAAAATAGAGCGGGCGCGGGTCGATCGCGGTCACCAGCTTGATGAACGTCTGCGTGGCGGGCAGGTCGTTGTCCTCCCACACCGAATTGGTCTTGATCCAAAAAAAATCGGCCACGATGGCGCGGAAACCGCCGAGCAGGCCGACGGTGAGTCCCTGGCCCAGCGCACCCTGCAACGAGTCCAGTTTCAACGCGGGTTGCTGGGCACGCACCACTTGCCAGGCAGGCTCTTCAAACGGACGGATCGCGGCTCCGGTAACCGCCAAGAGCGCGATCACGACCAGAGTGGTCCACACGGGACGGAAGGCGTCGGCGTTAAATTTCACGGTTGCGGAAGCTGTAAACCGCCAACCCACCAATCACCGCGATATAGATCAGCGCATATCCGGCGATCCTCAGGAAAACCATCGTGTCGATCCCGGCGCCGATGCCGATCTGGTCGGCTAGATTGAACAATTGGAAATTCGGGAACACATAACCGAGCAACTGCACGAGCAAGCGCAACGGCAGCGCGGCGACCTGGCCATAGGCGTCGCGCGCGAGGTATTGCAGATGACAAATCACCAGCACGAAAAAACCCATGACGACCGTGTAGAGATTGGTATTCGAGAAGCTCGCGATCAGCAGCGTGATCGCGGCCAGCACGCCAAACTTCAGCCATTGCAGCACGCCCAACAAAACCAAGTCGCCGTAGTGAATGAGCCGGCCGGATTCGAATGCCTCGGGGTTGGCCGCCATGAGCGCGGTCTCGCGATGATAGAGCAAGGCGAGCAGGAGCAACGTGGTCAGCGCGCAGAACACGCCGACAACGGCGAACACACCGAGGAATTTCCCGAAGATAAACTCCGTGCGCCAGATCGGTTTCGCGAGAATGGTGAGCGCCGTGCGGTTTTCGATTTCACTAAAAAACAGCTGCGCCGTTGCGGCGATGGTCAGCGTGGAGCCGAAAAAAACCATCGCGCCAAAACCGAAGTCAGAGATGAATTTAAGCTCCGACGACCCGAAGTTAAACTCGCGGAAAAGCTGGGCGCTCGCCACCAGCGCGATGGCCAGCAGCAGCAGGAAGTTGAACAACTTCTGGCGCACCGCCTCAAGGAACGTATTGCCCGCCACGATCGTAAGCCGTTCGAGGGAAAACGGAACCGAGCGTAGCGGAGTAATTGGGGTGGCGGTGCTCATGGGGAGTCTCCTGCTTTTTGCGGACGCGATACTTTGCTCAGGAACAACTGATCGAGCCGCGTGCGCGGTTGCTCGACGGCGTTAAGGGTGTGCCCCCGCGAGGCCAACCAATCGCGCAGCTCTTCGATCTCCGCCGGCGGCAGCGCGTCCACGATAAGCGACTGACGGTCACTTAAACCGACGAGCTCGTTCACCGCGCCTTCGAGAATCAGTTTTCCGCGATCAAGAATAGCCACGCGGTCGCAGATGTCCTCGATCTGCGCGAGGAGGTGCGAGGTGATGAGCACGGTTTTGCCCTGTGTTTTGAGTTTTAAAATGAGTTCGGAAATCTCCGCCGAGCCCACCGGATCCACGCCTGCGGTGGGTTCATCCAAGATGATGAGTCGCGGATCATGAACGAGCGCCTGCGCCAAACCGATGCGCTGTAGCATGCCCTTCGAATACGTGCCCACACGGCGACTGGCCGCCCCGCTCAAGCCCACCCAGTCGATGACCTCGCGCACCCGCTCGTCGAGACGCTTGCGCGGCACACCGCAGATGCGCCCATAAAACCGCACAAGCTCGGTTCCGCTAAGGTAGCGGTAGAAATAAGGGGCCTCGGGCAGGTAGCCGACATTCAACCGCGACTCGACCCGCCCACTCGGCACGCCGAAGACCTGGCACTCACCCACCGTGGGTTCCAGCAGGCCGAGAATGATCTTGATCGTCGTGCTTTTACCGGAGCCATTGGGCCCCAACAAGCCAAAGACCTGACCCTCGGGAATCGCGAGCGTGAGGTTCTCCACCGCGCGCAACTTGACGCCGCCGAGGTTCAGCGAGAAGTCCTTCGTCAGACCGGTGATTTCAATCGCGGAGGCGGGGTTGAGTGGGGTCATTGGATGCGGAAATCATGAAATGTTGCGGGGCCCAAGAATCCACTGCGTTCGATCCGACGGATGTAACCGTGCATGCGCTCCTCGACGGAGGCCACGAAAGCGTTCACCTGTTGGCTGTTCCCCTCGATATCCAATTGCACGCGACCATCGGCCAGGTTTTGCACCCGACCGGTGACCTCGAATTCCTTAGCCACTTGCAGGGTGGAATAACGAAAACCCACGCCTTGCACATGGCCTGAGAAATAAACCGTCTCGTGATGCACGTCTGCCATGGATAAAACCGTTACTTAGCGCACGGCGCGTCCACGATTCAATCCACAAAGTCAACGAGACCACCGTTCTCGCGCAGGAGATGCTTATCGAGTTTCGCAGGCTTCACCGGGTTGTCTTCAATCCGTTCAGGCCCGGCTAGGGAAAAACAGAATTTTAATTGCATTCCATGCCCCCCGGCGCACCTTCCAAACAAGGTCCTCGGACCTCACTCAAATGAGCAACTTTGAAACTGACGGACCCTCGGAAAACGAGTGGGAAGATCGTGGAGAACTCGCTTGGAATGAATTTGATTGGGAGAAGTATCTACGAGAGCAAGACGACGTCATTCACCGCTATCTCGCATTTTACGAACAGCTTCGAGGCAGCGACGACCGAATCGACCAAACCGCCCACCTGATGGGCTGGGACGAGGACTCGTGGAGCTCCGATGCTTCGGAAAACCTCATGCGGGACGGTTCCTCGGAAGCCGAACAGGAATCACCCGGTGCCGATGACGGCAAAGACGAGCCTTACACGCTCCACAAAAACCCGATTTTCATCTCCACCAAGGCTATCTACCTGAGCCTTAAGCGTGGGTGGGAGGGCATCGCCGCAAACGGTTCCAAAGTTCCCCAAGCCCTCGCGGTGGACATGCACGCCTCGATTTATCGCGGCGAAGAGCAGGCCATGTTGGCGATTCAGTCGCTTGATTTTGGCGACTACGCCATGGCGATCAGCCTCTTCAAACGCGCACTCGGCGAGTTGAACCGGACGTTTGCGCTCCTCAACGCCAACTCCGTGGCCAAGTTCCCGGCTGTGGTGTTTTACCGCGAAGACGCCCTGCCCCGCCTGTTTGACCTCCGTGAAATCTGGCTCCGGGTGATGAACGAGTGCCGCGATGAGCTGGAGCGCCCGGTCGACGACGAAGACGAGTCGTGAAGAGGAGGGTGATACTTTGTGCGCGTGACACCTTCATCTGCGGGACTTCGCGAGCGGGGGTTCACCCAAGGAGAAAAGCCGCTGGTAAAACCGGGTAAGAAAGGCCTTGCACTTTGCCTCACGCGCCTTTGCTTTCTCGCTTCTGTTTTCCGGAGAGGTGGCTGAGTGGTCGAAAGCAGCGCTTTGCTAAAGCGCCGTAGGTGTAACAGCCTACCGGGGGTTCGAATCCCCCCCTCTCCGCCAGTTTTTACCTCTGAAGAGGAAAAAACGCCGCCTAGGTTGCCACAAGACATGGCAACCTAACATGTCCGACAGCACATTCGACCTCACCCGATACGAGAACCGTAACGGGGTCATTTCTTGGCGAGTCTCCGGCTGGCTCCATGGCCTCCGTGTCCGTAAGAACTTCAAATCCCGCGAAGAGGCCGGCGCCGAAAAAGCCGCCCTTGTAGCCAAGGCCGCGCAGGCCGCGAGCAACGTCCGCGCCGCCTCCACGTTCCTAAACGACGACCAGCTTCGCGAGGCCGAGGCCGCTTTCCGCCGCCTCGCCGACGCGCCCAAGTCGCTTTCGTTCTACCTCGATTTTGCTTTAGCCAACTACCGCGCCCCAGATCGCGAACAGAGCTTGGCCGATGCCGTCACGACTTACCTCGCCTTCAAGCAGCGCGAGCACGACCAGAAGCTTCTTTCGATTTCCCAGCTCGACCACATCCGCCGCCATTTGGACGTCCTTAAAAAGCGCTTCCCCTCCATCCTCGTCTCTCAGTTGACCACCCAGCAGCTCACCGCGCATTGCCAGCGCGGCAACGCTTGCCCGAAGACCATCAACAACCGGCGCGGCATCCTCCACACCTTCTTCAAATTCGCGTTCCAGAAAGACTGGGTCGCCGCCAATCCGGTCGAGAAAATCCCTCATCACCGCATCGCTCATCGTCGCGGCTCCGCCAAGACCCTGAGCGCCGAGCAGGCAGAGAAGCTCATGCACCACGTCGAACAGATCGACGGCGGCAGCCTCGTCCCGTTCTTCGCCCTCGCCCTGTTCGCAGGCATCCGCCCGTGCGTGCGGCATGGCGAAATCCTCAAGCTCAAGCCCGATCATGTCCGCCTCGATACCGGCGTCATCATGATCGAACCCGAGGTCTCTAAGGTCCGCATGAAGCGCAGCGTCGCCATTCAGCCCAACCTTGCGGCCTGGCTGAAAGCCTACCCGCTCGACCGCTTCCCGATCATTCCGGCGAACCTACAACACACCCGCGCCGCCGTCGCCAAGGTGTTCGACCTCTCCCACGACATCATGCGCCACACGTTCATTTCGATGCACGTCGGCAAATTCCGCTCGATGGGCGAGGCCGCTTTGCAGGCCGGCAACTCCGAGAGCATCATCCGCAAGCACTACCTCGACTTGAAAACCAAGGAGGAGGCCGAGAGCTTCTTCTCGATACTGCCAGCGCAGGCCGCGCCCTCCGCCGAACGACCCGCACCGGCCGAGCCGCTGGCGTTCCCCTCGCAGGCCGAACCGTTGGCGGTCGCGAGCTGATCGCCCCCGGCCAGCACGAGCCCGCGCCTCACCGGCGCGGGCTTTTTCGTGCCCATATTCCCGCCGCGACTGCCGCCCATGACACCACCCCGGTGCATGATTCCTCTCTCTGATTCCGCTCCCTGCCTCAGCTCCCAGCTCACCGACATCGTCGGCCTCCGCGCCTCCGGCATCTTTCCAGCCGGTCGAGAGCCCTCGATCCGCACCCTTCGCGAGTGGACGAAACTCCGCCGCATTCCTCATCACCGCGTCGGTCACTTCGTCTATTACGACGCCGCCGAGGTCGGCATTCACATTCGCACCAAGCTCAAGATTCCGGCGCGCGGCTGATCAAAACGATCACGTGCGCGGTTTTGTCGCACTTTCGTAAGTTACCGATTGCCAGACCGCGCAATCGTGCTGCAAATGCTTCCTCGGCAGGATGCTTCATCGTTCTGCTTCGTCTGCCATTACCCCGAGGAAACTCGCTGACGATAACCGTTAACCGTCAGTTAACCTTATCCTCCGCAATGGCCGTTCTGAAGCACCGTATATTCAACGCTGACCGATTCATCGACAAATTCGCCGAGCACGAAGCCGTGCTTGCGGCTCACCTCGCGCGCTGGCCCACGCTGGTCTGCCCGGATCCACTCACGACCGAGTCCTTCAAGGAATACCTCAAGGCACCGCCTCCCAATGACAGTGCATTCGAGGACATGGTCGATGGCCTCTACCAAGCCTACGATTTCTGCAACAAGCAGGGTCACGAGCTGCTCAATGAGGCGATTGAGTTAAACCAGCTTGAACTGCCCGGCCTGCACGATGCGTCCAAAGAGGTTTTGGCGCTACGCTTGCAGATCGAAGACCCAAGCACCTTCGCCCTCGCGTGCGATATGCTGTTCGCATCCCAGGTGGACAAGTTCGTCACCTACAAGGGTAGCTCGCCACGCCAGATTCAGGACGTCGCGCCTCCCTTGGCATTGTTCCGGGCGAAGCTCGGCGAGTATTTCGCCACGCGGAAAGGCAGCGACAAGATCGTCATCAAACATTTCACCGATGGCACCGCGCACAACTTCATCGTTTACCACGAGCGCCGTGTGACGGCTGAACTTGAGATCAAGCAACAGGGGACGACCACCACGTTGACCTCCCGGAAATACCGTCCGGTGCGTCAGGATTTTATCGCCTACTACGGCGACACCGGTCGCCTGGAAATCGAGACGCCAATCCAGAAGGAGCGCGACCTCATGCGCGTCGCGTTCGCGACCTCGTTTTTCAACGACGAGGCTTTTTTCTCGGGCACCAATTCCGAGGTCGCCATCAACCTGGAGAAACTGCGCGAGCCGGGTTTCGCCTTTTCCGCCGACGACGGACACTATGTCACGCTCAAGGAGCTTACGTTTAAACTCCCGCAGCTTCACAGTCCGTCTTTCTCGGTCAGGTCGAGAGACGCTTTCTCCACGCTGGCCATGAACCAGATGACGCAAGCCGTGGCGGGTGCCGAGATCAAGTCGGCCGTAATCTCTATCTCTTTCGCCAGGGGAACACGGGCCAAACGCGTCACCCTCACGCACACGAACTCGCTTAGCTTCAGTCGCGCGACCCATGTGACCGAGGTTTTCGCCTACCTCCGTCGCTGGCAGCTTCTCGTTGATTAACCCCGTCCACCAACTGTTGCTCGCGCGTCTCGACGCCACCCCGGCGCCGACGCTCTCTCTTCGCGAAATCAGCATTCACGCGGAGCCGCTTTGGCGTCCACTCATCACCGCGGGCGTGCTCGCCGAGGCCGATACTCCCGAAGAGATCGAGGTCACGCGCCGCACGCTCGCCGTTAAAAAAATCGGAGACGCTTATTACGGCTTCGACACTTCAGAAGAGTTTCCGACTCCCCAGCGACTTGATCGCGATGACCTAACCACGTTCCGTGTCGTTGTGCCCCGTCTGGTCGCTTATCTCCGGACAGCGACCGCCATCGACGGCCGCACTTCCAACGCGGCACCAGCCGCCGCACTTCACTTCATCGGCCGGAAATCCATGTCCGGTGGTGTCGTCTCGGTCTGGATCGCGGTTGCCCTTGGTTCACCTGATGCCGCTGCCGGCTGCCTGGCCACGCTTTCTCAAGACGACTCGCACACTCAACACGTCGTCGTTTTCCCGATTTGGCCTGAACTGCCAGCAGCAACGATTTCATCCCTCACTGCCACAGGTGTTTTCGTGGCTGATCTGGATCCCGCATCTCTCGCGATCCGTTGGCCGCAGGAGTTGGTTGGCATCGCCGCTCCCAAGGTTCCGGACTATGGTCTTATTTGTGAGGGCGCGTCGTGGCGTATCCATTTTCTTGGCGATGAACTCACCATAAAAAGCCGAACAGGTGTGATTCACCTCGCGCGGTTGCTCAACGATCCGACGGCTTCATGGACACCCCTTGAAATCCAAGCAGGACGCCGCACGACTCCCTTACACCAGCTGCCGGCCCACCCCGAAGACGGCACGGAGATATCTGAGACGATGGAGATGCCACTCCCTGCCGCCTCCGGTTCGGACTTAGCCAGGCTTCGCCGAACACTGGCCCCGTTACGTCTCCAGCTTGCGGAGGCAATACGCACCGGTGACACCGCCAGTGAACGTGAAGCTCGGGCTGACATCGCCAAGTTTCTGCCCAGCTCGACGCAGATTTCAGGCCGCGACAATCGCCCGCGTGTCACCGGTGCGGCCGAGAAAGCGCGCAAAAACGTCAGCAAGCAGATCAACGCCGTTCTGGACATCATCGAGGATGAGCGGCCGACCATCGGGAGACATCTCCGCGAGCATCTTACCCTCGGTCAGTCGATGACCTACTCCCCGCCGCGAGGTGAGGTGTGGAAGGTCGTGTTTCCAAAAAATTAGTCCGCTACCAAAAAAGTAGCGGGTGCTACCGAAAAAGTAGCGCGGGCTGGAGGCAGACAAGTCCATCGCGATGCAACGGCACGACGCCGCAGCGCACGAGGGCCACCTGCGTCCATCATGCCTCCGACGCCTCCCAATTCCGCTCCCTCGCCCCTCGACCGGGCCAAGGAACACCTCAGCATCTTCGTCCTCTGGCACGCCCTCGGCCTGCCCGGTGCCCCCAAGAAGATTTGCCGCTCGCCCTTCCGTGAGGATCGGCGCGCCTCGTTCTCCATCAGCGACGACGGCAAGGTCTTTCACGACTTCGCCACCAACGACTCCGGCGACGTGGTTGCCTTCGTCGCCCGCGCCAAGAAATGCTCCCTGGGCGACGCCGCCCGTGAGCTAATCCGCATCGCCGCGCTCACCCCGGCGCAACCCGTCCGGCAGAAGGAGGCTAAGAAGCCGCTCCGCATCCCCGCCTTCACCGTCCCCTCAGTCGGCGACCTCGCAGAGATTCAGCGCGTGCGTGGTTGGCCGGTTTTCGCCGGTCTCGAAATCGCCACCCAGCGCGGTCTCCTCCACCGCTGCACCATGACCGACGACGGGGTTTCCCGTCCGGCCTGGGCGATCACCGATTCCGCCCATCGCTCCATCCAAGTCCGTCGCATGGACGCCCAGCCGTGGACTTGGTGCAGCGCGAAGGCTTGGACGATTGGCGGCAGCATCGCCGGTTGGCCCATTGGTGCCGCCGACATCGGCGACCGTCGCCTCGTCCTCTTCTGTGAGGGAGGCCCGGACTTCCTCGCCGCGCACACCCTCGCTTGGCTCGCCGACCGCGCCGCATCCGTCGCCGTCGTCTGCGTCCCCGGTGCCTCCGCCTCTCTTCATCCCGACGCCCTGCCGTTCTTCACCGGCCGCCACGTCCGCATCTTCGAGCACACCGACGACGCCGGTTCCGATGCTGGCCAGCGCTGGGCATCCCAGCTCAAGCAGGCCGGGGCCACGGTGGACGGCTTCGCGCTCGACGCTCCCCACAAGGATCTCGCCGACCTCCTCGCCGCCACCGACGCGGAATCCCTCAACTGCCCAACCGATATTTTCGAGGGCCTACCCAAGGAGGACTCGTCATGCCGGTGAAATCCTACTCCGACAGCCCTGCGCCCGACCCGCACGGCGTATCTCCCTCCGCCATTCCCATCCCCGGGGAGGCCACCGACGCACCCGCCGCCATCCCGTTTCCAGAGAAGCTGGTTGCCCGCGTCGAGTCCACCCGCTTCGACCCGGCTAATCCGCCGCCCGTCGAACCGTGGGCGTTCAAACTCGCCGGGGTAGAGGTCGCGCACTCTGGCAATCTCATCACCATAGCCGCCGCCGTTAAGTCCGGTAAATCCTCCGTCATCTCCGCGATGATCGCCTCGATGATGGGCGCGGAGGGGCGGGACTACCTCGCCATCGACGGCAGCAATCCCGACGGCAAGGCCGTCCTCCACTACGACACAGAGCAGAGCCGCGGCGACCATTACCACATGATGATGCGCGCGCTTCACCGCGCCGACCTCACCACGCCGCCGACTTGGTTTTCCAGTTATTCACTCACCTTGCTAGACCCGTCCGAACGCCGCGCCGCCATCGGTGCGATGGCTCGCAAGGCCGCCGCCAGCGGGGGGCTTCACTCGCTCTTCATCGACGGTGTCGCCGACTTGGTATTCGACGTGAACGACCTGGCCGAGGCCTGCGGTCTCGTCGCCGAGCTTCACCAACTCGCCACCGAGACCAGCTGCGTGATCGTCACCGCCCTCCACCACAACCCCGGTGGGGAGAAGACGCGAGGCCACCTCGGCAGCCAGATCGAGCGCAAATCGGAGTCCGTCCTGGTTCTCCGCAAGGACGGGGAGACCATCTCGATCTCCTGCAAACCCGCCCGCCGCCAAGAAATCAGCGAAGATAAAGCCCCGCGCTTTTCGTGGGACACGGAGGCCTGCATGCACCTGCTCACGCAGTCCAAGGCCACCACCGCCGAAGACCGTAAGCGCATCGAACTCGGCACCCTCGCCGATGAGGTTTTCGGCGATAAGCCGCGCCTGAAATGGGTCGAATTGCGCGATGCCATCATGGCCGCGCGGGGTTGGGCCAAGAGCACCGGGGACAACAAGATTGAGGCGATGCTTCAGGTCGGGGTCATAACCAAATGCCCGATGGGGTTTTACGAGAAAGGCCAGTCATGAACCCCAAACCCCAGATTCACCCCAATTTGGCCCCAAGTGGGGTTCGCCCAGCTCTGCTACCCCAAACCCCACGCCCCCTATATATGGGGGCTGGGGTGGTGGGGTTGGGGTTGGACTGGTTTTCAAAACCTTATCGGCGAGAGGGGGCCCAGCCATGAAACCGCGTCTCTCCGCCGCCGATCTCCAGGACGCTCGCGATGCCGAATACGCCACCGCCTACCGCGACTGGCTCGCCACCCTCCCGCCAGATGAACGCGCCCGCCTCGCCGCCCAAGGTCTCGGGGAGCCCGACACCAAGCGCCACACCTCCCAGCACGACGACACGACCGTGATGGAGTTGACCGCGTCCTCGGTTATCCCTCCGAACATCCAGGTCGAAGAGGACGACGAGCTAGCGGTTGCCTCCGCCCAGTCCACCACCCCGCCCACCGACTCCACCCCGACCACCGGGGGCTATATCTCAGCCGCCGACATCCTCGCCTCGTTCTGTGCCCGCATCCGCGCCCACCCCAACCCGCTCCTCGCCTTCGACGCCGCCTGTTTCGCCTCCGGCTTGATGGGTATCGAAGGCTTGAGCGAGACCGCCCTCGCGAAGCGCCACGGCGTCACCCGCGCCGCGTTTTCCCGCCTCGTCGTTCAATGGTCGCAGACCTTCGCCCTGCCTCCCTCACGGGGGATGCGTTCAAAACGCGCCCGCCTGTCCTATCGCAAGTCCCGACTCAACCACCTCTCCAAACTCAAATCCACCGCCCATCATGTCCACTGATTCCGCCCTCTCCCTCAATCTCGCCCCCGAGATCAACGCCGCCTTCACCGAGGCCAGCACCACCGCCGCAGCTGCTACCCTCAACGCCCGCCAAGCCGTCGCCCGAGCCCTCGAATGTGGTCGGCTCCTCAATCTCCAGAAAGACGCCCTCCCACATGGCACCTGGCAAGATTGGCTCGCCGCCCACTGTCCCGCCATCTCCGCCCCGACCGCCCGCCGCTACATGAAGCTCGCCAAGCACGCGCCCGATACCGTCCTCGAAGACGCCGCCGGTCTCCGCCAAGCCTACATGGCCACGGGGGTCTTGCCGGATTCGCCCCGCCAACGTCGCGAACCCGACGCCAACACCCCCACGATCAACTACGTTCGTGGCCTCGATCAATTCCGCCGCTGGTTCCATCAACGCATTGATGAGGAACCCCTCTCGAAATGGTCACCTCAAGCTCGCCGTCTCCTCCGCAACGAACTCGCTTGGTTCAAGAAGCTCCACGACGACCTCGCCGTCTGACAATACCCGCGCTCACTCCCGCGTCTTCGCCACTCCCCCCAACAACACGCCTCGTTGTCCTCCTCCTCCCGCTCCCGATGGTCGCTATGCACAACGCCTGCGGTCGCTCCGCTCCCTTGGCGAACGCCGCTAACGCGCTCCGGCGTCACCCTCTCGACAATTCTCCCGCAGACGGTGCCGCTCAGCCTCCCTCCATTCCGCTCCGCGCTACCGTTCCGCCTACGGTGCGCCGACTCCGCCCAGTCGGGGGCCGCAACGCCCTTCGCCCCTGCCGTCGCGGATCTCGCCGAGCCGAGAACCGCGCCGTCTCGCTTCGCGAACGGGGCTACGGACGACGCGGCTGATCCCCGACCCGGCGTCGCCGTCGCCCCTTCGGCTCCACGTCCGCACTCCGCTCCATTCCAGTCGCCCGACCGTCACCGACTGCTCGACTGTCCGGCTCACAACGTCTCCCGCCCCAAACCAATTCCAGCGCGGCGAGACGGTCGCCCCTCGGCTGCGCGCCCGCTAAAGCGGGTGCTCGGCTCGGGTCACCGACTCGCCGAGCCACAACGACTCCGGCCCCCGCTCGCAGGGCTCGCTCGGTTCCGCCTCATGCGCCGGGGGCTTTGATGCTCAGGGCGGAACAACGCCCCTCAACAACGGTGTGCGGTTCGTTCGCAAAGCTCACTCACGACCCAACGACCATGCGCGCCCCCAATGCGTAAGCCCTCCGTTCGCCCCGGCACCCGCTGCGCCAGGCCCCGCGCTGGCGACGGCGGCAGGCACTGCGACGGCGTTCCGGTGTCACGTCCACGTCGTGTCCAGCCGTCCACGTCCCGCGTCTCGGGCTTTCTCTGTCACATCGGCTGCATGGGTTCCGCGTATAAAGGGACATTATGGCCAATGGGTGCTTTTTCGCCCTGTCGTCCAAGTATTCCGCCATGTCGGCACCAACCTACGCCGAGCCTCCGGCATGTGGTCATAATGTCGCATTATACGCTCCACCCTCGGGGCTCTCTTCGGGCGGTTTCAGTCAGCGCGCGCCCATCAAGGTCACTGCGGCTTCGCCGCCCACAACGAAGATTCTAGCGGCGCTGCTGCGCCAATAAATATAGGACCCCCGCCCCCGCCCCCGCCCGGGCCGTCCTTTGGCGGTGCCTTGTCCCCGCTGCCACATCGCTCACAAGCCATCGGTGTTTCTGCCGTCGCCAGGCGCCCCCATCGTTCTCTCGCTTCGCTCGTTCACTGGGGAGCTTCCCCCCGCCGCCCAGACAGGGCGGTGGCCCCGCCCGTCCCTGTCGGCATCGCTTCGCTGGCCGACCGGCGGGCTTTGCGCGCCGCTGGCGCGCTGCTCCGCCCAGTCGCCCGCGCGCTTCGCGCCAAGCCAGCGGCCGACGTGCTCCGCCTTCGTCGGGCCGGGCGCGCCGAGCCGCGCGTCGGCCCTCCTGCGCCTCGGCGGCGGCAGGGTTGCCGCCCTCTCGTTGCAACGGGCTCCGCTTCGCTCCGCCCGTCATCAGCCCCAACCCTGTCGATAGACCGCAGGTTCATCGACCTGCCGCAACCAGGTCGCCGACCCGGTCATCCAATCCACGAGCGCATCGACACGGCAAACCAGGTCGGTGAATCACAACCCACTCGTCACCGCGTGAACCACGTTGATCTGCGACAACGTGGTTCACTGCCGACAGGGTCGGGTGCCGAGAACCACCGACACGGTTCAGTGCATCGACACGGTTTGCCCTACGCGCGTTTTAAGCCGTCGCCAAGTTCGCCCGCGCGCGTTCGTTGACACTTGGGCCTTGGGAATGCCCATCACGGTTCCCAAGTCCGACAAACCCGGCCGGCTGTCCAAGTTCAGCACGGCCTTATTCGAGCGAGTCGTAGCCGACATCCGCGACGGCGCACCGACCGCGACCGCCATCGAGAAGCAAGGCATCGACCACTCCACATTCTACCGCCACTTGCAGCGCCAGCCGGATCTCGTGCCGGTGCTTCAATCTGCACAGCTCGAACGCGACCGCGTGCGGAACGCGTCTCGCATCGAGGATGCCGAGCTGGAGCTGAAACGCCGTGGCATCGACGGTTGGAGCGAACCCGTCTTCGACGCGAAGGGCCAGCTATGCGGCGAGCGCAAACGCTACTCCGACGCCTGCCTCATTTTTTTCCTGAAGGCCCATAAGCCTGACGTTTACCGCGACCAGCCGACCACCGTTGTCGCCACCCAGGTTAACATCACCGCCGACCGCGAAAAGGACATCATGCGCGAATGGCGTTCGCGTCTCGGGGCCATTGAGCCTCCGACTCCTGCCAAGGACGTGAAGCCATGAGCAAGAAGCTCAAAGTAACGCCGCTGGATCTGCTGCTGCCCTATCAACGAGCATGGGTGCAGGACGAAGCCCGCTTCAAAATCTGGCTCAAATCCCGTCAGATCGGCGGCTCTCTCGCCGCGTCATTCGAGGTCGTCGCCGATGCGCTCGAAACCGGTGGCGACTGGGTGATCCTCAGCGCCGGAGAGCGGCAGGCCCTTGAGTTCATGGATAAGGTGCAACGTGCCGCGTCCATCTTCTGCGACGCCATCAGCTACTCCACCGGCAAGGAATACCGGCCCGAGGTGCAGAAGTCGCAGCTTCGTTTTCCCAACGGTGCCCGCGTCCTCGCGCTCCCGGCGAACCCCGCCACCGCACGCGGTTACTCCGCCAACCTCGTCCTCGACGAGTTCGCTTTCCATGAAAACCCCGAGGAAATCTGGCGCGCGGTCTATCCGATCATTTCCAACCCGCTGCGCGGTGCATTGAAGCTGCGCGTCATCTCCACGCCTGCCGGTCGCAACAACAAGTATTTCGACCTCTGGGAACACGCCCCGGCCTTCTCCCGCCACAAGACCACAGTTTACGACGCCGTCGCGAGCGGCCTTGCGCTCAACATCGAGGAACTCCGGGCTAATCTCGCCGATCCCGACGGTTGGGCGCAGGAGTTCGAGTGCCAGTTCATGGAGCACTCGTCTCAGGTGTTCCCGGCCGATCTTGTCCGCGCCTGCGAGTCCGACGACGCCACCCTCGACGCGCCCGAAGAATTGTTTTCGCGCGAGTCACGCATCCGTCCCGCGCTCTTCGTCGGCATCGACGTTGGCCGCAAACGCGACCTCACCGTCGCCTGGACGTTGGAACGTTTGACCGGCGGGTCGCTCATCACCCGCGAGGTGCTGGTTCTCGACCGCATCCCGTTCCCGCAGCAAGAGGCCATCCTCGCCCCGCGCGTCATGGCCGCGGCGTTCACCGCCTTCGACGCGACCGGCATCGGCGGGCCGGTGAGCGAACACCTTGCCGCCGCCTTGGATGAAACCCGCTTGGAGGGCGTCACCTTCACCGGCGACCGCAAACGCGAGTTGTTCGAGCGGCTCAAGAAAACCATGCAGGCGCGCACCGTCTTGCTGCCCGCCGCCGCCGTCATCCGTGACGACCTCGGCAGCATGCAACGCATCGTCAGCCCCGGTGGCACCATCCGCTACGCCGCCGCTCGCACCGCTGATGGTCACGCCGACCGCTCCACCGCGCTCGCCCTCGCGATCCACGCCGCCCAGCGTAACCCCGGCGCTGGGTGGGGAGCCTTCGCCTCAACCCGCGTGCCGACTGGCATGAACGCCCGCCATCGGCCCGCGCTCACCCGCTTTCGCGGCGCGTGGGCGCGATGACACGGAACCCACGGCATGAGTGATTCACCGTCTCCCGCCAAACTCGCCGCGCCCGTCATTCGTTCGTCCGCCCGCGACTTCGAGCCGCAGCTTTTTGGACGCTGCCTTTCGCCCGATGCCGTCGGCGCATTGCTCGACGCCGGCGCCCGTGGCGACCTCGCCGCGCAGAGTGATCTTTTCAACCTGATGGAGGACACCTGGCCGCGCCTCCGTGCCAATCTCCAGAAGATCAAGAACGCTATCCGCAAGCTGCCGCTGAACGTGCAGCCCTTCACCCCGAAGAACGGAAAACCCTCCGCGTCCGCACAGGAGAAAGCCGCCTTCGTCGAATCCGCGCTCCACCTCCAACGCGGCTACGTGGACACCACTCGCGCCCCGCTTGGCTCCGGCGTTTACGAACTCATGGACGCCGTTGCCCGTGGCCTCTCCGTCGTCGAGATCGACTGGGCCACCGATAGCACCGGCTACGTTGTCCCGGTCGGCTTCCGCCGCGTCCCGTCCCGTTACCTCGGCATCGCCACCGACGGCACGCTCGCGCTCCGCCTCGACCCCGCCGCGTTTTCCACGCTCACGCCCTTCGCGAAACACCCCGGCAAATTCCTGACCGGTGTTTTCCAATCCAAGTCCGGCGCGCTCGGCGAAGCTGCGCAGCTCCGCGCCCTCGCTCCGCTTTGGCTCGGTCACATGCTCGGTTGGGAATGGCTGGTTCAGAAAGCGGAGTTGTTCGGGACGCCCTTGCGCTGGGCCAACTACCCGACGACCGCCACCCAGGCCGAGATAGACGCCATCACCGCCGCCCTCCGCAACATGGGCACCGCGTCATGGGGCGCGTTTCCGCAGGGAACGAATCTGCAAATCCTGCAAGGCACCACGCCCGGCGTGTCCGGCCCCAACGATCCCAGCGAACGCCTCATGGGCATCGCCGACCGCGCGTGCGACATCATGCTTCTCGGCCAGAACCTTTCCGTTGAACACAACGGCCAGGGCAGCCGCGCCGCTAGCGAGGTTCACCGCGAGGTCGAACTCGATCTCTACGAGACCTACGCCGAGTTCATCGTCGCCATCATCAACGACCAGCTCATCCCGCAGTTGATCGCGCTCAACTGGGGCAGCGCCGGGGAAATTCCCTTCGTCGAGGTCGAGATTTCTCGCCCCGGTCGCGAGCAAGACATGGTCGCTCGCGACAAAACCCTCTTCGTCGAAATGGGTCTGCCGGTGTCGCTCCAATACCTCTATGAACGGCACAAGGTGCCGACGCCCGACTCGGGCGAGGCGCTTTTCACGCCCGCCAAACCCGTCGCACAGGCCGTGCCGACTGAACAGAAACCCGCCCCCGCCGACGCCAAGGCGTGCGCGTGCGGCTGCGCCACGCCGATTGACGCGACCTCGGAAAGCTCCGGCGAACTGTCCGCCCGCCAAGCCGCAGCCCAGGCCGCGTTCCCGCAACAGGTCGCCGAGGCCAACGCCGCCGATGAATACCTCGTTTGGGATGCCACGCTCGACAACCGCACCACGCCCCTTTGCCAAGGCCGTCACGGTCGCCGCTGGGGTGACGGATGGTTTTTGCCGCCACCCGTGCACTACAACTGCCGCAGCGTTTTGATCCGCGTGCCCAAGGCCAATTACCAGCCGCCAAGTTGAAGTCGATTTAGGGGAAGTCTTGCTCCGTTGATGGCCTGAGTTTAGTAAAACTAAACATGTCATACCATAACGAAACGTGTGGCTGTGCAGAGTGCGGAAACTACGGGCAAGTTTACAACCCGCGCGCGATCCACAATCAATCGTGTGGTTGCGCGGCCTGTGGAAACTATCCCAAAGCAACTCGTGTGGAAAAGAGCGCGATCCCGCCACCTAGCGTCGAAATGGTCGCTGTGCCGGTTGAGATGCTGGAAGAAGTCCGTGCCCTGCTGGCGAGAGGAAAGAACTCCTAATCCGAGGTCGTTCAGCACACCGACCGCACAACGCTTTTGGGCCGGTCACCCTACATCACTCGGGTTTAAGATGAGTTCGCCGAACACCTTGGAAACATTCATTTCTTTCGCTGTCTCGGCAAAGACGGCGTGAAGACTTAGAGCGCGGCCAATATCTTCTTCGATAATTTGTATCTGCCCATCGCAGATTTCACTATTCCTCAACCTGTCACCGAGCTTAATGAAGACGTGCGTATTCAGTGTGCTCCGCGACACCAAGAGTTGTTTTGCACAAAGATGCGTTGGGCCCGCGAGAGACTTGCCCGCCCTTCTGATTTTTGAGACCAGACCGTCAAGAATCACTAGGCTTTCAACGTTGTCGTCGGCAGCCACATCGCGGCCGCCAACTTGATCCAGCTGCGCATAAAAAAGCCTCATCTGACGGTCAAATTCATGGGCTAGATAAGATAACTGTCCGCAGCGTAACAACAGCACGTTGAATTGATTCATGATGATGATGAACCGACAGCAAAAAGCACCGGGTCAATAACCTGGAATGCGCCATCTGGATCTACGAGGACGTTGCCGTCGTGTAGATCTTCCACCAGAAGGCGTTTGTTGGCATAATTTTCGCCCGATGTTCGCGTGTAGCCACGAGCGCGTAAAAGCGGTTCGACTTCGCTACGTTGTGCGCCGCGCTGAGCATGAACGTCAGGTTGCGTGAACACGGGGCATAGGCCGGCACTGGAATCAACGAACCCTTCCAAACGGAGCGGCGCTTCAGGATAAAATGCGTTGTGCAGCAGCATTCGATCAAAGAACTGCCGCCACGATACGTGCATCACGTCGATACGGTTTCGTTTCCACACCAGGCCCGTTTTTTCGTCATACCAAATATCGTTCTCGGCCCCGCCCATCTCACCTTGCGCATGCCATGTGGACTCGAACTGATCCCCATCAAGAAGCAGGTGATGAGTGACCGCGAACTCCCTCAATGCCTTGGCCTCGGCGGCGCGCACCTCGACATTCAGGCGAGACGCGGCCCTTGAATTTGGGCATACTGCTTTTGGAATTCCGTTAAGGATCGCGGCTGCCGTGATAAATTTTTCTCCCCCAGCTTTCTCGATTGCATAATCGCGCGCATCTCCCGGCTGCTTGCTTGAAAGTGCTTTCGCGACAGTTGAGGAATTGGAGTGAGCTGCGGAGTGCTTGTTTGTTTTTGGTTCATTTTTATCGGGCATTTGCGAAGTCTATCACCCCGGTCAATAGGGTGACGCAATAATCGGAAATCAGCGTTCTGCCTAAGCTGATCACTTCCAGATTTCCGAATTTCCGTTTTCCGCTTTTCCGGACGCCCTCCGCCGCCCCCCCGTTGACACCCCGCCAGCGGCATGACCGCCGCCACCGCCGCTCCCCTTCACGCCGCCTTTTCCAACGCCCTCGCCGAGGGCTCCTCGCTCCCCGCCGACATCCAATACATGCCGCCCGGTCGGCATCGCATCCGTGCCTCCCAGGGCGGCAAACCCGTGTCGGTCGAGGTCGCGGTCAGCGCCGCCACCGCTGCCGTGCTCCAAACGTTTCTCGCGGCCAAGCTGACCGCCGCCGCCGAAGGCCGCGAAGATCGGCCCTTCTTCGATTTCAATCACGAAGACCGCGAGGCCTCCGCGTGGCCCACCGAGTTCTACTGGGCCGGTGACGATCCGCAGACCGGCGGCGTGCGCACCCGCATCGACTGGTCAGACGCCGGCAAACGCGCCGTCGAGGGCCGCACTTTCCGCCGCTTCTCCCCGACCTTCCACCTCGACGCCTCCGGCCACGTCACCGGCTCCGAGATCAACATGGGCGGCCTCGTCAATCGCGCCGCCTTCAAGCGCATCGCGCCCCTGTTTGCCGCCGAGATCGAGTCCTCCGTCTCCGCCCCGCCCTTCAACTTAAACTTTCCCCTTCAACTCGCCGCGTCGCAACGCGACGCAGGCGTTGACACCGCGCACGAGCAACCGCTCATGCAAACTCTCATCTCCACGCTCCGCTCGCTCTCGCTGGTCGAGGCGTCCGCCACCGAAGAGGCCGACCTCGTTTCGCAGGTCTCGCGCTCTGTCTCCGCCCTCAAGTCTCAGGTCTCCGACCTTCAGGCCAATCTCGCCACGCAGGCCCGCCAGCGAGCCGAGTCGCTGGTTGATGCCGCCGTCCACGCTGGCCGTCTCCCCGCCAAGGACACAGACGCACGTGGCTTCTGGGTCGATGCGCTCATCCGCGACGAGGCCAAGGCCGTGAAGGCGCTCGACGCCCTCACAATCAACCCCGTGCTCGCCCGACTCACCCCCGGCGGCGATCCCGCCGCCGACCCTTCCAACCTCATCACCCGGCAGGAGCAAAAGCTCGCCGCTGTGCGCGCCGCCAACCCCGGCGCGGATTTCCCCAGCATCTACGCGAAGGCCAAGGCCGAGAGCCCCGAGCTATTCCGCTGAACCCGCCCCGCATCACCCACTTTTTAACGCACGCTTCCCATGAAGACCTCTCTCGCCCGCACCAACGCCATCGTTTCCCACAAAGCCGCCAACGACCTCACCGGCAAGGTCGGCCATTTCGCGCTCATCACCACCGCGCAGCTCATCGAGCTGTGGAGTGAAAATAACATCTGCTTCGGCGTCCTCATGACGGACGGCAAGGCCGGTGAGCGCGTCACCATCGCCCTCAGCGCGGGCGGCCTCGCCGGCACTGTCCGCGTGAAGCTCGCCGCCCCCGTCACCTACCCGAGCCAATACCTTCAGATCACGCCCGATGGTCGCGTCATTCCCGACACCGGCAGCGGCGAGCGTCTGCTTGTCGCGCAGGCCCTCGAAACCGGAGCCGTCGATGAACTCATCGAGGCCGTCCTCTTCCGCCCCGTAACGCTCACGTGATCGTTTTCACCACGTCCAGCCAAACCGCCCTCATTTCTTTCCCGCCATGTCTTCTTCCAAATACAACGTCACGCTGACCAACTACGCGCGCGGTCTCGCTCAGGACATCTCCGCTTCGCTCGCCACCTTCCTTGCGCCGGAGGTCGTCGTTGCCGCCGCCACCGGCCAATACAAGAGCTTCGACGACAAGAACACGTTTCAGGTCATCGACACCTCCCGCGCTGTCGGCGGCCCCGCCAAGCGCCTTGAGTTCGCCGCCAGTGACCCCACCTACAACTGTCTCCCGCAAGCGCTCGAAATCGCCATCGACGACCACGAGCGCGACGAGGCCGGCCAGAACGATCCGCTCCGCCTGGAGGAGGCCAAGACGCAGACCCTCGTCTCGTCCGCCATCACCTCGCACGAGGCCAAGGTCTTCGGCATCGTCTCCGCGCTCACCGCATCGGCCAACATCACCCTCGCGAGCGACGACCCCATCGCGAAGCTCGACGAGCAGATCGAGGCCCTCGCCACCGACACCGGTCGCATGCCCAACCGCCTCGTCATCGGCCTGCCCCTCTGGAATAAGCTTCGCAACAACGCCAAGGTTATCGCCCGTTTCCCCGGAGCGGCCTCCGTTGGCGTCAGCATGGCTCAGTTCGGTTCGCTACTCCTCAACCCGAGCATCGACATCCGCGTCGGCATCCTCGCCAAGGACACCGCCAAGCTCGGCGCGGCCAAGGCCAACGTGAATATCATCGGCCAGCAGTTGGTGATCTTCCACGCCAGCCAGAGCCCCACGCTCTACGATCCCAGCTTCATGAAAACCTTCCGCCTCCGCCGTGGCGGCGTCGACGTGGTTCGCATGTATCGCGAGGACTCCGCCCGCTCCGACATCCTCGCCGTCGATTGGTCGGAAGACATCCGCGTCACCAGCTCCGTCTGTGCCCGCAAGGTCACCGGCAGTTAAGCCAAAACGCGGCTCCCGAGGGCGGCCGGTCTCACGACCGCCGCCCTTTTTCATGCCCCCTCCCTTTCGGGATGCGGCGATGTTCAGAGACGATGGATCGCCAGGCGGAGCCGAGCACCGCGAGGGAGTGGGTTGAAACCCATGACCGACCGGAGCGCAGGCACCAACGCCGCGAGGCGCGTCTGTGAACGAGAGGTGGGGTGATTCTCCGCCCTGCCTTTTCCGAAGGCTTTTTCTCCACTCAATCACCACACCGGCCCCGCCCGAAAAGCCATGCTCTCCACAATTTTGTCCGTCCTCCGCGATCCCGTGCCCTACCGAGGCGGCCTCGGCATCTTCGCCATCGTCACCCTCGAACGCCTCAACGCCTTCGTCGGCCTCATGGTCGGCATCGCGACCCTGGTATACCTCTGCCTTCGCATCCGCCGCGAATACCTCAACCGCCATCGCCCGCCGTCCGGCGAATGACGCCCCGTCTAAGTTGACACCCACCCGCTGCGTATGAACGCCAAAACCATCCGCATCCTGTCCTTCCTCGGTAAGACCGCCGGTCTTGTCCTCACCGTCGCCGGCCCCTTCTCCGGCACGCCCGTTGGCCTCACGGTCTTCGCCGTTTCGTCCTTCCTGAAAGACGCCGTGAACCGCATGGGCGACCTCGCCTACGACGGCAAACCCAACGACTCCTTCAAAACCTGACCGCGCACCGTTCCATCTGCCAAGTTCAGCCCCGGCCGCCCCGTGCGCCGGGGCTTTTTCATGCCATGCAATTTTCTAGTCGCGAAAGGTGCCTTTGGACCTACCCCCGGGAATGTCCGACCCCCTCTGCCAAGCTATCCATATCTCACGACCATCTTCTGATATTTGTAAATTTAGATGCTAGCCACCAACACACCTTATTCGACATAGTTACGCAATATTGTGTCCATGCTGCTCTCCGACCTAAAACCCGGCCTTTCACTCGTTGGTTTAGAACCCAGCGTGATTGTGTCTGTCATCGCCGCCGTGCCCATCGGTGAAGGCGCGGTTCAGGTCATTTACAAACTCCCCATCGGCACCATCCGCGAGCGCTTGGTCACCGCCGCCGACATCGGCACGCTGTCTGTCGCCACCGTCGAGCGTCCGTGGTCTTTCGACGGCGATGGCGAGACATTTAAGCTCACCGCCGAGGCCAAGCGCATCGACCTCGCGTTCCTGTTCGATCCGATGATGGCAGTTCACACGTCCAACGTGGACCCGCTACCCCACCAGATCACTGCGGTTTACGAGTCCATGCTCCCGCGTCAGCCGCTCCGCTACGTTCTCGCCGACGATCCCGGCGCCGGTAAGACGATCATGGCGGGCCTCTACATCCGCGAACTCATCATGCGGGCCGACGCACGCCGCATCCTGATCGTATCGCCCGGCAGCCTCGTTGAGCAGTGGCGCGACGAACTTTACGAAAAGTTCGGCCTGGAGTTCCGCGTTTACTCGTCCGACCTCGAATCCTCTTCGGCGGGCGGTAATCCCTTCGACGAACATTCCCAACTCATCGTCCGCCTCGACCAATTCGCACGCGACGAGGAGCCCGACGACACGGGCGGCCGTCGCTCCGGCCCGCTGCAATCCAAGCTACTCGATGCCAGTTGGGATCTCGTGATTTTCGACGAGGCCCACAAGCTCTCCGCCCACTACTTCGGCGCTAAGCTCGAAAAAACCGGTCGCTACCGTTTCGCCGAACGCATCGGCAAACACACTCGTCACCTGCTCTTGATGACGGCCACGCCGCACAACGGCAAAAACGAGGATTTTCAACTCTTCCTCGCCCTTCTCGATTCCGACCGTTTCTACGGGCGCAACCGCGAAAAGGACGCCGGGCACAAGATCGACGCATCCGACCTCATGCGCCGCATGGTCAAAGAGGAGCTGGTCAAGTTCGACAACACCCCGCTCTTCCCCGAGCGAAAGGCCTACACCGTCAACTATACCCTCTCCACGCTGGAGGCCGCCCTCTACCAGGCCGTCACCCATTACGTGGAGACGGAGATGGGCAAGGCCGACCAGCTAGACGGTGCCCGCAAAGGCTCCGTCGGCTTCGCGCTAACCGCCCTGCAACGCCGTCTCGCGTCTTCCCCCGAGGCGATTTTCCAATCCCTCAAACGCCGCCGCGAACGCCTCGAACGCCGCCTGCGTGAGGAGAAAATTGGTGCGCGCGGCCAGCAGGCCATCGACGAATTGCCGCCGTCCCTCGTCCCGCCCGAGGACGACGACGACCAGACCGCCGAGGAGCAGGAGAACATGGAGGAGACGCTGGTCGATCAGGCTACTGCCGCCCGCACCATCTCCGAGCTTGAGGCGGAAATCCACATCCTCGAAGGACTCCAAGCCCAGGCCGCCGCCGTCGTCGCCTCCGGCGTGGATCGCAAGTGGGAGGAGCTTTCCAAAATCCTCCAGCACGACGACCGCATGCACGACCCGCAGACCAAGCGTCTGCGCAAGCTCATCATCTTCTCCGAGCATCGCGACACCCTAAACTACCTTCAGTCCAAGATCGCCGGTGTCCTCGGCACGCCGGAGGCCATCGTTACCATCCACGGCGGCACCCACCGCGACGAGCGCCGCAAGGCCCAGACTCTATTCCGCTCCGATCCCCAGGTGCGTGTGCTCATCGCCACCGATGCCGCCGGCGAGGGCGTGAACCTCCAAAACGCCAACCTGATGGTGAACTACGATCTTCCGTGGAACCCCAACCGGCTCGAACAGCGTTTCGGCCGCATCCACCGCATCGGCCAACAGGAGGTCTGCCACCTCTGGAACCTCGTCGCCAAGGAGACCCGCGAGGGTGACGTTTACCATCGCCTGCTCAAGAAACTCGAAACCGAATCCGACGCGCTTCAAGGCCGCGTCTTCGACATCCTCGGCGAGGTCTTCGAGGAGGAGAGTCTCAAGGATCTTCTCATCCGCGCCATCCGCTACGGCGACCAGCCCGAGATTCGCGCCCGCCTGCTCCAAAAGGTGGATGCCGCCCTCGACCAATCCCACCTCCGCTCCCTGCTCGACCGCAACGCGCTCGCGCAGGAAAGCATGAACCCGGAAAAACTCTTCGCCGTGAAGGAGGAGATGGAGAAAGCCGAGGCCCGCCGCCTCCAACCCTTCTTCGTTCGCTCCTTTTTCCAAAAAGCCTTCTCCGCGCTCGGTGGCTCTATTCACCCGCGCGAGGCCGAGCGCTTCGAGATTACCCACGTGCCCGCCACCGTCCGCGAGCGCGACCGCCTCATCACCGGGCGAAATCGCCGCGACTACGCCCCGGTGCTCAAACGCTACGAGCGCGTTTGCTTCACCAAGGAGGCCGTGCGACCGCTCGACCGCCCCGGCGTCGCCTTCGCCCAGCTCCTCCATCCCGGACACCCCCTGCTTCTTTCCATCAGCGATCTCATCTTGGAGCAAAACGGCAACCTGCTCCGCCAAGGCGCGCTCCTCGTTGACCCCGCCGACGAGGGCACCGAGCCCCATCTCCTCTTTTTACTCACCCACGAGATCGCGTCCGGCGACGGACAGGTCTTGTCCAAACGCCTTCAATTTGTCCGCGTCTCGCCCGACGGCTCCGCCACCTTCGCCGGTTGGGCACCTCACCTCGACCTTGAGCCCTTGGCCCCGGCCGACCGCGCGCTTCTCACCGATACCCTGAACGCACCTTGGATTTGCGCCGATCAGGAGCAACGCGCCCTCGGCCTCGCCGCCGGGTCGCTCGTTCCGCAGCACTACGACGAGGTCGCCAGCCGCCGCGTCGCCCATGTGGACAAGACGCTCGCCGCCGTCCACGAACGCCTTTCCAAGGAAATCGCCTTCTGGTCTGACCGCTGGGTTCGGCTTCGCGAAGACCAGGAGGCCGGCAAAGACGTGCGACTCAATCTGGAGAACGCCCGCCGCACCGTGTCCGACCTGGAGGGCCGTTTGGAGAATCGCCGCAAAGATCTCCAGGCCATGCGCCACATCGTCAACGGCACCCCGGTTGCCCTTGGCGGTGCGCTCGTCATCCCCGCAGGCCTGCTCCGCCGCCTGCGCGGCGAGGCTCCCGCCGATCTCGCCACCGCCACCTTCGCCGCCGATGCCGCCGCCCGCGCCCGCATCGAACGCCTCGCCATGGACGCCGTGCGTCGCGCCGAAGAGTCGCGCGGCTGCCGTGTCGTCGATGTCTCCGCCCAGAAATGCGGGTGGGATCTCACCGCCTATCCGCCCTCCGGGCCGGATGGTCGTCTGCTCGAACCCCGCCACATCGAGGTCAAGGGCCGCGTGAAGGGCGCGACCACCGTCACCATCACTCGCAACGAAATCCTCTACGCCCTAAACCAAGCCGATAAATTCCACCTCGCCATCGTCCTCGTCACCGAGACCGACGCCACCGAAGGCCCATTTTACCTCACCAACCCCTTCACGTCCGAGCCCGGTTGGGGCGTCTCATCCGTCAATTACGACCTCGGCGAACTCCTCGCCCGTGCCACCACCCACGGCCAAAGATAAACAGATTTTCTGTTCATCTTCGATTGACCCACCTTATTTTTGGAGCGAAGATCACTAAACCCCGCATAAAATCATGCTATCTTCCCTCTTCGTCCGAAACTTCCGTTCCATCTTAGAGCTGCGTTTGGACTTCTCTTATGGCGAAGCCAAGGCCCCCAACGGATACGAAACGATGGAACTGATGCCCTTCCTCGTTGCTGGCGACAAACAGCGCCTCGTCCCGTGCGCCGCCTTTTTTGGGGCCAATGCCGCCGGTAAAACCAATCTCCTCAAAGCTTTCGTCACCTTAAAAACGCTCCTGCGCGAGGGCGGCCGATTGGCAGACCTGTTCGAGCCCAACCTCCTCAATTCCAAATTCTCCGACACCACCTTCGAACCCGCCTTCGTTATCGGTGCAGACGCCTTCACCTATCGTATCACCTACACCCAGACGGCCATTTCCGAAGAACTGCTGCTTAAAAACGGTGCCCCCGTGTTTCACATCCGAAAGCTCGATCCCGAGTTTTCCGAGGTGATCCTCTCTCCGGCCTACACGAAGGAAAAACTCGCCGACATCCTGCGCGTCGAGTGCTCCGACGGCGAAGGCCACCAAACCAAGCCCTTTCTCCACCGCATCGGCACGGCCTACGCCGGTCTGCATCCCGATCTGAAAAACGTCTTCGGCTATTTCGGCGGGCGCATGAAGGTATTTACCAACGAAGGCCCCATGCTGCTCCCCATTGCCGTCGAGATACTCGCCGATGCCATGGGTGGTGATCAATCCGCCGCGCTTCGCGACATCACCGAATTGGTTCGCCGCGCCGACATCGAAATCTCCGCCATCAATATCACCGAGACCGAGCTAGGGCCTGACGACGCGCCCCATCGCGGTTCCTTGCTTAAAAAAAATCCGGACACCGGCACCCGTCACTCCGTCAGCATCACCGCCACCCACCACGACGCGGCGGGCAACCCCGTCCTGCTCAACTTCATCAAACACGAGTCTGCCGGCACCCAGCGTCTCGCCGGCCTGATCGGCCTCATCCTGCACGCACTCAAGACCGGCGGCATCTTCCTCGTGGACGAGCTGGAGTGCTCCCTCCACCCGCTGCTTATGCGCGAGCTGGTGCTCCTCTTCAAAAAGCGCCGTCACAACCCGCTCAACGCCCAGCTCATCTTCACCACCCACAACACCGACATTCTTGACGACTCTATCCTGCGCCTTTCCGAGATCGCCCTCGTTCGCAAAACCGTTGCCAACGGCACCCTCGTGCGTCGCCTCGTGGACTTGAAAAAAGACGGTGAAGACATCCGCAACGTCACCAACTTCCGCAAACAATACCTCGCCGGTTTCTACTCCGGCGTGCCGCATCCGGCGCTCTGAGAACTGTCGATGCCAACCACTCGTCATATCATCGTTTGCGAAGGAGAGTCCGAGTGGGCCTACCTGCAACGCCTGCAAGCGTTCCTCGATGACCAGGAGGTGCCCGCAGGAGCGTTCGAGTCTCCCCTCCTTTTTATCGGCCCTGAACACGCTATCGCCAAAACCGGCACCTTCGGAAAAATCAAAAGCACCTACAACAAAACTCGGTCTGCGAATCGTGGGCGTTCAATCCAAGTCTGGGCCGATTTCGACCTCTACCACCGCAACGATAAGAAGTGCGCCACGCACTACGCGGCCAAGACCTCCGGCATCCCGGATTTCTTTTTCTCCTTTCACAACTTCGAGGATTTCTTCGCCCTTCACTTCGACGGCACTGCCCTGGCTGAGTGGCTTAAATTTGGCGGGCCGTCCGGCCATCGCCATTTCATCACACCGCTCCACTCGGACGGCTACCTTCCGGAGATTAAGCGCATCTTCCCCGATTATGCCAAAGGCGGCCTCCCCGCAGACTTTGTTTCGTGGGACTCGCTGCGTAATCTCAAGGCCAACCTCGGGCACCAACCCATGGCGTCCAACCCCCGCAACATTCAAGGCGTTCGTAGCTTTGCCGAGTTCCTTATCAGAGAAATCGAAAGTGCTCATCCAGGCAAATTGAACCTACCAGAGGCCCAAACCTAAACGAACCAGCCCCGCCTCGACATGGATTCCACGACCACAAACCTCACCCTCGGCCAGCAACTCCGCGCCGCCGCCGCTGCCGCTGCCGCCCTTCGCCGTTAACCGTGTCTTTCCCCATCAAATCCCCCCGCAAGTTGATCGAGGTCGCGTTGCCGCTCGATGCGATAAACGCTGCCGCCGCGCGGGAGAAATCCATCCGCCACGGGCATCCGTCCACCCTTCACCTGTGGTGGGCGCGTCGGCCGCTCGCCGCCGCTCGCGCGGTCATCTTCGCTCAGCTCGTCAACGATCCCGGCTATCAACAGGGAGGGGGATTCAAATACGGAATGAACAAGAAGGACGCCGCCGAGGAGCGGAAGCGCCTGTTTAAGATCATCGAGGATTTGGTCATTTGGGAAAACACCACCAATGAGGCTGTGCTGGAGCGCGCCCGTGCCGAGATCCGCCGTTCGTGGCGCGAGGTCTGCGAACTTAATAAGGACCACCCGCAGGCCGCCGAACTCTTCAATCCCGAAAAGCTGCCTGCCCTGCATGACCCGTTTGCCGGTGGCGGAGCCATTCCGTTGGAGGCGCAACGGCTCGGATTGGAGGCCTACGCCTCCGACCTCAATCCCGTTCCGGTGCTCATCAACAAGGCCATGATCGAAATTCCGCCCAAATTTGCCGGACGGCCTCCGGTGCGGCCCGGCGACAAGTCACAGCTCTCCACCATCAACTCACAACGCACTTGGGCCGGTGCGTCAGGCTTGGCAGAGGACGTGCGTTACTACGGCGCATGGATGCGGGCCGAGGCGGAAAAACGTATTGGCCACCTTTACCCGCTCGTTGAAATCACCGCCGAGATCGCCCGCGAGCGGCCCGATTTAAAGCACCTCGTCAGCCAAAAATTCACCGTCATCGCTTGGCTTTGGGCACGCACGGTTAAAAGTCCCAATCCTGCCTTCTCACATGTAGACGTGCCACTCACATCGAATTACGTCCTGTCATGTAAGGAAGGCAAAGAGACCTACGTGCAACCTATCTTAGAAGGTGACGCATATAGTTTTACTATTAGGACAGGGAAGATCCCTGAATCGGCGAAAACCGGAACCAAGTTGGCCCGGGGGGCCAATTTTAAGTGCCTGCTATCGGATACGGTAATTGAACCGAATTATATCAAAAATGAAGGAGTGGCGAAGCGCATGGGCGTTCGCCTAATGGCCCTAGTCGCTGAGGGCGCACGCGGTCGCATATATCTATCGCCAACGCCTGAAATGGAAGCGCTCGCGGCGACAGCAAAGCCGGCATGGAAACCTGATCTCTCATTGCCGAATGACCCTCGCAACTTCTGGACCCTTAGCTACGGACTCAGCAATTATGGCGATCTTTTCACCCCTCGGCAGCTCTTAGCGCTCACGACTCTTAGCGATTTAGCTGGAGAAGTCCGCAATCAGATCATCAAAGACACTAGATTAGGTATCACTGATGAAACTACAGACAGGATAGATTCCGGCGGACAAGGCCCTAAAGCCTATGCTGAAGCCGTAAGCATTTATTTAGCCTTCGCCCTTTCGCGTTCTGTAGATCGTGGCTCCACACTATGCTCTTGGGATAGCAGCCCCAAGATGGAAGCGTTACGAAATACCTTCGGACGTCAGGCGCTGCCAATGGTATGGGATTTCGCAGAGGGGAATCCGCTTTCTGATTCAAGCGGCAATTGGATGAATAATGTAGAATGGACAGCAAAGGCTATAGATAAACTCCCGGCAATTGCTGCCGGATTTTCTACGCAAGCTGACGCCCAAAATCAGACAATTTCCGCGAACAAGGTTATTTCAACTGACCCACCCTACTATGACAATATTGCATACGCAGACTTGTCTGATTTTTTCTACGTTTGGCTAAGGCGGACGCTCCGCGAAATTCAACCTGCTTTATTTTCCACCATAAGCGTCCCCAAGGCAGAAGAGCTTGTGGCAACGCCGTATCGTCACGCTTCAAAGGAGGGCGCTGAAAAGTTCTTTCTACATGGCATGACGAAGGCGATGGAGAGTCTGGCATATCAAGCCCACCCCGCTGTCCCCGTTGCCATTTATTACGCCTTTAAGCAATCGGACACAGCGTCAGCCTCCGGCACAAGCTCGACTGGTTGGGAGACGTTTTTGGAAGCGGTTCATCGCGCGGGTTTTCAACTTTCAGGCACATGGCCTATGCGGACGGAGATGGGTAATCGAATGATTAGCTCAGGAACGAACGCTCTCGCATCCAGCATAGTGCTTGTCTGCCGTAAGCGTTCTACCGACGCACCCATTGTATCCCGCCGCGAATTCATCCGTGAACTCAATATCGTCCTGCCCGATGCCCTGGATGAAATGACCAAGGGCGCAGGCGGCGAATACTCACCCGTCGCCCCGGTGGACTTGTCACAAGCCATAATTGGCCCAGGCATGGCCGTATTTTCCAAATACGCCGCCGTGCTAGAGGCCAACGGCGAACCCATGTCCGTCCGCACCGCCCTCCAACTTATCAACCGCTTCCTGGCCGAGGACGATTTCGACGCCGACACCCAATGGTGCCTGCGCTGGTTCGAGCAACACGGCTGGGCCGAGGGTGTCTTCGGCGAGGCTGATGTGCTCGCCCGCTCCAAATCAATCAGCGTCAGCGGTCTCGCCGAGGCCGGCGTCGTCGTCAGCGGCGGCGGCAAGGTCGGCCTGCGCAAGTGGGCCGACTACCCTACCAATTGGGACCCCAGCACCGATGTCCGCCAGCCGGTCTGGGAAACGCTCCACCACCTCATCCGCGCTCTCAAACAAGAAGGCGAAAGCGGTGCCGGCAAACTCCTCGCGGCCGTGAAGGCCAAGAGCGAAGCCACCCGCCAGCTCGCCTACCGCCTCTACACCCTGTGCGAACGCCAAGGCTGGGCCGAAGACGCCCGCGCCTACAACGAACTCATAACCTCATGGACTGGCATCGAATCCGCCGCCGGCCAAGCTCCCGCAGGTCAAGGCGAACTGTTTAACTAATCACTCCTCGACTCCTCATGAAACCCTGGCGCGAAATAGCTCATCCCCATCCCGACGTGCTCGAAGGCACGTTCCAGCAATCCGAGTTTGCGGCCGACATTACGGCCGTCCGCACCGGCAAGGCCACGAAGGAGTATCAGGATGCCGCCGCGTTCTTCCAGCGCACCTTCATAACGGAGGGCATGCGCCTGCTCCTTACCTCCGTCGCCAAGCGCCTCAACGGCCAGGGCGGCGATCCGGTTATCCAGCTCCAAACCGCATTCGGTGGCGGCAAGACGCACACCATGCTGGCGGTTTACCACCTCGCCACCCGTTCGTGCCCGATCAAAGATCTCGTGGGCATTCCTGCCTTGCTCGATCAGGCCGGACTCATGGATGTGCCCAAGTCGCGCATCGCCGTGCTCGACGGCACCAACATGGCCCCCGGTCAGCCGTGGAAACTGGGTAACCAGACCGTCAACACCCTTTGGGGTGAACTCGCTTGGCAACTCGGCGGCGAGTCGGGCTTCGCCCTCGTAAAAGAGGCGGATGCCAACGGCACTTCGCCCGGCAAGGACGTTCTCAAAACCCTGCTGGAGCGTCACGCCCCTTGCGTGGTGCTCATTGACGAGCTGGTGGCCTATATCCGCCAATTCCCCGACGGCCAGCAAATCAGCGGTGGCAGCTACGACACCAATCTGTCGTTTGTCCAAGCACTCACCGAGGCCGCCAAACTGGTGCCCAACGCTCTGTTGCTCGCCTCGCTGCCCGAGTCGGAGGTCGAGGCCGGTAGCTCCAAGGGGCTGGCCGCGCTCGCCGCCTTGGAGAAAACCTTTGGCCGCGTCCAAGCGCTGTGGAAACCCGTCGCTACAGAAGAGGCCTTCGAGATCGTGCGCCGCCGTCTCTTCGAGCCCGTCGCCGATGTCGCCGCCCGCGAGGCCACATGCCGCGCCTTCGCCCAAGCCTACATCACCGAAGGTGCAAAACTCCCCGGCGAAACCCAGGAAGCCCGCTACTTCAACCGCCTCGTCCAAGCCTACCCGATTCATCCCGAACTCTTCGACCGTCTTTATGAGGACTGGACAACCATCCAAGGCTTTCAGCGCACCCGCGGCGTGCTAAAACTCATGGCCAAGGTCATCTATCGCCTGTGGAAAGATAACAACGCCGACCTGATGATCCTGCCCGGTAGCCTGCCACTTTATGACGGCAGCACTCGTAACGAGCTAACCTACTATCTCGCCGCCGGGTGGGATGCCGTGCTCGATAAGGACATCGACGGCGACCGCGCAGAGACTACCGAACTCGAAAACAAGGAACCCCGTTTCGGCTCCCTCAACGCCGCTCGCCGTGTCGCGCGCACCCTGTTCCTCGGCAGCGCCCCCGCCGCCGCCGGTGCCAAGCCTGGCATTCGCGGCCTCGACCGCGCCCGCGTCCTTCTTGGCTGTCTCCAGCCCGGCCAAACCGCCTCGACCTACGCCGATGCGCTCAGCCGACTCGCCGACCGGCTCCACTACCTCAACTCGTCCGGTGACAAAGGCCAGGATGCGACCCGTTTCTGGTTCGATACCCGCGCCAACCTCCGCCGCGAGATGGAGGACCGCAAATCACGCTTCAACGACCAGAACGAGGTGCGCGGTAAACTCGCCGAAGTCCTCCGCAAACTCGCCGGCGCGGGCGGCGGTTTCGACGGCATCCACGTCTTCACCCCGCACGCCGACGTGCCCGACGATGGCTCGCTCCGCCTCTGTTTCCTTCCGCCCGAGAAATACTACACCAAGACCGAGCCCCGCCTCGCCGCCGATGAGGTTTTGGAGTGCGTCCGCAACAACGGCACCAAGCCCCGTTATCGCGGCAACCGTCTGATCTTCGTTTCCCCAGACCAAGGCTCGCTCGCTCGCCTGCGCGACTGCATCCGCACCGCTCTGGCATGGGCATCCATCACCGAGGACGTAAAAGACGGCCGCCTAAATATCGACCGTCTCCAAGAACAGCAGGCCAAGAAAGAGCAACAGACGGCCGATGAAGTGCTGCCCCGCGTGGCCCGCGAGTGCTACAAATGGCTCCTCTGTCCGGTCATGGCCCAGCCCACCGACAAACAACCCACGGTGGAGTCCTTTCCGCTCAATCCGGGCGGCAACGCCTACGCCGCCGAGATCGAGCGCGTGTGCATCGAAAACGAACTCATCATCACGACGTGGTCGCCGGTTCACCTCCGCAACAAGCTCCGTGAACTCTACTGGAAACCCGACCGTGTGGCTGTGGGGGCGATGGCATTCTGGGAGGACACCCAGCGCTACCTCTATCTACCGCGCCTAAAAGCCCGCGACGTGCTCGCGCAAGCCATCGTCAAGGGAGCGGCCACGAAGGATTTTTTCGCGACTGCCTACGCCCAAACCGCCGACGGCTTTGAAGGCTTCAAATTCGGCGACGCCAACGTCCAGCTCGACGACACTTTGCTCCTGATCGAGCCCGAGGCCGCCAAGGCCCACGAGTCCGCGCTCGCCGCCAAAGCTGCCGCCACGCCAGTTCCCACGGCAACAAGCACGACGCCAACCGGCACGCCCACGCCCATGCCGTTGACTTCGAGCGGCACTCCGCCGGTCGTCACCAGCACCGGAGCCACTCCGCAGCCCAAAGCCAAAGCGTTTTACGGTTCGGCCGAGGTCAACGCATCGACAGCCAAGATGCGCATGGTGCAGATCGCCGAGGAAATCATTGCCGTGCTCGCCTCCGATCCCAACGCCACCGTCAAAATCTCCGTGGAAATTAGCGCGGAGTATCCGCACGGAGCGTCCGACCAGATCAAACGCGCCGTCGCTGAGAACGCCACGAACCTGAATTTCAAAACCAAGACTTGGGAGTAGGATCGCAACTTTTTATAAAAGAAGAGACACATATCTAGGAGGTTTACCTGCCTTTGTTTACTGAAAAACAACGAACATAAAACATTAAGCAATTCGGCGAACATTTACCTAATTAATAATATGAGCGGCCCTTACCCACCCAGCGACAATAGCATGGAGAGTGCTTTATTTTGGCCGTATAATCCCAACTAGCCCACACCCAATGAGCACTCAGATTGATAAATTGCCCGCCGACGTAAAGGCACAGTTAGCATTGAAATACCAGCGGCGAGACCTCGGTCACATTGTGAAAATCTACAAAGCGCACGGAATTCCCCCAGCCGAGTATGGAGAACTCCTCAATTCGTTAATAAAATCGCTTTACCGTTCCCGCATGCATGGCGTTATATTGACCGCATATAAAGACCACGGTCAATTGTCTGAGTATACAGTTCCCGAACTGTTGCTCGGAATGTTTGCCTCGGGTGATTATGCAGCCTTTCTTAAGCAGGCCCATCGGTTTGGTTTCTACAAGGAATTCCCGGACAAGATTGAGGCCGCCATAGCCTGGCATCGCGATAAAGGCATGGCAGACACCGTCGCATGGGAGCGCAAATTCGCAGAACTCAGGGCGGCGCTCGAGTGATCTTATGTAAAATCATCCCGCTAATCGCCTGCCAATGAGCGAATCTATTCAAACTCTAATTCCCGAGCACTGCAAAGGCGCTCCATTGGCCGACAGGGTCTACTTTATTCTCAAGGGACTCTATACTTTCTCCCCCATCGCTTTTAGTGAGCTGGAGGGATTTACCAGGGAAGAAGGCCATGTGGTTTTTATTAGTCGCTTCCCTCACAAAATCAGAAATAGCGGTCATGGTTTTCGCGCCTTGCCGATCCCGGATAGTGAGTGGTTTGTAAATACCTCGGTCTCCCAACCGGAAGCAGTCAGATTTTTTGATAGAATATGTTCGGCAATGCGGCTCCCTATAGAAGTAAAACGCTATATCATTTATTTAGTAACTCCGCCATTGAGGGGCTCCGTTGGCACTGCTGATATTAAGTTCGCCCCCATTCCGTCGACTGGCATTCCGCCGCTGCCCAAAACCTCACCAAACTTCACTCTTAGCCAGCTTGCCGCAAACCGTGGCCCCATGCACATTCAGCGGCGTATCCCTATGCACATGAAACTTGTGCTAGGCGCTGAAACGGCTGATGAATTAGAAATCGTCTCTGGCAGTAAAGGTATCGACGTGCGGTTCCTTATTGCGCTCCACTGGCAACTCGTCCCCCAAGAGAAGCTTGGAAGCATCGCAATCAACAAACTCACCTCCTTTGTGGATTCCGCCTGCTTCCTATTACAAAATAAGCGATCACCCGATCAGCTGAAAACTAAAATAGCCGCAAGCCTTACCGCACAAAGCTCTCCCAAATTCGCACCAGTATCAAAGGGCGGCTCATCTACTGCAAAAAAAAGTGGACATCGATCCTCTGGCTCCTCTCGTAAAATTCAGAATTCATTGCCTAAAAAACCGGCTTTAAAAGATTTCGCTCCCCAGAAAGAACCAAATGACGATATAAGCGAACGCGATATATTTGCCTTCGGTAAACGAATAAGTGGTTCGTTCGGTTCGCGGCAATAGGCACTCCCACCGCTCCTCAATTTTGCATGAATAAAAACTCCGAATACGCCGAGATGGATGGGGTAATAATTCGCCTTGCCCAACAGGGGCTTCGAGCAAGCGATTTACTCGAACAAGCAAACCGCCTCCTCAGTCTTTCTCCGCAAAAAGTTAGGTGCTTTGTTCAGAATCGCTACCCAGGTCTTCTAATTCCGGCCGCAGCGGAGCGCTCTCAGCCTACCGATCGCCCCTTGAGAAATTCTGGTCAACACCGTCGAATCAAGGGGAAACATGGCGATGTCTACAGTCTGCCTTCCCGTAAGTTGAGCAGTGGATATACTTTTTAAAAGGACAGGCTGGAAATCTTCGGAAGTTCACAATTTTCGATTTAGGGTCTCTCTTTGGCTCCACGTTTCAACAGCCGCCAACTCGACCGCAGCAACAGCCACGATTGTAATATTGTCGTCCGCCCGGCCATCCAGCACGACCTCGGCCAAAGCCAAGACGAAATCTTTGAGCTTCGGCTTGGCGGCATAGGCCAGCGAAATGACAGGCGGTCGCAAATAGTGCCATGCACCATCGCTCATCAAAAGAAGCGTGCAGCCTTCCCGCCACTCCAGTTTCAGGGTGTGGGGCTGAATCTGAGTCTCTTCGTAAAGTCGTTTTCCCCCTCCAAACGCCTGCATCACGATTCCCTCCTCATCGAGATCGTCCTTGGTCAACTGGGTGCAGGTTGTGCCATTCACCAAGTATGCTCGAGTGTCTCCCGCGTGAAAAAGCAATACATGGTCGGAATGCAAGGCAGCGCCGGTCGCTACCGCCCCCATCATCGGCGTGAGGGTGGGCCGAGCCATATCCAACAAGTCCGCATGATCCTTTTTTAACTGCGTCACGAGCGTCTTGGCCGTGCGCACCTTTCGAGGTGCCCAGCGTTCTGCCAGCCATGTTGCCGCGAGGTCACCTCCCCCCAGCCCGCCCATCCCGTCAATCACCGCAACGATGGAGCCATCCAAGGGGACGTTCTGCTCCGTGATGATCGGGTAAGGGGCCGGCGCGGGCTGCACATGCTTACCGAGAATAAACGCATCCTCATGCCCACGCCTCATCTTGCCGCGATGGGTAAACCCGACCACCTCCACGCTTCCAATTGGTTTAGCTTTCTTTGGCACGATTTTTAATCCTATCACGGGCGTCAATTCACTGCGGCATCTTGCATCAAACCGAGCGCCGCCTTGATCGTCTGCCGGTGTAGCGCTACCACGGTTTCCTCCGTGTGCCCCTCTCCGGGATACCCACCCGCCAGCACGAAAGAAATCGGGATGCGGTGCTCCTGCCCCCAGCCAAAAACCATCTCTTCACGCCTGCGCAATAGATCGGTGGTCATCCCGGCCAATCCACCACCGGGATCGTTTTCATGGCAGTCCACTCCGGCGTTGTAGAGGCACAGGTCAAACGGCCCGGCCGCGTGCACCTCTTCGAGTCGCCTTTGAATCGTCGGCAGGTAGTTTGCGGCGTCGCCGATCCAGTTGTAATACGAGGGGGCTTTCGCTGTGTGCCGGTCGTAGTTACAGGTCGAGATGTCCAGATGGACGACACCGGGAGTAGCGCCCAAAATCTCGTGCGTTCCGCCCCCGCCGTGGGCGTCCAGATCGAGGATCAGCACCCGCTTGGCACCGGCGGCAAGAAGCGTGTGAGCGGCAAGCGCGAGGCCATTAAACGTGCAAAAGGCTTTGCCTCGCTCGCGTCGAGCATGGTGCAAACCGCTGGAGAGCGACCCGGTGTTCTTTTTGCTCTTCCAAGCATCTATCGCCGCCGTGACCACGCCGCCGGTGCTTCGTGTGGTCGCCCGCCAAAGACCCGGATCCCAAGGAAACCCGCAACTTGATGCGAGTGTGAGCGGAGTCCCGGTGCGCACCGCTTCAACGTAGTCAGGCGCATGCACCAGCGCCAACAGCTCGGGTGTCACCGCGTGCGGCTCGGCCCACTCGATACCCGAAAGGGGCCGATCCATGAGATCCCCGTAAACCCACGCGGGCTTTCGAGTGGTGGCGAAAACGTGAGCGGCGGCGACGTAGTCGGGATGGTAGTAAATCGTCATGGGACATGGATTCTATCACGCAGCGCAAATCGATGCGGTTTCATTTTTGCAACCTACTGATTACAATGAAATAAGATGCTCGCCGATGGCTCGAATTCTTCGTGCGTGGCCGTGCCCAGAGGGTGCCTTTAGGGTAGCACCTGCGACGGCTGGCGGTCTCCGCGTTGTTTGCATGACCGCCCGTGAGCGGGCACCCGGTCACGCTGCACCCCTGCGCTTCGCTCCGGGGCCACGCCTGCGGCGTGACCATCTCCGCGCTGTCGCGCTGCGTGCGCACTCCGCCCGTCCACGCCTCTAGGTATTGCTCGCTGGCGGGCGCTGGCGGCTACGCCGTCCCGCGTCCCGTCCCGCTGCGCTTCACCTTGCGCAACCGGTGCTGGGCGTCAGGCATCCCTCGGGGGCGGCCGTTTTTTCGGTTTGGCCATCTGAGGGCTCCGCGTAGCGCGGCCCGCTACTCCATCCCGCGCCCTCGTTGGGGCGCACTCATCCCACATCCCATGCGTGACATCTCCCGTGATCCTACACCTCAGCCCGGCGACCAGATACACCAGCCAGGCCACCCGTTCGACGGCTTCACCGTCATCAGCGTTTACACCCGCGCCCAGGCCATCGCCGACGGCGTCCTTGCCGACGCCTCCACCGGCGACCTCGCCGAGGTCACCCGCCAGCACTTTCCTGCCGTTCACGTCGCCATGACAGCGGCGGTCTTCGCCCTGATCGAGCAGGCGGTCACGAGCCCGAAGCACTCGAACGACTGGCGCGGCGTCTGGCATGACATCCTCCACATGTCCCGCGCCTGCCCCCTCCGAGTCTGGCAGGGTGGGCGCCTCTTCCGCGTCATCATCACCGGCACCGGCCGGAAGCGACTGCACACCTTGAAGGCCGTTTCCCATCCCGACGAGACCGGCCGCCCGTGTCTCACGATCATGCTCCCCGAGGAGGATTGATCGACGCCCCCAGCCCCGCCGCCACCGTGCGCGCGGGACTTTTTCGTGCCTACTCGCTCGGCTTGATGTCCTTGAGCGCCGCAGCAATCGCCTTCGCCATCGCCGCCGTGTCGCCCGTGGTGCCGAAGTGCTCCAATCGCTCAAACTGTGGGTGATCCTTGATCGGTGCCGGCAGGCTCTCGCCCGTCGCCAGTTCCAGCGCACCGACGAAACCGGCCATCATTTCATTCCACCGGCCGACCGTCGTCAGGAGCTTTTCCGCGTCGCGGTCGTCCCAGTATCCGCCCTCGTCCAAAACCGATTTCAGCAGCCCTGCCGCCTTCGCCGCGTCCAAGGCAGCCGTGATCGTCAGGTGACATTTCAAGAAGTGCTGGGAGCCCTGGGAGGAGGCGTATTGAGTTTTTGCGAAACAGCTCGCTTGCCAGCCCTTGATCCCAGGACGGAGGCGATAAGGCCCAACCGTCGCGGTTTCCGGATACCGCGCCAGCAGGCACGTCATCGGCTCGCAGTCGTCACCGGGATAGGCCGTGAAGCCCACCACCTCGACCGGATCAATCGACAGATGCGGACTATCCTCGTCCTTCGGATCGGCCTGAGCGTGGGTGCAGCCCTGG
>JANODO010000210.1:0-20442 GCA_031412735.1 Rariglobus sp. | reverse complement strand
CCGTCCGGTGGAGTGCAACCCCGCCGGGGGCGGCAGGGTCGGTGCAGCGGCCCGCCCGAAGCGGCGCCCCGCCAATCCGCGCCGTCACGTTCCCGGCCCCCGTCCGCTGCACTCTCAGTGGCCGAGGCGCGGGCCATCCTTTTTCGAGCCGGTCCACACGGAGGTGGACCCTCCCTTGGGACGTCGCGCGTTACGGACTGCTGAAGACGCCGATGTTGACGGCGACAGGCGAGGTGTCGTCGGTGACCGCGCGGGCGCCTTCGTTGGCACCGACGGCACGGGCGAAGGAATCGAGGACCAAGTTCGCGTAACGGTTGAGCGTGCGATACGGCGTGTAGGGCACGTAGACAATGTCCTGCGGCTCTAGCAGGAAATCAGGCGCCTGTCCGTGCATGACCGCCTTGTAGTCGACGACGGCCATCTGCGGATTGGTCAGCGAGCCGCGCACCACGGCGACCTGCGTGATGTAGGCGTCCTTCACCGGTCCGCCGGCGTTGGCGACGGCCTGGGTGAGCGTGAGCTTGTTGGTGTAGTTGACGACCTTCGACTGGCGGACCGCGCCGAGCACGTGAACCTCTTGGGCCGCCGCCGACGGCAGATAAACGAAGTCGTCGGGGCGCAGGTAGATGTTTTGGGAGAGGTCGCCCTCGCGGAGCAGCCGGTTGAAATCCACGGGCATCACCCGACCTTGGCGGATGACAAAGCTGCGATTGAGATCGGCGGCTTCGTCGGTCGCTCCTCGAGAGCCGAGTCCGGAGGCATTGGTGAGCGACGTGAACGACGACGCCGACACGGGTCCGCCCGCGAGCGAGATCGCCTCCAACAACGTGGTCGGACCGACGAGCGGGTAAACGCCCGGCGTGCCGAGGCGACCGAGCATCCAGATGCGCTGGCTTTCGACACCCCGCAGCGTGATGGCGATGGGTTGCGGGGAGCGCACGAATTTCTGCAGCTCACGAGAGAGCAGTGACTGCGTATCGACCAGCGAGAGACCCCAGACATCGATGCCGGGAAGCACGTAGAAATAGATCTTCCCATCGGGCCCGACGACCAGGCGCGAGCGTGAGGCGACGTCGCCCACGACTTCGATTTCGAGCCGGTCGCCGGGGCCGAGTGTGAACGGCTCAACCGGTGGCTGGAGCAAATCGCGATCGACCTTCGCGAGGTCGGTCACGGGCGCGGTCGTGATCGGTTTGAAGCCGGTGGTCTTCGCAGGGGAACGGGAGGCGCAACCGGCCGTGAAGGCGGTGAGAACGAGACCGGCGACAAGGCAGGAGACGAGTTTGAAGCGAAGTGTGTTCATAGAGAGCAAAGACGGGGTGATCGGAGCGGTTTCAAAGTGGCACGGGCGTCCCGCCCGTGGGTTCGGAACATGGGCGGGACGCCCATGCTACGCGGAGCGGCAGGCAGCGTGTTCATGAGGGTGAGCGGGATTGACGTGGCACGGGCGTCCCGCCCGTGGGTTCGGAACAGGGGCGGACGCCCATGCTACGCGGAGCGGCTGGCAGCGTGTTCATGAGGGTGAGCGGTATTGAAGTAGCACGGGCGTCTCGCCCGTGGGTTCTGTACAGGGGCGGGACGCCCTTGCTACGCGGTGCGGCGGGCAGCGTGTTCATGAGGGTGAGCGGGATTGACGTGGCACGGGCGTCTCGCCCGTGGGTTCGGAACAGGGGCGTCCCGCCCATGCCACCCCAGGCTGCGGGTCGGTTCTTTAATCGGAGTAGAGGCGGTCGCCGGTCCATGTCACCACGGCGGCTTCCACGAAGGCCGTGGCGACCGTATCAAGGAGCTCCTCGACGCGTATCCACGGACGACTACTCACGTAGACGATGTCCCTAGGCTGAAGTTTGAGATCGGCCACCTTCCCGCCGAGCACCTCGTTGGCATCGACGACGAACGTCTCGGGCGCATTGAGGGAACCACGGATGACCAACACGCGTTTTTTCCAGGCGCGTTCGGTGAAACCACCGCGTGCGGCGATGGCGGCCAGTGCGCCGGTGTTGGTGTTAAAGACACTCGCGCCGGCCTGCTCCACCTCGCCGAGCACGTAGATCTCCTTTAGATCGGTCGCCGGAAAATAGAGGTAGTCGTCGGGCTCGAGCGCAATGTTTTGGGCGAGGTCGCCGTTGAGAAATAGTTTCTCAAAGTCCACCGGCAGGTGACGGCCGCCGCGTGACAGGAAACTGCGCGACAGGTCGGCAAGTTCCACGAGGTTGCGATCAGCCAGGCCGGTTTCGAGACCGCGGGCGCGGGCGACCGCCTCGATGATGGTGATGGGCCGATCCAAAGTGAAGGAGCCCTTTTGCACGACCTTGCCGAGGACGAAGTATTTTTTACTGCGGAACGCGAAAGGCTGAATGATCGGCTGGGCGGAGCGGCGGAAGCGGCCCAGTTCCTCGGTGAGACGCTGGCGGAGCTCATCGATGGTGAGGCCGGCGGCCTGCACGTTTTGCGCCTCCAAAAAGCTGATACGCCCATCGGGACTGACCGGGATTTCTTCGCGGTTAAACTCGGGAGCGCCGAAGAGACTAAGGTTGAGTAAGTCGCCGGGGCCGAGCGTGAGCCGCTGCTGCCAGGGGGCGCGGTGCTTGGTGGAGCCCACGGAAAACGCGCCGGCGGGCCGCACGGTATCGCCCTCGATCTCGATACGCGGCGCGGGCGAAACCGGCGAAACGGGCGCAGCGGGTGGAGTGGTTTCAGCGGTGGCTGGCGACGCCGATTTGAAATCGGTGTAGGGCGGGCCGCTCTGCGCCAGCAGGCCGGGCGAGGTGGCGAGGCTGAGCGCGGCGAACAGCGTCCAGCAGCCGAACCAACGGGCGAAGCGTCGCTCGAAGAGCGACGACGGTGCGCGGTTGAGGACCGCGCCGACGAGGTTGCCACGGGCTTGCCGCAGCGTTTCCAACTGTGTGCGTGTTTCCATGGCATCGGTGCGGCCACTCTTGGTGAGCCAGATTATGTTAGGGACGTTTTCCGCGAGCAGGACGGCTTCGGGGACGGAGGCGGGGGGGAGCTCGACGAGAATGACCAGGTTGTCGATCTTCCGCCACAGATCCAAAGCGGAGTGCCACTGCTTGCGGCGTTCGGGATTCCAGACCCAGCCGGGCAGCGGAATGTTGACCAACGGTTGTGAGTCGGGACCCTTGAGTTTTTCGGCCACCTGGGCGGGAGTCGAAAGCGCATGGGTGGTGAGGGCCGACGAATCGCTGGAAGCGGCTGAAGCGGCGGCGGCTGCGGTGGCGGCCGGGGTCGCGGGGGGCGCGGCGTTTTTCCCGTAGGCTCCCTGAGTGGATGCGGGGCATGCGGTGATGGTGAGCACGCGAAATCCGCATTGCCCGGCCGCGTGCGCGAGCAGGCGTATCCACGTGGAGCGGCCGTCGCCGTGATGCGCCGACGTGACCCCGCAGATCAGCCCGCGGCCGGCCGAACGGGTGAGCCGGCTCTGCAAAGCGATCCACGTGCGGAAGGCCCACGTGTTCTGCTCGTCGGTGGACATGCGCTGGAGGTTGCCGAGCGTGGCGAGCAAGGGGAGTTGAGTGATGCGTTTGACGTCGGCGGCGGTCTTCACGCGATTATCGAGAAATTCGCGCGCGAGGATTTCGCCGACGGCGACGGTGAGCCCGAGGAAGCAAAAGAACACCGCGAGGGCGCCGATTTTCACCAACGGCCGCTGGCCTTTAGTCTCCTCGACGGAGGCGGGTAACAGGATGCGCAGGTAGCCCGGGGGGGATGACTTCGCGAGGCCGACGACGCGGTCACGCGTGATGAGCAACGCGTGGTTGGCTTCGAGGGTCTTGAGTTGGTTCACCGCGATCTCGTAGTCCTGGGTGGAGAGGCCGGGGGCGGAGCCGGTGCGGTTGTTCGCGGCGATCAGCGGAGCGCGGGCGGCGGCCTCTGCGGCGGCGGCCACCTGCTCGGTGAGGACGTCGAGGCGGGCGCGTTGTTCACGCACGAGCGGATGCGCATCGGTGTAACGCACCAGCAACGTGGTGAGTTCCTCACGGGCGACCTGGAGTTTATCGGTGACGCGGGCGGAGGGCACGGCCGCGCTGACGGCGGCCGGCATCGTGCGGCGCAGGGCGACCAAGTCGTTCTCCGCTTCCGCGAGCTGTTGGGCGACGTAGACGGCGGCGGCGGTGGCTTCCTGGCGTTGGATTTCGCGGGTGTGGCGAACGGCCTCCTCGGAAAACGCGTTGGCGATGGCCGTGGCGGTTTTGCGGTCCGCAGCGACGGCGGTGACGTTGGTGATATCGGTGCCGCGCTCGGGCTCGATGGTCAGGCGTTTCAACACCTCGTTGCCGGTGAGGCGCGGGTCGAGACGGGCACCGGTTTTCTGCAACACCTCGGGCGACTGGATCATCGTGACGAGGGTCGCCGTGGAGAACTCCTGCGGGCGGAAAAGCTCGCTGAGCGCCGACGGGTCGTTGCGCATCAACTGGGCGGTGCCGGTGTAGCTGCCGGGCCAGAGCGTGAGGCCGATCAACACGCCCAAGGCGAGCATGATGGAGCCGCCGAAAAACATGACATACCAGCGCCGGAACAGCACCTCGATGAACGGGGCGGGATCGACATCGAAACGCGGGGCCGTGGTCGTGTGGCCGGGGGAGTCGTGGGTGCGGGAGTCGTGGATGCTGTTGAACCGTTCGCTTGGGCCTGCGGTGGACGCGTGGCTGGAGCCGTTGCGAGAGCGCGGCGGGTTGGCCTGGCCTGAACCCGGCGCGGGGCGCGGGGGCGATTCCATTTGATCCTGATGTAGTAGATGTTCCTCGTTCATGACCTTCGTTGGGTTGCGCGCCGGTCGGTCGAAAAGCGCAAGCGGGGCACGGGATAGAACCTAACTGGTTTCACATTAACCGGGCAGTGGGTCGCCACCTACCTCGGCCGGGTGGGCGGACCCCAGCGGGCGCGGACGCGCCCTGAATGACCAATGACCAATGACCAATGACCAATGACCAATGACCAATGACCAATGACCAATGACCAATGACCAATGACCAATGACCAATGACCAATGACCCGTGGGGGCGGAGTCGTTCTCATTCTCTTATACCAGTTGTGGCATGAAATGAGACGTTCGTCTGGTGTAGGCCCGACCGGTGGTCGGGCGTCTCCCAGAAACCCCGACCACCGGTCGGGGCTACACCGGGCCATGCTAAAGTTCCATTACGAGTTGTAATTGGTTTTGCTCGTTCTCGTTCGTCGGGAGGTTTTCGTTCGGGAGGGGTGGACCCTGCGGCGAACAGTCGCGGGTTTTGCGTGTTGGAACGACCCCGTTTGTTTCCATCTCCCGGGCGGGCGGGGCGGGCGGGTCGGTCGCGTTTGGCACCGGATTCTCCGGTCGGAAAAACGTCGATAACGGCGCGCAGGACCTTCTTTCCCGCGCGATCCCGCCGAGCGTCGCCCACGCCGGCCGTCGCCAAGTGCCGCACCGCCGGCATCCGTGTGAAGATGATCACCGGCGACCACCCGGAGACGGCCCGCACCATCGCCACCGAGCTCGGGATCGCCGAGCCAGACGGCCGCGTGATCACCGGCGTCGAGCTGGAAAAAATGTCCCTCGCCGAGCTCAAGACCGTGGTCGGAGACACGGCGGTGTTCGCCCGCGTCTCGCCCGAGCACAAGTTGAGGATCGTGCAGGCGCTCCAGGAAAACGGGGAAGTCGTCGCGATGACCGGTGACGGCGTGAACGACGCGCCCGCGCTCAAGCGCGCGGACATCGGTATCGCGATGGGGATCACCTGCACCGACGTGGCCAAGGAGGCCGCCGACAGGGTGCTCGTCGACGACAACTTCGCCACCATCGTGGCAGCCGTGGAAGAGGGCCGGGTGGTCTACGACAACCTGCGCCGCTTCATCATGTTTTCCGGGGCGGGCAACGTGGCCAAGGTGCTCGTGGTCGCCGTGCCGCCGTTGATCGGCATGATGGCGATGCTCAAGCCCATCCAGATCCTGTTTTCGAACCTGTTGACCGACGGCCTGCTTGGGCTGGGTATCGGCATGGAGGCGGCTGAGAAAAACACCATGCGTCGGCCGCCCTACGCGCCGGGCGAGAGCGTGTTCAGCCGGGGCGTGGGCCTGCACATCGCGCTGGTCGGTCCGCTTATCGGGGCGCTCTTCATCGCGTTTGGCTGGTGGCAGTGGCACGCGCTCGGGCTGCCGGCGGCGCTGGCGGACGACCCTACGAAGCAGGGGCCGCTCTTCGTTTTGTGGGGCACGCTGATGTTCACCGCGATGGCGTTTATGCAGATCGCCCGCGTGTTTTGCTCCCGCTCGTTTACGTTGCCCGCCTGGGGCTCCGCGTTGAGCGACAACCGGGTGCTGGTGGTCATGGCGGGCCTTACGCTCGCGCTTCAACTGGCGGCGGTGTTCACGCCGGGCCTGCGGGCCTTCTTCCACGCCACGCCGCTCAATGCGACGTAGGTGGGACTGGGCCTGGCGGTCGCGGCGCTCGTCTTTGGTGTGATGGAGATCGTCAAGGCGGTGCTCCGCCGCCGGAGCGGCGAGGGGTGAATCAGCGGGGTTTGGCGGTGTCCGGAAACGGCGCCGTTCGCCCCTGCGGCTAGCGGCCCGCGAGTGCCTCGAGTTGGCCGACGGCCTCGCGGAGCATGACCGCTTGACCGTTGAGTTCTTCAGCGGCGGCGGCGGTTTCTTCGGCGTTGCCGGCATTGGTCTGCGTGACTTGGTCCATTTGGGAGATGGTAGTCGTCATCTGAACGATGCCTTGGGTCTGTTCGCTGGAAGCGGTGGCAATGGCGCCGACGAGTTGGTCGAGATGTTCGATGCGGCCCTGGATTTCGCCAAAGCTCTTGGCGACCGCTGCGGTGATGATCCCGCCCTGTTTGCTCTTGTGGACGGAGTCCTCGATTTTGGCTGCGGTCTCTTTGGCGGCGAGGGCGGAGCGTTGGGCGAGAGCGCGAACCTCTTCGGCGACGACGGCAAAGCCCATGCCGTGCTCGCCGGCGCGGGCTGCCTCGACGGCGGCGTTGAGGGCGAGAATGTTGGTCTGAAAGGCGATCTCGTCGATGGTCTTGAGAATCTTGGTGATATCCATGGATGCGGATTTGATGGCGTTCATGGCGGTCTCCATCGCCAGCATATGACCGGCGCCGGTGCCGGCGGCAGAGCGGGTTTCGGTGGTGGTCGTTTTCGCCGCCTGTGAGTTCTCGGCGTTTCGCTTGGTCATCGAGCTCAGCTCTTCCATCGAGGCGGATGCCTCCTCGAGGGAAGCGGCCTGCTCGCTGGCTCCTTGGGCCAGGGATTGGCTGGCGGAAGAGATCTGGCCGGAGGCGGCGGCAGTCTGGACGGCGCTGGCCCCGAGCGAGGCGGCGAGGTGGCGCAGGGGCGCGGTGATGCTGCGGGCGATGATGGTGGCGAGGCCGATACCAAGGGCGATCGCGGCGACCCCGAACCAGATCACGCTGGACTGGGTGTATTGGAGGTGGGCGGCGATGCGGGGGCCGGCGGCGTTTTGTTGGGCGATGAAGCCGGCTTCGATAGCGCCGGCTTCGTGGTCGATGGTCGAACCGAGTGCACCGAGTTGGAGGTTGAGGGCTGCGATCCGATCGGAGGCATTGGCGGCAACGGCGTTTTGCAGGTCGGCGTGGAGGGCTACGTGTTGCCCGACGTGGGACGCGATGGTCCGGATCTTTTGCAGTAATTCCGGTTCCTTGAAAGCCGCCTCGCTCTCTACAAAAAAAGCGTTGAGACGGGTCTGATGGGCTCGATAGCGCGTGACCGACTCCGGGGTGCGATCAATCACCAGGTCTTTGGCAGCGGCATGCATTTCTAGAAACTCGATCTGGATCTCGGCGCCGAGGGTGGTGTGGTGGGCATCGGCGCGGTATTCGGCGAAGTCGACCAGCGCGGTGTGGATACTGATGTAGCTCTCGACGGCGAGGGCGGCGAGCACGACGAGGATGGCGGCGAAACCAGCGGCGAGGCGCGTGGTCACGGTCCATCTTTTCATGCCACCAAGGGAAAAGCGATGGACGCCGAAGAGCAGCAGGCCGACGACGGCGGCGCCGATGACGAGGGCGAGAACGCCGACGCTAGTGGTGTGAATGGCGGCGGTGGCGGCGTGGTGGGGCGGGGGCTCCGCAGAAGCGGCGGCGGCGACTGCGGTGCCGAGCAAGGCGCAGGCTACAAGGGCGAAGCAGCGGATGGAACGCCCAAGGGACCGGGAGGCGCGGGGCAGACGGTTAAAAGAATGCATCCGGGGATAATCGGCTCCGGTCGGCGGGAGTTTAGTCGAAAAGCAGTTAAATTACGGTTCCGCAGGAGGCGGCCCGTTAGATCGGCGATCGGTTTCTGCTGCCAGTGAGGAAGGAAGGAAGCGGCTGAGCACCCGGCTCAACGCCCTCCGTCGACCGTTTTGAGGAGTGCGGAGGAGGCGGCTTGGAGTTCTTGGGATTGGGCACTGAGCTCTTCAGCCGCTGCGGCGATCTCCTCGGCGCCGGCTGCATTCGCCTGGGTGACCCGGTCCATCTGGGTGACTGACGTATTTACTTGGCGGATACCCTGGCTTTGCTCGCTTGATGCCGTAGCAATGGTTCCCACCAGCTCGTCGAGGAGGCGCACCCGCACGAGGATCTCTGTAAAACTTGCCGAGGCATGGGCGCTGATCTGGTTGCCGTGGAGACTTTTGGAAACCGAATCATCAATTTTGGCCGCCGTGTCCTTGGCCGCCACTGCGCAGCGCTGGGCCAGGGCGCGCACTTCTTCGGCCACCACCGCGAAGCCGGCGCCAGCCTCGCCGGCGCGGGCGGCTTCCACTGAGGCGTTGAGCGCGAGGATGTTGGTCTGGAATGCGATTTCATCGATGGTCTTGAGCATTTTGGCGATAGCGTTGCTCGCTGTCTGAATATCCGCCATCGCTGCGACGATCGCCTGCATTTGACGACCGCCCGCTTCCGCCGCTTCACGGGTTTGCGTGGCGAGTCCTTTTGCTTCGTGAGAGCTCTTCGCGTTGCGCTGGGTGATACCGGCCATCTGTTCGAGAGCCGAACTGGTTTCTTCGAGCGCTGCGGCTTGTTCGTTTGCGCCGGCCGCCAGCGCTTGGCTGGCGGTGCTCGCCTGCGCGGAGGCGTCGGCCACCTGCTCGGCTCCCTGGGTAAATGAATGGGCCAAGGTGCGAATACGTGAGGAGATGCGGTGGCCGATAACAAGCCAAGCCGCCGCAGAGGCGATCAAGGCAAGCCCGGCGATTCCCAGTATATACCAGGCATCCCGTGATTGGGTGCGGGAGATTTCACGCGAGATGGCAAAGATATCGTCGTCGGCCGCGCTGGCTTCAACGATCCAATCCCAATCGGGTAGGTAGGCGAACCGCGTGCTCCGCATCGTGCCTGCGGCATTCATATCGTCTTTCGCCAGGTAGCGGAGTTTGCCGAGCGTTCCCGGAACCAACGCCAAGGCGGCGGGGATCAGCTGAGGCAAATGGTCGGCTTGGCCCGCGACGGCCGGTTTCTCTGCAGCCGGGGCCTCGGCCGCAGCGCCGCCTCGGATCACCGGGCGCCCCGCATCCTCGCCAATGGCATTATAAACATTCACATAACCGGTCCGTCCTATCCGCAAGCCGCTCACGACCGTGCCGATTTGTTTAAACGCCTGCTCTTCCGGGAGGCCGACGAACAAGGCTCCGCTCACCGCGCCTGCGGAATCTTTGATCGGAACGTAAGCGGTCAACATCCAGCGGCCCACCACGCGGGCGCGACCGATGTAGGGCTCACCCTTGAGCAAGGTGGCGATCACCGGGTTGGCCTTACCGCCGGGGTTCAATTCCGGGATAAACGTGCCGATGGCGCGCTGCCCGGACGCTGCCTTTACCGTTGTCGCCACCCGCAGCATGCCGGTATCGCTGATGCGTTGAAACAATGTGGCCACGCCGCCGGTCACCCCGGAGATGTCATCCACTAAAACAACGGGCGAAGCGGGATCCGCTATCTGCCCGGTCCACGTGTGGCCACCAAGCAGCAGTTTGGGAAGCCGCACCACGCGTTCTTCCCTCGTAAATTGGTTGGTCGCCTTCCACTCAACCAGGGCTTCGCTCCCCGCGGCCGCGCTAATCCCGCCACCCCGTCGCAACAAATCCTCCGCCACACGCAGCTGGATGCGCAGTTGTTCGTCGAGTTGGCGTTGGGCGAGCCGGGCCAGTTCAATGACACCGGAGACGGTGTGCACGAGTTGATTGTCCACGAGACGTTCGGTCTCACGCTGGGTGTAGGCGGCGGTGCCCCGCCCTTGTTTCCAAGAGAAACCCGCCACGACAGCCAAAGGAACGGCGACCGACAATAATCCGAGCCCGATCAACTGGGCCCGAAGGCTGTCACGATTCATAGTTCCGTTTACGACACATTCCCGCCTCCGTTGATGGGCTCACACCATTTTTACACCAGAACGGGGGAGCAGATTAAGTTTTTTGACCACGCTGGCCTAGTAGTCCGTGACGATTAATTTTTCGGATTGGTGTAAGGTCCTCCTTTTGCGTGAGGCCGGGTAGTCTTCCAGCGTGCGCACGCCCAACCGGCCTGACACGAGGTCAGGCCCTACATGCTTAATTTTTCGTGGGACGGCACGCTAGTCGGTCGTGTTTCTGAGATACCTCGGGGCGTCGAACGCGGCGTGCTCGGACGGGACCGGGAGGTCCCGGCTCCGTTAAGAGGGAAAGCAGGCTGGGCCGGCGTGGTTCTCGGCGGCACGACCCGCGGGATCGCCTTCGCCTCGGCCGCCTTGGCCGAGCCCGCTGCCCCTCTCACGCCGACCTGATTTATTTCAGAAACACGCCCTAAGTGTGCACGCCGCCGTTGTTGTCGGCGGCACTTTTGGCGCGGATCAGACCGCCCGCCAGCCGTCGAGCGTGTAGCGGCGGGCTTGGTTGCCTTGAAGTGCGATGAGGTGAATCCAGCCGTGGTCGAACAACTGGCGCACGCCGGGCTGCGCGGCCAGAACCGTGTCGATGCGCTCTGGGGCGACGTCTATAAACACCGTCAACCGGCGCGGTTCATGGACAAACTTCTCGCCGTCGTGGATCGACTGGAGCGGGAGACCCACTTTCAAATCACCGCCGTTGCCTTCAAAGGCACCGAGGCCACTCGCGATGTTGTGGAGGACTTTGTTGCCGGCTCCGTAGCGCACCGGGTCCACGCGCGAGGCGTAGTATTGGAGGTTGATCCAACTCGCGACAACCACCGGGGCGCAGAGGATGAGCGTGAGCACTTGGTTCTCCGGGTCGGCGGACGCGTCGTAATCGTGGAGGAAGGTGCGGCCTTCGAGCTTGAGCGCGGCGGTGCGGCTGCGCGGGGCGGCGATGAGGGCGGCGTTGTTGGCGAGTCCCCACTCGGGGCGGACTTGGGCGATGTCGGCGGCACGGGACCAGACGGCGGCGTCGAGCTGACCGGCGGGAACGCTGGCCAGGCCGAGTGACGGGGCGCGTTCGAGCCGGGCTGCGGCTCCGGCTTGGGCAAGAGAAAGCTGGAGCGAGGCCAGGTCAGCGGCGTGTCTGGCGGGCACCCGTTGGAGGTCGAAAAGGGCAACCTCGTCGGTCGTGGTGTTGTGTAGTCCGGCTACGAATACGGTGTCGTCGGGGATCTTAATCCCGCGGGTGGCGAGCAGGGCGCGGACCTCCGGGTCGTTGAAGGTCGCGGCGGCGATGCGGGCGTTGACGTCGCCGGCGTGGCCTCCGCAGGCGCCGCAGTCGAGGCCGGAGGCGTAGGGGTTGTTGGCACTCTGGCTGCCGTGTCCGCAGACGAGCACCAACCGGGCGAAGTTCCGCGTGAGGCTCATGTTGCGGAGCCCGCCTTCGGCGAGATTGGCGCGGGTCTCGGCCGTGGCGGAAGTGAAGTCGGGGGCGATCCGGGAACAGGCGGGTGCGGGCGGGCGCGCGGGTTTGCCCAGGGCGGCGCCAAACGCGAGGCCGGCCGACTCGACGAACGAGAAGCAGGAGGCGGCGGAGTTTTGGAAGGCTTTCCAAGCGCCGGCCTCGGCGTGGGCGATGCGGGCGGCGGTCGCTTCGGCGGGTGGGAGCGGTTCGCAGGTGTCAACGGGCGGGACGAGCAGCACGGGGCACCGCGAGCCGGTGGTTTCGGTGGTTACGGACCGGTGGGCGACGGGGAAGCCGAAGAAGCCGGCGAAGCCAATCGTCTGAAGCGAAGGCGCGGCGGCTTCGAGGTGGCGGCGAAACACTTCGGACCGCACGTCGATGCAGAAAATCGCCTGGGCGGAGGGCCGGGTGGCGAGTTGCGCGGAGGGTTGCCCGGTGAGGGCGGCGGCCAGTTGGGATTGGAGGCCCGTCTCGTAGGCGAGCTGCCAGCGCACGAGCGCGTCGATCAGTTCGGGGGATTGGACCCGTGGCTGATGGTGCCGCCACTCGGCCCGGAAAACACCGTCCTTCGCAAAGGCGTTAAAGAGCGCCGCGTCGTAGGCGAGCCGGATGGCCAGCAGGTCGCGCAGCACGGGGTTGCTCCGGCCGCGGAGGGAATCTTCGCGGGCGAGGTATTGTGCTTGTCCGGCCCAGCCTGCGATGGTGGCGAGCTGGCGGTGGAGGAAATCGGTCGTGTTTGCCGACTGCCGGCCGAGGAGCTGCACGCACAGGTCAATCGAAGCCGTCGAGTCGGATGGGAGATCCTTTACGAAGGAGCGGAAGCCGGTGATGCCGAAGGCCTCGGGGTTGCGGTCATGGGTGGCCGCATCGCGCCAGGAGGCGAAGAGCCCCGCGCCTTTCCACGGGGACCGCCAGGTCGTCTGATTTTCATCGAAGGCGACGGCGCACCACTTGGAGATTTCTTCCACCACGAACACGCTCCAGTGGGCGCGCGGCCGTTCGGAATCGAGGAGATCGGCGACCGTGGCAATCGGTTGGACGGGCGCGGGGTCGGCTTTTTCCAAGGTGGCGATCAACCGTGCGACCGACCATGCGGGATCGCTGCACGCGTTGAGATCGGTGGCCTTGATCACACCGTTGCAATAGGCGGTCAGGTAGTCGGCGGGCGATTGCAGCGGCGCCGCACCGACGGTCGCAGAGAGCAGCTTGCACGCTTCGGAGAAAGGCCGGTCAACGAGGCCGACGAAGGGGTTGACGGCGACAAAGTGCTTGAGTGGCCAGAGCGGTGGAATCCGCGAGAGGGCCTCGTTGATGGCATCGGCGAGGACGGGTTGGGCGGAGGCGGTGGAGGAGAGCGTGGACATGGTGCGGTGCTTTTTTTTAAAGGGATGGGTGGGCGGCGCGGGCGTTCAGGACGAGGTGGCTTGGCGGCGGGGCCACAGCCAGCCGAGCATACGGTTGGCGTAGGTGCCGATGTAGAAGCCGTTCAACGCATGCACGTAGAGCTGGCGTCCGATGGAGAAGTGACCGGCGCGCCAGAGGAGGGCTTGGAAGAAGAACAAGCTCGTGAACACCACGGCGGCGAGGCCGACGAGGAGCGGCGAGGGCGTGACGGTCGGCAGGTCGGCGAAAATCGCCGAGGCACCGGCGTGCAATGTGAGACCGGCGAAGGCGATGATCGCCGCGACCGCCGTGCCGCGCAGCGCGGTGCGCAGTCCGCCACCGGCCGACCAGGCGCGAGCGAGGCCGTAGGCGAGAGCGAGGGCGAGCACGGCGGGGAAGATCCCGAGGTGGATTTTCAGCGACGGGGTGAGCACCGTGAGCGCGGTGGCCAGCCCGGCTACGAGCAGACCGCCTCCGAGCAGGCCGAGGGCGAGCGCAGGGGTTTTCAGCGGGATGGCGGCGCGCGGCACCGCTCCGATGGTGGAGCCGGCGTGCAGGAAGGCGTGAGCCTTATAGAGCGAGTGCGCCACGATGTGCAGCAGCGCGAGGCCGAAGGCACCGAGGCCGCACTGGAGCATCATGAAACCCATCTGGGCGATGGTGGAGTAGGCGAGGGCGCGCTTCACGCTGGGTTGCGCCAGCATCACGATCGCACCGAACGCGGCGGTGAACGTGCCCAGAATCGCGAGGGCGCTGAGGGCGCCGGGCGCATGGACGAAGAGCGGGCTCAGGCGGACGATGAGGAAGCCGCCGGCGTTGATGATGCCGGCGTGCATGAAGGCCGAGACGGGCGTGGGCGTTTCCATCGTGTCGGGCAGCCAGCTATGGAACGGGAACTGGGCGGACTTCAGCGCGGCGCAGGCGGCGAGAAACGCGCAGATGAGCGGGAGCCCGGCGGTGTCGCCGGCTTGGGCGGCGGCGAAAAGCGCCTCTAAATCCCAAGTGCCGTAGTGCCGGTAAACCAAGACCAAGGCGACCGCGAGGCACAGGTCACCGAGGCGGCTGACCACGAATTTTTTACGGGCGGAGAAGATCGCGCCGGCGCGGCCCGGGTAGTGAAGCAGCAGCCGGTGCAGCGACAGGCTGGTCGTTATCCAGGTCGCGAGCACGAGCAGGAGGTTGCCCGAGAGCACCAACGTGAGCACCGAGGCGAGCGTGAGGCTCATCCAGGAAAAAAAACGCGCCTGATGCGGATCACCGGCGAGGTAATTGCGCGAGAACTTCAGGACCGTGAGGCCGAGGAAACTCACGAGCAGAACCATCAGGAGCGAGACGAGGTCGAGGCGCAGGCTCAACGAGAACGCGGAGTCGGCCCCGAGGGGTGACCAGCGGGCGGTGAGCGGCCCGTAGTTGATGAGGCCGACGAACGCCGCAACGGCCAGGGCGAGAGAGCCGGCAGCGGCGGCGGGCGCGAGGCGTGTCGCCGCTGCGGCGCTCGATGCACGGCAAGCCAAACCGGCGAGGGCCGGGAGCAGGGGAATCAAGAGCAGGAACCAAGGAATCAACGGATGCATTGGGTGCATATTAACGCCTTCGTTGATTTTAGACTACTATAGGCTTTAAAAGAGATCGTTAAGTTTTATTTAACCCTGAATGCAGTTTTTGAATTATCATCATTTGAGGTATTTTCGGGTGATTGCGCACGAGCTGAGTCTCACGCAGGCGGCGGCCAAGTTGAACCTGTCGGCGCCGGCGTTGAGCATCCAGTTGAAGCAATTGGAGGAGAGCCTGGGGCATGTGCTTTTTGAGCGCGGGCGCGGCGGGCTGAAGCTTACCGAGGCGGGGCGGCTGGCGCTCGATTATGCGGAGACGATCGGGCGCGCGGGTGAGGAGTTGGTGGACGTGATGCAGAACCGGAAGCGCGGTGGGCGGCAGGTGTTGCGGGTGGGCGCGGTGGCGACGTTGTCGCGGAATTTCCAGTTGGAGTTCTTGCGGCCGGCGCTGCACCGCGCGGAAGTCGAAGTGGTGATACGGTCGGGGGCGTTGCGGGAGTTGTTGCTGGCGCTGCACGCGCACGAGGTGGATCTGGTGCTGGCGAATCAGCCGGCGCGGCGCGATGCGGAGCGGCCGTGGCACAGCCACCTGTTGGCGGAGCAACCGGTGAGTTTGGTGGGCGTGCCGGCGTGGAAAAAAAAGAAGCTGCGGTTCCCCGAGGATTTTCGCGACGTGCCGGTGATCCTGCCCAGTATGGAGAGCAACACGCGGGCGGCGTTTGACCGGTTGACGGCGGCGGCGGGGGCGCGGCCGCGCGTGATGGCCGAGGTGGACGACATGGCGATGCTGCGACTCCTCGCGCGCGAAGGCGAGGGGCTGGCGCTGGTGCCGCCGGTGGTCGTGCGCGACGAGATCGAAAGCGGGGTGTTGGTAGAGACGCACCGCATTTCGCAGATACGGGAAACGTTTTACGCGATCACGCCGAGCCGGCGGTTTCCAAATCCGCTGGTGGGCGAGTTGGTGGGGCGGATGGCGCTACTCAAGCCGTGATCCGTTATGAGCGAAACTGATAGGTTGGTTTCAGAAGCGTTCAGAAGCTACCACGGGGAGCGTGTAGCGTCGCTCAGCCGGGGTGCGGGCTGTTATCAGGGAAAGAATGTCCCACCGTATTATCCTCAATGAAACGTCCTACTTTGGTCCGGGTTCGCGCAGTGTGCTGCCCGACGAGATTAAGCGTCGTGGTTTCAAAAGAGCCTTCTTTGTCACGGACAAAGAGCTGATCAAATTCGGAGTGGCGCAGAAGGTTCTCAGCGTGCTCGAGAGCGCGGGGATCGGCTACGTGATCTATGATGACATCAAGCAGAACCCGACGATTGCCAACGTGACCAATGGCATCGCGGCGTTCAAAGCATCCTGCGCGGACTTCATCGTGGCGGTGGGCGGTGGTTCTTCCATCGATACGGCCAAGGCGATTGGCATCGTGGTGACGAACCCGGAGTTCGCCGACATCACGTCGCTCGAAGGCGTTGCTCCCACGAAGAATCGCAGCGTGCCGATCATCGCGTTGCCGACGACGGCAGGGACGGCCGCCGAGGTGACCATCAATTATGTGATCACCGATGAGAAGGCGGTGAAGAAGATGGTGTGTGTCGATCCGAATGACATCCCGGTGCTCTCCATCGTCGATGCGGAGCTGATGTATTCGATGCCGAAGGGCCTCACGGCCGCGACCGGCATGGATGCGCTGACGCATGCCATCGAGTGTTATATCACCAAGGCGGCGTGGACGCTCACCGACATGTTTGCGTTGCAGGCCATCACGATGATTTCCAAAAACCTGGCCAAGGCGGTGAATGACCCCGACTCGTCCGAGGCGCGCAACGGCATGGCGGTTGCACAGTATATCGCGGGCATGGGTTTCTCCAATGTCGGCCTCGGTATCGTGCACTCGATGGCGCATCCGCTCGGCGCGTTTTACGACACACCGCATGGCATCGCCAACGCGGTGTTGCTGCCCTACGTGCTCGACTACAACGCACCGGTGGCGACGGCCAAGTTCCGTGATATCGCGCGCGCGATGGGTGTTGCGGAGGCGGAATTACTGACGGATGCGGGCGCGGTGCACGCGGCAATCTCGGCCGTGAAGACGCTCTCGAAAGCGGTGGGCATTCCAGAGCGGCTGCGCGAGATCGGCGTGAAGGAGGCGGATCTGCCCCAGCTGGCGATCGCGGCGTTTGGAGATGTGTGCACAGGTGGCAATCCTCGCACGACTTCGGTGTCGGATATCTTGGAGATTTATCGGAAGGCGTTTTGAGTGGGCGGGTGTTTTGGTTCGGGAGGTAGGAGCCCGTTTACGGGCGATTGGCGGCGTGGGCGCGGACTGGGCATGCAGCGCGCCTAACATCGCCCGTAAACGGGCTCCTACCTCAAGGCAGTGTGGGGGGTCGTTTTACGGGCGGGTCACGCGAAGGCGGAAGAATTGGCGGGGCGTGGTGTCGAGCGAGGCAACGGAGCGCGTCACGATGGTGGTCGTGCCATTGCCGTTGTCGGTGGTGCTGACTGTCTCGACGGTCGAACCTCCGGTGCTCCAGGCCTGCAAGTCGCTGGACCACTCGACGGCGTAGGTCGCATCGGGGAGCGTGGTCGGGCGGGTGTAGGTGAGGGTGAGGCGACCGTCGGCGACGCCGACGAGGGGAGTGTGCGCGGGTGTGTCGGTGGTTTTGGGTTCCGCGCCGAGGGCGTATTCGAGGAGATTGGGCAGGCTGTCGGCATCCGGATCGGCGGCCTCGCCGCTAATGGCGGGATCGACCCGTTCGCCTGCGGTGAAGCGGGCAAAGCGCCAGGCTTCGTAGGGCTTGTCTTGAATCGTGACGGTGGCGGAGGCGTTGGTGCCGGCGGCGAGCGAGTAATCGGTGGCAAGGGTCAACGTGACGGTGCGGTCGCCTTGGGCGAGGTCGTCGGCGATCGGCGTGATTGTCACGGCGGCGGCGGACGCGCCGGCGGGAATCAGCACCGACAAAGGCGGAGTGCTGTAGTGGATACCGGATACGGCGGTCCCGCTCCACGTGAGCGGAACGACGAGCGGTGAGGTGGTCGCACCCGTGCGCGTGACCGTAAAGAGCGCGGCGGAGCCATCGAGTTCCCGGGCAGTGGGGGTGGTGGCGCTGACGGTGACGGTTGGCGACGTGCGCCAGGCGAGGGCGTAGCTGGTGGCACTGCCGCTGGTGCGGGTGACTTGGAGCGCGTAGCGACCGGGGGCAAGGTTGGTTCGGTAAATGTGCTCCACGTTGTCGAGCGAGCTCACGCTCGAATCGATGACATCGCCGACGGTGAAGGTATTGGGCTCAACGGCGCAGAGTTTAAGATCAAGGTTGGCGATGGTTGCGTTGAGGAGATCGTCGATCGCGCGGTGCCAAACAAGAGCGGCGGAGAAAGGGACGGCGGCGGAGCCGGCCGGTAGGTCGAAGAAGTAAGTGCGGGTGGAGCTGTTGCCGAGCGTGCGGACGCTGTCCGCGGCCCAACCGGACGCGGGAATCGTCGAGTTGCTGGAGTAGTTCACGTTCCCGCTGCTCAGGAGAATACGGTAGGCGAGCAGGATGTTGAGTGCTCCGGCTCCGTAGACCGCGTCGTAAGGTTTTGAGCTGTCGGCACGGCTCCAACCGGGCAAGGGTTCCTTGGCGGCACCGGCGAGGAGGATGGCCTTGGTGATGCGGGCATAGTCGGCGTTGACGGATGACGAATAGATACTGCGCAGTTTCTCCGAGATAAGCCCGGCGGCGCTGGCGACTTGAGGCGTGGAAAAACTGGTGGCTCCTTCAAACGCGACAAGGTCCGGTTTCATGCGACCTGGCGTGTCGTAGGCGGTCGGGCCGGCGGCGTGCGCTCCATTAACGAGGCCGACCGATAACGTATGATAACTCTGCGACAAAAGCTCTGGCAGAGGTGCGCCGTTCACTCCGACCACACAGGAAAATCCGTCGCGATTGATCGCGTAATCGAGACGCTTGTTGAGGTGGGTGATGCTGGCGTCGTTGCCGGAAAGGCTGCCAATCCAGCTGTGATTTTGAACGCGTCGGTTTTCAAATAGTGGAAGATCCGCTGTGCCGTAGTTGAGAAACCCGGTCCCAATCCAGTCGGCGGCAACGTAACTGTCGATTTGGGTGGTGTTCGGAATGAGGCTGGTCGCGTTGCCGTAAAAGTAGGCGCCCACGGCGTTGGCGTGACCGTTGCCAGCGGATACGCCGGATTGCTGAAGCACCGTTTTCCCGGAGAACTCGAAGTGATCGGCGTCGGGCGCGTAGTTGCCCGCGCCGTCCGGAGCTTCGGTCTGAGCGACCCCGCCGGCCACCGACGTGGGCACGCCGGTCGTGAACGTTTGTTGCAGGCGGGTGAATCCAACGTCGTCCTTCCAATCCGCGCACGCAGGAGTAGCAGTCAACAAGCAGGTGAGAATGACCAACCGGGGTCGGATCGGCATGGGATGAAGCGGAGTCGAAACTGGCTCAATCCGGCCGCGAGTTCAATGGACTTTTAGCTCAGCAGGCCCACGCGGGAACCGCATCTTGAGTGCGGGAGTAATCAGCCCGGGGGCCAGTTCAACTGGCGTTTTGCCAGCAGGTGAATGTGGAGATGCGGGACGCTCTCGCAGGCGTCGGGGCCGTGGTTGATGACGAGGCGGAAACCGCGCGCGAGCTGGAGTTTTTTTGCAACGATGCCTGCGGTGAGGAGCAGGTGGCCGAGCACGGCTGCGTGGGCGGGCGTTGCCTCGCCGACGCGGGGAATCACCGTTTTGGGAATGATGAGCAGGTGCACGGGCGCTTGCGGTTCGATGTCGTGGATGACGATGCAGCGGTCGTCCTCGTGCTCGATCTTCGCGGGGATCTCACGGTCGATGATGCGTTGGAAAAGGGTTTTCGACATGGCCGGAGTATTGCCCACGGAACACACGGAATACACGGAAGAAATCGATCAGAGAAACAGCAGTCGGAAGTCGGCGCTGGGCGCGGTGCGGGCGGCGGTCAGATCGCGGATGTAGGCGAGGGCGTCCTCGTAGTCGCGCTGGCGGCGGGCGGTGGGGCGTTTCTCCGGCGGAAGCAGCGCGGGGCGCAGGTTGGTGACGAGCAGGGTGGACTCGCGAAACGGGGCGAGGCGCTTGAGGCCGGTCATGAGTTCGGCGCGGGCGAAGAGCGGCGTGGCGGACGTGAGTGTGCTGAGTGCGTCCCAGTGAAAAAAGCCGTGGCGCGGCTGGCCGGCGAAAAAGCTTTCCAGGAGGCGCGCGGCGGCGGCGTTGAACGCGGCGTCGTATTTGGCGGCGAACTCGGGGTGTTGGCGGTTCTGGTCTTCGAGTTCGGCGAGGGAGAACGCGATGGCTTCTTTGATTTGCTCCGCGAGGTAGAGGTCGTGGCCGGTGACCTGCGCGAAGAGCGCGTTGATGAAGTGCAGGCGACGCAGGTCGTCACGGGCGGGGGCGGGCATCGGACAGTCGGTGTTCCAGCCTTCTTCCTCAGTTTGGTTTCCGGCCGTAGGCCGCCTGCCGGCAGGCGCGGTTCGGAGCGCGAGCAAGCTCGCAGCCTACTCGGAAAGAGGAGGTGAGGGGCATCACTCTTTCTGCGCGGGCTTTTTATCGAGCGCGTTGATCTCGTGCATGAACTCGGAGACGTCGCGGAATTCTTTATACACGCTGGCGAAGCGGACGTAGGCGACTTCGTCGATTTTGCGCAGGCGCTGCATGACGGCGTCGCCGATGGCGG
>JANODO010000209.1:0-13938 GCA_031412735.1 Rariglobus sp. | reverse complement strand
CCCGACCGGTGGTCGGGCTTCCGTTGGCATTCACTTCACCCAAACGCCCGACCAGCGGTCGGGCCTACATCGGAGCGGACTATCCCGAACGGACGACACGGGGGTCGCCCCTCCCTCGAACCTCAAGGGAGGGTCCACCTCCGTGTGGACCGGATTGAGCATCGGCATAGTCTGCGCACTCGCTACCAAAAACGCCCGACCAGCGGTCGGGCCTACGTCAACCGACCGAAGGTGCTTCGTAGCTCTTCTGACCACCGAGTTTTTGCCACCGCGCGTGGAGCGAGAAGAACCCGATCAGCGCGACCAGCGCGAGCGCCGCGCCCCAGAAAAAGGTCTGCCGGTAGTCGCGTCCGCCCAGATCGAGCACCCGGCCCAACACGAGCGGGAACACCACCGACAGGAGCGAGGTCACCAGAATCGCGGCGGAGTTGAACTGCGCAAAACGTGCATGCGGATAGAGCCGCGCACCGAGCGAGGCGGTCGTGGTGAAAAAGATACCCGACACCACGCCGTGCGCGATGAACGCGATCCGGAAATGTGCCGGGTCGGTGGCCGCAAAACCGCCCCAGATCATCACTCCCACATACAGCGCCAACGCCAGCATACCCATGCGCAGCGGGTGGAATTTATCCGCCAGCCAGCCTAGGAAATACGCCATCACCAGCGAGATCATATAGGTCAACGCGAGCGCATCGCCGTAAGCCTGCCGCGGCATGCCCACGCTGTCCGCATACGGCACGCTGTAGATGTTGATCGGCAGAAAACAGATCGTCGCGATGCTGTAGACGATGAAAATGCTGCGATAATACTTATTGGAGCAGCACTCGCGGAAGTAGACGCGGCAGGCCGTCGTAAAGCCGGGCGGACGCGACGGATCGGGCGGCGGCGGCGGCGGGTAATCGCCTTCCTTCACCTTCAAGCACATCAGGGTAAACCCAACGCCGAAGAGCAGACCCAGCCCGACAAAAATCGCCGTGTAGTGCTCGTCGGCATGGGCGAAAATCGTCTTATTAAACAGGATGCCGGCGAGCAGGCTGCACGCGCGGAACAAGCCGAAAAACCGGCCGATCATCGCCTTGGGAACCACGTCGTTGATGAGGGCGGCGAACAGGGTGTTACAGATGATGGCGGCGACCTCGAAGACCGTCCACATGAGGCCGATCATGGTCAGCACGCAGACGTTTTCTCCCGGCGAGTGCACCCCGAGCGCTTGGTGCAGCTGCGCGCCCAGCCACGGCGTGGCCGCCATGAGGAACAACGAAAAGGCGGCGAAGGGCGTCGAGAAAAGCAGGAACGGGATACGACGGCCGCGCGGGCCGCGGTGGCGGTCGGACTTGTAGCTCACGACCGGGCCGATGAGCACACTCAAGGCCGCCGGAAGCGACGCCAGCATGAGGCTGATGACCAGCGCCGAGGCCTGGTAATTTTGCAACATCACGGTGATGACCGGCGCGACCGAGCGCTCGCGCATCTGCCAGGCGAAGTCGCCCCAGAGCAACCACCCGAACAACGCGGCAAGGCCACCCGCCGTGTAGGTGAGCGTGCCGATCTGCCAGCGCTTACGCCCGTCGGGCGAAGGCGGCGGTGAGAGGTCGGCGGCGGGAGTGCTAGGCTGGTAGGAAGGGGCGGCCATGAGGGTTAGGAACGAGTTGGGATGACTTGCGAAAAAAGGCCCTGCGCAGACCGAGTCCGCGGAGGGCCGAAAGACGACCGGGAGGATCTCCCCCCAGCGACGACGCTGCGGTGGTTACGATTAGCGACGGCGGTGGCAGACCGCAAAGCCCAAGATGACCGAGCCGGCCAAAGCCGCGTAGGTCGCGGGCCCGGGGATAGCCCAGATCGAGCATGAGATGTTTGTTTTTTGAGGGTGGGGCGAAAAGCGTCAGGCCATCGAGGCCAGCATCGCTTGCGAAACGGCGCTGCGGGGCGGCTCGCCTCGCAAAATGCGGATGGCATCCTGCACGGCATAAGAGCCCATGCGTTGGAGCTCGGAACCCATGCTGCCGGCCAGATGAGGAGTTATCCAGCAGTTGGAAAGTTTCCACAAGGGTGAATCGGCCGGCAACGGCTCCGGGTGGGTCACGTCGAGGTGGGCGGAGAGCGGGCGCGTGGCCAAGGCCTCGGCCAATGCGTCGTGATCAACGAGCCGCCCGCGCGCGGTGTTGATAAAAACCGTGTCGTCGCGCATCGCCGCAAAGAAGGCGGCCCCGATCATACCCTCATTGGCCGGCACATCTGGCGCGTGCAGGCTGACCACGTCGCTGCGGCGTGCCAGGGTGGGCAAATCGCTCACGAGCTCGATGCCGAGCGCAACCGTGACGTCGGGACGCGCAAACGGATCGTAGGCGATCACCCTCACGTCGTAGGCCCGCAGCCGCTCGGCTACCAAGCGCCCGATCGCGCCCAAGCCGATCAGGCCCACGGTCGTCCCGAAGTTGCCCGGTGCACCGAGCGGATCAAACGGCGTATACCCGGCAAGGCCCTGGTCGTGGAGGGTGCGGGACCATAAAAACCAGCGTTTACGGGCGAGTGTGATGAGTGCCACCGTAGCCTCGGCGACAGGGACGGCGTTGGCCATCCACGCGGAGGTGACAATAAGACCGCGGGCATACGCCTCAGGGGTGGCGAAGCCCTTCACGGTGCCCGCCGCGTAACACACGGCGCTCAGGCGCGGGGCGGCCGCAAGCAACGCCCCGTCGAGCCGCGGGAAACCCCAGGCTCCCGTGAGGATATCGACATCGGCCAGCTGCGGCGCGATGAGCTGCGGGTCATTGCCACCGAGGATGCGCACCTCGGCCCACTCACCGAGGGCATCAAGATCCCTCCGGCTGTAGAAACGCGGCACTTCGGTTTCGGAATGGGTAATGGCAACAACGGGCATAAAAAAGGGGCGGCGGAGGCGATAAAACTGACCAGATCAGGGGCGTCTCGATCAGCTTTCACCGGCTGGCCAAAAGGCTAATTACGTGTGGAATCGAAACAACGCCCCCCGTGCGCTAACTGTAGAACTGATACCAACGCCCGGTAAGTCTTGGACTAAAGGGCACCCGAGTTTTGACCACGGATATCACGGACCACTACGGATACACCGATCCATCCGCGCCTATCTCTGCTTACCGCAAATCGTCGCGTCACGCGGCCAGCTCACACCACCCGACCGAAGTCGAAAAGGCGTGATGGCTGCGGTTCTGGAGCGAAGGGGCACCAGGACCGTGGTGTCGCTCCCGTAACAAATTCCAGTTTACGGGGAAGCATTCACGGCTCTTGGCACAAAAAGAGGGAGACGAGCTATTTTTAGCTCCATCTCCCTCTAGGGTGGCTACTTGCGTAGCGGTGGAAAGTGGTGTCCCCACGGGGATTCGAACCCCGGTGCCCACCGTGAAAGGGTGGTGTCCTAACCGGGCTAGACGATGGGGACGTAAAGACCGAGAGGGCGAGAAGGTAGGCGGCAGCGGGCATCGCGCAAGTGTTAATTTTAGACCGTTTTTCGCCTTCCGCTTCAACCCTCCTCCGGCTTCTGTGAACCGCTTCCGCCATGACCTCCGCCCAAATCGCCGCCGCCCTGCCCGCCCGCGCCGTCACTTCCATCGACGGCCTGCCTTTCCCTCGCATCGCCTCGGGCAAGGTCCGCGAAATTTTCGACTTGGGCGACGCTTTGCTGCTCACCGCATCCGACCGCCTGTCCGCCTTCGATGTCATTTTGCCAGACGGCATCCCGGGCAAAGGCATCATCCTCACCCAAATCAGCAATTGGTGGTTTGCCCAGACCACCCACCTCCTGCCCAACCATCTTTTGCCCGACCAGGCCGGCGAATTCGCCCGCCGAGGCATCACCGACCGCGACCTGCAACTGCGCTCCATGATCGTGCGCAAACTCAAACCCCTCACCATTGAGTGCGTCGTTCGTGGCTACCTCGTCGGCAGCGGCTGGTCCTCTTACCAAAAAAAGGGCGAGGTCTGCGGCCACCGCCTCCCGGCAGGACTCCGCCAGGCTGATAAACTTCCGCAACCGCTCTTCACGCCCACCACCAAGGCCCCCAAGGGTCAGCACGACGAGCCCATCAACGACGCCCAGGGCGCCGCCGCCGTCGGCGCCGCCCTCTACGAAAAGGTCAAGGCCACCAGCCTTGCGCTGTATTCACTGGGCCACGACAAGACCCGTGCCGCCGGTATGATTCTCGCCGATACCAAATTCGAGTTCGGCACCGACGACGCCGGCAACCTCATCCTCATCGACGAGGTGCTCACGCCGGACTCGTCTCGCTACTGGCCCGCCGATCAATACCGTCCCGACTGCTCTCCGCCGAGCTACGACAAGCAATTCGTCCGCGACCATCTCCTCGCGATCAAGTGGAACCAAACCCCGCCCGCGCCCACGTTGCCGGCCGAGGTCATCCGCCGCACCCAAGAGAAATACCTCGCGGCTTTGAAAAACCTCCTCGGCTGAAGGCAGCCTCCTTCGGCGGTGTGAGGTGGAAGGCGACCGCGGGGTGTTTTCGCAGGTCGCGAGTCTTCAGCTGACCCCACGAACGGACGACACGGAGATCGTCCCTCCCTTAGCTCACGACCGTCCACCCGCCTGCGCACCGCGCGTTGCGCCCCGCGCCGCCCGCACCAGCTCGCGGCGCAACCAGTCGAGCGCGGCGTTGACCGCACGGCGGTTCACCGTCGCGCGAGGGCCCGGATAATGGAGCTTCTTCGACCACACACCGTGCGGTGAATGCAGCGCGATGTAGATCGTGCCCACGGGGTTTTCGTTGGTGCCTCCGCAAGGTCCCGAGAATCCCGTGATCGCCAAACCGTAGTCGGCACCCAGCCGCTCCGCCGCACCCACTGCCATCGCCACGGCGTTCTCCGCCGACACCGCACCGTGCTGCGCGAGCAGGCACTCGGGGACATCGAGAAGCTGCATTTTCGACTCGTTTGAATAACATACGCAGCCACCGGCAAAAAACTTCGACGCGCCGCAAATCCCCGTGAACTCGCTCGCCAACAATCCGCCGGTCGCCGTCTCCGCCACGCCGAGCGTCAGGTCCTGCGCGCGCAAGAGATCCCCAGCCACCTTCGCCATCGAGTCCGCGCCGAAGCATATGAAATCCTCGCCCAACATCGCCGCGCACTCCGCCGCGATCAGGTCGAGTTGCGCTAGCGAAAGTTTCCCGCTCGGTGAACTCACGCGCACATCGACCTGCCCTTGGTGCGCGCAAAACGCGACGCTCAACGCCTCACCGTAGCGGTCAAAAATCGGCTGCAACTTCACCTCCAACGCCGACTCGCCCACGCCCGCGCTGCGAACTTGCACATACGATTCGCGGTCGAGCAACAGCCCGCGTTTCGCGAGCCGCGGCACGACTTGGTCGGCAAACATCGGCTGCAATTCGTTCGGCGGACCGGGCAGCATGACGAGCACCTTGCCGTCCTGCTCCACCCACAAACCCGGTGCCGTGCCGTGGGCGTTGGGCAACACTTCGCCGCGCGCAAACCGATAGGCCTGCTTAAGGTTGTTGTCGGTCATCTTGCGGCCAAGACGCGTAAACCGCGCCTCGATCGTCTTCACGATCTCGGCATCGAACACCAGGCTCTGGCCGAGCACGCCGGCGACGGCCTCGCGCGTGCGATCATCGCACGTCGGACCGAGCCCGCCGGTCGTGATGACCACGTCGGCGCGTTTCCAGCTCTCGCGAAATTGTTCGGCGATGGCGTCGGCTTCGTCGGTGATGGTCACGTTGCGTTGCAGCAACACGCCACGCTTCCCGAGTTGCGCGCCGATGTAGGTGAGATGGCCGTTGGCGGTGAGGCCGAGGAGCAATTCGTCCCCGAGGGTGAGAAGCTCATAACGTTTGGACAGAACGTCGGCGGAGGGGGCGATGTTTTCGGAAACCATACTTGCGATGCAGGAAAGTAGGTTAAACTGACCGGGAATGCCAGCCGATGCCCCACTAAATCTTAAGGAGAAAGTTCGCCAGCTTCCCGATAAGCCGGGCGTCTACCTGATGAAGGACCGCCTCGGACGCATCATTTACGTGGGCAAGGCCAAGGCGCTGAAAAAACGCGTGTCCTCGTATTTCACGCCGTCGCGGGCTATGACCTACCACCCGAAAATCCGCGCGTTGATCGAGATGATCGCCGATTTCGAGACCATCGAGGTGAAGTCGGAACCGGAGGCGCTGCTGCTCGAGGGCAAGCTGATCAAACAGTGGAAACCGAAATACAACACGGACTTCACCGACGACAAACGGTTCCTGCTCGTCCGTGTCGATCTCTCGCAAGAGCTGCCGCGCTTCGCCCTCACCCGTTTTAAAAAAGAAGATCGCTCGCGCTACTTCGGCCCTTTCGCCCACAGCGGCCTCCTCCGAAAAACCCTCGCGCAGATGCGACGCCAGTTTGGTATTCTCCTCGGCGACGCCACCCCGCAACGCCTGCCCGACGGACGCTGGCAACTCTACGACGACGTGCGCCAAGAAATCTACGCGTTCACCAACGAAACCACCACCGAAGACTACCGCCAGCGAGTCGAGGACGCCTGCGCCTTCCTCGATGGCAAGTCCCGCGAGTGGCTCGAAACGCTGCGCGCCGAGATGCTGGCCGCCGCCGAGAAACACGAATTCGAGAAAGCCGCCGAGCTCCGCGACGTGGTCTTTGCGTTGCAAAAAACCCTCGCGAAAACCCGCTCGTTCGAGCGCTACGACCACACCGCGCCCGCGCCCGACGAAGAAGCCATGCGCCTGCTCGGCGAAGCGCTCGGCCTGGGAAAACCGCCGCGCACCATGGAGTGTTTCGACATCTCGCATATCAGCGGAACGTTCGTCGTCGCCTCGATGGTTCGCTTCGCCGAGGGCCGCCCCGACAAAAACGAATACCGGCGCTTCCAGATCAAAAGCTTCATCGGCAACGACGATTTCCGCGCGATGGAAGAGGTCGTCGGTCGCCGTTATCGCCGCCTCAAAGAAGAAAACAAACCGATGCCCGAGCTCGTGGTGATCGACGGCGGACGCGGCCAGATCGGTGCCGCGTTAAAGGCCTTCATCGCCATCGACGTGGTTCCGCCGACCCTGATCGGTCTCGCGAAGAAACATGAGACGATCATCTTTCCCGACGAGCGCGCGCCGCTGAATCTCCCGCTCAATTCGCCCGCGCTCAACTTGCTCCAACGCCTGCGCGACGAAGCGCATCGCTTTGCCAACACCTACAACGCCGACCTGCGCTCAATGAAGATCCGCGAAAGCGTGCTCGACGATTTCCCTGGCCTGGGCGTGGTGCGTCGCGCGGCGTTGCTCGCGCATTTCGGCAGCATTGATCGCCTGCGCGCGGCGAACCTGGAGCAGTTGTCCGAGGTCGAAGGTTTTGGTCCGCGGATGGCCGCCGACCTCCACGCCTTCCTGCACGCGGCCCGCGCGCCGGACTGATCACCGGAAAGGGAGGGACGAGCTCCGTCTCGTCCGGGCAGTCCCTCAGCACGGACCGCACGGAGGCGGTCCCTCCCTCGGAAAAACACGTTTGCCCGTGGGCCGGCCACATGGTCTGTATGCGACTCCCATGCGTAATACCCTGCTCTGCCTGGCCCTCCTTTGCCTCGGCGCGTCCCTTCATGCCGACGTCGTTCCCGCCCCGTTGTTCACCGACAACGCCGTTCTCCAACGCGACAAACCCATCCCCGTCTGGGGCACCGCCGCAGCCGGCGAAACGGTCTCCGTCACCTTCGCCGGTCAGACCGTCGCCACCACGGCCGACGCTTCAGGTAAATGGCGCATCGATCTGCCCGCCCTGCCGGCCAACGCCACGCCCGCCGACCTGGTCATCAAGGGCAACAACACGCTCTCCTACTCCAACATCGTGGTCGGCGAGGTCTGGCTCGCCTCCGGCCAATCCAACATGGAGTGGGGCGTCGCCAACACCTACGACCAGGCCATCGACATCCCCGCCTCCGCGAAATCGCCGTTGATCCGGCATATCAAAATCAAGAAGACCGTCGCGGCCTCGCCCGCCTCCACCGTTTCGATTGATCGCAACACGTGGGAAGTCGCCGGCCCCGGCACCACGGCTAATTTTTCCGCCGTCGGCTACTATTTCGCGAAGGACGTGCACGACCTGCTCGGCGTCCCCGTCGGCATCATCGGTAGCAACTGGGGCGGCACGCCCGTCGAATCCTGGATTGACGCGACCGCCTACACGACCGTCCCCGCCGAAGCCGCCAAGGTGCAAGAACGCTGGACCAAGACGCTCGCCGACTACCCTGCCAACCAGGCGAAATTCGACGCCGACCTCGCCGCGTGGAAGGAAGAGCAGGCCGCCGCCAAAGCCGCCAACCAGCCCTTCACCAAACCGCAGCCCCGCGCGCCCCAAGGTCCCGGCAGCGCCAGCACTCCCTCCGGCCTCAACAACGCCATGATCGCCCCACTCGCCCCCTATGCCCTCCGCGGCGCGATTTGGTATCAAGGCGAGTCCAACGGCGGCCGCGCCTCCGAATACCGCGCCCTCTTCTCCGCCATGATCACGGGTTGGCGCGCCCAGTTCGCGCAAGGCGATTTCCCGTTCTATTGGGTTCAGCTCGCTAACTTCGCCAGCCCCAGCGACACCAACTGGGCCTTCCTCCGCGAAGCGCAGACGCAGACCTTGTCACTTCCTAACACCGGTCAGGCTGTCACCGTCGATATCGGCGATGTGCGCGACATTCACCCGCGCAACAAAAAGGACGTCGGTCGCCGCCTCGCCCGCCTCGCCCTTGCGCGCACCTACAATCAGAAAATCGCGGACACCGGCCCGGTCTTTGTCAAAGCCGACCTTGATGGCACCGGTTTTCGCGTGAGCTTCACCGAAACGCACGGCGGCCTCATCGCCCCGCTCAACACGCTGGCCGGATTCGAACTCGCGGGCGAAGACAAGGTCTTCAAGCCCGCCGAAGCCAAAATCGACAAGGATACCGTCGTCGTCACCAGCGCCGAGGTTCCCGCGCCCGTCGCCGTGCGCTACGCCTGGCGCAACGCCCCGGTCGCCGGCCTCTTCAACAAAGAAGGCCTCCCCGCCGTCCCCTTCCGCAGCGACACTTGGTGAGGAGCCCCGCCGACTCCGAGCCTCCCCGGGCTTTCCCTCGGATAAAAGGCTAACCTTACAGGTTAGCCTTTTATCCGGTTTTGGCCGCGCAAGCACCCGGCGTGTATGCAAATAGTTCATGCACCTGCGAATGCATCCAGCTGGGGGCACGGTTCGTTCCTTCTCCCGATGAAACGCTTCCTCACCCTCACCGCCTTCCTTGCCATGTTCTCCTTCGCCTCCGCCGAACCGCTCAAGCTCGGCGATCCCGCTCCCCAAGTCACCGCCACCACCGAAGCCGGCACCGAACTCGCGTTCTCCGACGCGTATTCAAAGAGCCCTTACACGCTGGTGTTCTTCTACCCGAAAGCGTTCACGCCGGGTTGCACCAACCAAAGCTGCTCCCTGCGCGACGGCTACGAGGCCCTCACCAAAAAAGGCGTGTCCATCATTGGCGTGAGCACCGACAGCGTCGAAACCCAGAAGAAGTTCAAAGACGAACACCGCCTGCCCTACACGTTAATCGCCGACACCGAGAAGAAAGTAGTCAAGGCCTTCGGCCAGAGCGCTATCATGTTCGCCAGCCGCCAGGCCTACCTCATCAAAGACGGCAAGATCGTCTACGCCGACCTCAAGGGTTCCACCAAACAGCAGGCCGACGACATCCTCAACTGGATCGCCGCCCAGTAAGTGTTCGTGAGGTAGGAGCCCATTTATGAGCGATGAATTGCGCACGGCCGCCGGTTGATCTACGCACACTGCATATCGCCCATAAATGGGCTCCTACCTTCCTCCGCCCTCACAGCTCGTCATCATGCACCGGCCGCAGCAGCCCTGCCGCCGGGTCGAGGCGGGCCCGCTCCAGCCATTCGACGAGCAACGGCTCCCTCGCCACCAGCTCCGCCGGCAGCGGCGCGGCCAATAAATCGATCGCCCGCAACACACCGTCCGCCGCACGCACGAGGTTTCTCGAATGCAGATCGGCCACCAGCCACGGCCGGCCATCGACGAAATAAAGCCTCGGATGATCCCGATGCGCACGCAGGAACCGGGATGGAATCGGAATAAGCGCGGCCGGTTGCACCCCAGACGTGTCCGCGCCTTCCGACAACAACCGGCCGAGGGTCTGTTTCGTGATGAGGACCCCTTCGTTTTTTGTTACGCCGATCACCTCGGTCGGCATTCCCTCTAGGCGCACGATCAGGTCGAATTTTTCCAGCATCGCCCGGTAACTTCCGTCCGCCGCATCGGCCAGCAACGCGATTTCCTCGCCGCGCCGAAACTCAAACGTCCCGCCGATGCGCCCGTCCGCGCGCGGCATAAAAAATTTATAGATCGACTGGTCCTCCGCCTCAAAAGCGGTTGCCTCGACGCCACTGCTGATCGGACGCAGCCGCGACCCGCAGTCGGCCAGCAGGTCTTCGACTTCGGCCGGGAACCCGAAGTCTTCCAACGAGACGAGGGGCAACAACGCTCGAAACGCCCGCGCCGCCTCGTCGAGTTCGTGCCAAAGGGGATCGGCTCCGGCGAGCAGGCCTATTTCGTCGGCGTCCCAGAGGACGAGATCGTCGTCTGGATCCGTGCCGATGCCGACGCGCGCCGCTGCCGCGCGGAGACGAGCGAGCGCTTCCAATCTTCGCCCGTGATCGTATTGAAGCGCGCGTCGTTCTTCTTCGGACGGGAGCCGTCCGCCTTGGATGCAGGAGGGTTTTCCGGTGAAGAGGTCGGCTTGCATGCGTCGGTCATGACGGCCGCAAATTCAGGCGCACCGGCCCCGAACGCAAACGGAACTTCCTCGGACTTGCCAACACGTTATTCACCGCCGCGATAAGCAGGATCGGGCAGTCACTCCGAGACGTTAATGCCTGCGTGGAGCTCCCCGCAAACGGACGCCCTGGAGAGGCTGGCCCGCCTTCAGCCCGGTCGCCTTGGCCAAGCGCCCCTTCGAGACGACCCGATCAACTGAATTTCCACGGCTCAGCCGGGGATGCCAACGCGCCGGAGATCGCCCGACCGGCCCGCCCGAAAAACGAAACGCGTGTTCGGAGTTAGGTAAGGGGGTCGGCTCCCCATCGAGCGGCATGGCCCCGCGCAACTCGCGCTACCGTGAAGGTTTTTTGGCGTAATCGGCTTGCACACTTGCAGTAGGCTGGTGCCCACAGTCTGCTCGCAACTTCCCCGGCTTTTGCCGCTCCGATGATTCGGCTTCGTTACCCACTTTTATTGATTGTTCTGCTTGCCGGTTCGCCTGCGAACGCGCGAGCGGCGGAGCGTGCGTTGATCGTGGTCGGCCTCACTGCGGGGGAGACCCAGGCGGCGCGGCTGCAAGCCCATACCCAGGTGTTGCGTGAAGGGTTCGCTGCCCGGGGGATATCGGCCGAAGCGATCCGCGTGCTGGGCGTTTCTGGCGAACGCCCTCGCCGCGCCGACCTGCTGGCCGCGTTGCAACCCGCCGCGAGCGCCACCGTGTCGGATGAAACGTGGATCGTGCTCCTCGGCACCGCGAGCGTGCGCGGCGGCGAGCCCAGTTTCCAAGTCGCCGGGCCGCGCCTCACCGCGACCGATCTCGCCGAAGCGGTCAAGGTGCTGCCCGGGCGCAAATTCGTGGTGATCGGCACGACGGCCAGCGGTGGTTTCCTCGCGCCTCTGCTCGCCTCGCCCGACGTCGAGGCGGTCGCCGCAACCGCCGATTCCGGCGAGGTCAACGAACCTCGTTTCGCCGAGGCGTGGGCCGAGGCGTTGGTCGCCGCGCCCCGTGCTTCGTTTGCCGAACTTGCTGCGGCCGCAGCCGGACGCGTCGCCTCGTTTTACGAGAGTCGGTCGCTCGCCCAAGGCGAACACGCCCGGATGATCGAGCGCGCCTCGGGCAAAATCATCGAGGCGCCCTTCGCTCCCGACGCCGCGCCCGCCGTCACCTCCGCCAACCGGGTCGCCGGGTCGACGCCCGGCATCTCCGCCGCCGAGATCGAAATCCCCAAGCCCTCGACCGACACCGAGACCGAGCGCCGTCCGGCGACCACCGAAACGCGCGCGCTCATCGCCGAGGCCCGCGCCGCCGCGAAGGATGGCGCGCACGCCGCGATCTTCTTGCGCCGCGACACCGAGGTGATCGTGAGCCGCGATTTCGCCGTGCTCGAACGCCACCGCACGCGCGCCTATGTGCGCACCGGCGAGGCGCTGGATGATCTCGGCACGTTGTTGTTGCCCTCCAACCCGCCCGACTTGCTCACCCGCCTCGAAGGCGCGCGCGTGATCACGCCCGATGGTTCCCAGGTGTTGGTCAACCCAAGCTCGCTCGATAAACGCAACGCCGCCGACCAACGCGAGGCCGACGCAGCCCGCGCCCAAGGCCGCCCGACCGGCCCGGCCGCCCCGCCCTTTCTCCCGTTGCCCGAGGTCACCGCCGGTTGCATCGTCGAGGCCGCCTGGACGGTGGAGCGCCGCAGCTCAGGCACGTTGCCCGAGTTTTCCGAAGAGTGGTCGGTCTCCGAAACTTATCCCGTGCTCGCCGGGAAGATCGGCGTCACCACGCCCACCGACGCCCGCTGGCGCGTGTTTGCGCCCAACCTGCCAGCGGCCGGCGTCGTCGAAAACGCCGAGGCGCGCACCCGCACATCGACCTGGACGCTCACCAACGTGCCGGCGTTTGCACCCCGCCTCGGCGATGCCGCGCCGCGTCGCGTCGCCGCATGGGTGGGCGTGAGCTCACTCGCCTCGTGGGAAGCGTTCGCCTCGTGGTATCAACGCCTCACGGCCGGCAGCGCCACCAGCGGACCCGCCGTCGCCGCGCTCGCCGAAGAGATTGCCCGCGCGCATCCCGACCGCGCCGGCCGCCTGCGCCTCGCCTACGAGCGCGTATCGGCGCTTCGCTACGTCGCGATCAAACTCGGCGTCGGCGCCTTCCGCCCGCGCACGCCCGAGCAGGTGTGGACGCAGCGTTACGGCGATTGCAAAGACAAAGCCAACCTCCTCGTCGCCGTGCTTGGCCAGCTCGGCATCCCGGCGGAGTTCGCGTTGGTCAACCGCTTTGATCACACGTTTACCGACTGGCCCGCGTGGCAGTTCAACCACGCCCTCGTCCGCGTGCCCGCCGCGCCGGCCGACGGCCAGCCGCACGACCTCTGGCTCGACTCGACGGATCGCCTGGTGCCGTTCGGCGTCGTCGCCCCCGGCAACCTCGGGCGGCACGCGTTTGCCTTCAACGCGCAGGGTGTCGGCGCGTTTCACGAAATCACCGCCGCGCAGGAGGCGAAGAGTGAGTGGCGGGAGCAGTTCTATTTCGCAGCGGAACGCTCCACGTGGACACTCCGGGTCACCGCAACCGGTTCGGCCGACGTAACTCTGCGGCGTTTATTCGCCGGCCTGTCTTCGGGTGTTATAGCCGAACGGATACAAGCCATGCTAGGGTGGCGCGCGGGCCCTGTGAAACGCGTGGCGGCCGCCGACCCTTACGACCTTGCCACTCCTTTTGAGGTGACTGTCGAACTCGTCGGCACAGCGGAATCGCTGGCCTCGGAACGGCCACGCTTACTTATCCCTGGACTAGAACTTTTTCGCGCCCGCCTCGCCACGTTTTCAGACGAGCTCTGGTGGGACGATGGCCGCACTTGGACCGTCTATCGCGGACAAGACGACACCGCGACTGGCGGCGAGATACCCGGCCGCGTAAGCAAAAACTTCATGCCCCTTCTTCTTCCATAACTTTTATGACAACTCCTGCGACCGCCACCCTCACCGACGAAGCCGATGTCGCCCTCCTCCGCGAGGTCCCGGCTCTCTACGCCCGCCTGCAAACCGAACTCGCCAAACGCATCGTCGGCCAGGAGGAGGTGTTGCGTCACCTGTTCCTCGGCCTCCTCGCCCAAGGCCACTGCCTCTTGATCGGCGTGCCCGGCCTCGCCAAGACGC
>JANODO010000208.1:0-41776 GCA_031412735.1 Rariglobus sp. | reverse complement strand
GCCCGCCGTTCCCATTCCCGGACGCCTCGGAGATGCGTCCCTACCCCGGACCCTGATCCTGCGGCCGCCCCGACCACCCGTCGGGCCGTGATGGCCCGTGGTAGGGACGTCTCTCCGAGACGTCCGCTCCGGCGTTCGCCCGCCGTTCCCATTCCCGGACGCCTCGGAGATGCGTCCCTACCCAGACCTATCCTACCCCAGACCTATCCTACCCCAGACCTATTCCCGGCCCCGAACACCGCGCGCTCCACGGTGCCGCCCCACCCTTTGTCCCTCTCCGCCGCCGACGCCCGCAAACAGCCCTCACCCGCCGATGCGGTCAAAGCCCTCCTCAAGGCGCAGAACAAGTCCACCACACCTGAGGTGGTGGCCGACGTGGACAACCGTTCCATCGAGGGTCCGGCCGATAAAATCAAAATCCGCATCTACACGCCGGCGGGCGACGGCCCCTTCCCGGTCATCGTTTATTATCATGGCGGTGGCTTTGTGATCGCCGACTTGGACACCTATGACTCGACGCCCCGCGCACTCGCCAACGCCACCCGCGCCATCGTCGTGTCGTCGCACTATCGCCAGGCACCCGAGCATAAATTCCCCGCCGCGCATGAGGATGCGTTCGCAGCCTATCGTTGGACACTCGACCACGCTGCGGAGTTTAAGGGCGACCCCGCCCGCGTTGCGTGGCCGGGGAGAGTGCGGGTGGCAATCTCGCCGTCGCCGTGTCGATGATGGCCCGCGAACAAGGCGTGACCCCGCCCGTGCATCAACTGCTTGTATATCCCGTCGCGGGATCAGACCTCACCACGCCCTCCTACCAGGAAAACGCCCAAGCCAAACCCCTCGGCAAGGCGACCATGGCCTGGTTCTTCAAGAACGCCGCCAAGCCCACCGATGCCCAGAACCCCCACCTCGGCATCTTAAATGCGCCCGACCTGAGCCGGCTGCCTCCGACCACGGTGATCACCGCACAGATCGATCCCCTGCGTTCTGAAGGAGAAGCCTTCGCCCTGAAGCTCAAAGCCGCCGGCGTGCGAGTGAACTATCGCAACTTCGACGGCGTGACCCACGAGTTCTTCGGCATGGGCGCCGTGCTGCCCCAAGCCAAAGCCGCCGTCGCCTTCGCCGCCAGCGACTTGAGAACCGCCTTCGTCAAAACCCAACCGATGGCCGAAGTGGAGTGATCCACGGTCATGGCCGTATTTAGGTGGACGGCGATCTCCGAGCGCCGTCTGAAACCGTCAGCCCGCACACCGCGCCCGGAGGTCACGGTCCACCTTAGCACTGCTCAAAGCCTCGACGACCGCGTCGGGGCTTTCTCGTTTAAAGCCCCAAACCGTCCGCTCCCCATCGGCCCATAAACAGAGGGGGGGAACTCCCGATACCGCGGAGGCGACTTGTGGATTACCCGTATTCATCACGCAGACGGTTCGTCGCCCCGAAGGTTCGGAACGCCGACCCGCCTGTTCATTTGAATCCTTATCTCCGTTAATCATGAACACTCCGTCCTCCCTCGAAGCGGCCTTTGCCGCTCGCACCTCCCGTCGCTCCGTCCTGAAAACCCTTGGCCTCAGCGCGGTCAGTCTAGGCCTGTTTGGCATCGCCGGCGTCAACACCGCAGAAGCCCGCACCGGCACGACCAAGCGCAAGAATATCGACGCCGATATCCTTAACTTCGCCCTTAACCTCGAATACCTTGAAGCCGAATACTACGTCCGCGCCGTCACCGGTCGCGGCATCGACGATCAAGGTGCCGACAGCGTTGAAGTCACCGGCACAGGCAACGCTGGCGGAGTCACCATCAAGGCCAACCCGACCGTCGATTTCGGCTCCCAAGAGCTGGCCGACTACGCGGAGGAGATCGCGAGCGACGAACTCGCCCACGTGGCGTTCCTGCGCGCCGCTTTGCAGCAAGCCGGCGCACAACCCGTCGCCCGCCCGCAGATTGATTTGCTCAATAGCTTCAACGCCGCCGCTGTCGCTGCCGGCCTCGGCGATTCCTTCGACCCGTTTGCCGATCCCACGAGCTTCCTCCTGGGCGCCTTTGTTTTTGAAGACGTCGGTGTGACCGCCTACAAGGGCGCGGCTGCCCTCATCACCAACCGCGATGTCTTGACCGCCGCCGCAGGAATTCTGGGCACGGAGGCTTATCACGCCGCGACCATCCGCACCCTGCTCTACCAATACGGCGACGAGACCCGTGATGCCGCTCAAAAAATCTCCGACCTGCGCGATTCGGCCGACGGCCGCCGGGACAGGGACCAAGGCCTGGAACTCGATGGTCACGCCAATATCGTTCCAACTAACGCCAAGGGACTTGTTTTCAGCCGGGGCGTTAGAGCGGTGACCAACATTGTTTACCTCAGCGCCACGGGCCAGCCCGGTGGCTTCTTCCCCAACGGGCTCAACAGCGCGTTGGTGGAATAGGGATAGCCTTTTGTGTAGCCACGGCCGTCCCCGGCCGTGCGGTTTGGGATTCAACTCCCAACACCTGGACCACGCCCGGAGACGGGCGTGGCTGCACATGGAGATGCGTCCCTCGCCCTCAGCCCGCTTCACCCCATCGGCAACTCCAGCCAAAACCGGCTTCCCTTGCCCAACTCCGATTCCACCCCCACGCAGCCGCCCATGCGCTCGACTCCTTTGCGCACGATCGCGAGTCCGATCCCGGACCCGTCATAGCGGGTGGGCGTATGCAGCCGCTGAAAAATCTCGAAAATCGTTTTGTGCGCCTCCGGGCGGATGCCGATGCCCTGATCTTCTATCCATAACCGCACCACCGCTGCCCCGGCCACGGGCTGCGCCGGAGCCGAACCCGTATGGGCCGACCGCGCCAGGCACTCGACCGGCACCGCTCGCACTTCGCTCCACACCCGGACCCGCGGCACCGCGCCCGGCGCTACAAATTTCACCGCATTGCTCAATAGATTCGTCAGGCACTGGCTCAAGATGGCTTCGTGTCCGCGCAGCGGCAGCAACGGGCTCTCGATCTTGATTTCAGCCTTGGGCGGTGCCAGTTCCGGCCGTTCCTTCACCAGGTCCCTGACCAACGTATCGACATCCACCCGCTCCTGTTTGATCGGTTGGCGGATCACTTGACTGAGGCTAAGCACATCCTGGATCAGACTGTCCATGCGCGCCGAAGCCTTCACCACGCGATTCAAGAGCTCCACCGCCGCAGACCCGACTTCCTCCCGGGGCATTTCCAGCACCATCTCGGTAAACCCCTGGATCGCGCGGATCGGTGCCCGCAAATCATGCACCAAGCTGTAGGAAAACGCCTCCAGCTCCCCGATCGACGTGTGCAGCTGCGCGGTGCGATGGGCCACGGTCTGCTCCAAACCCTCGGCATGCGCACGCAGTTCCGCCTTTGACTCGAGCAATAATTCCGCCACCTGCTTCCGCTCGGCGGCCTCGATCGCCAGTTGCGCGTTCAACTTTTCCGCCCCTTCCCGGAGCTCGTGTTGGCGCAACGCGGAGATCAGCAAAGCCTCGTTCATCGAGGCCGCGTTTTGATGGAAATCCGCGGACTGCGTCAACTGGATGATCACGCGTTCCGGGCGCGACTCCTCATCCAGTGCCGGCCACATGGCATACACCCAATAGATGCCCTCGGGGGTGCCCGGATTGGGCACGATATACTCCTGGAACTCACCCGTTTGATAAACGCGGTCTAAGATCGGCGCACAGCTCTCCCCATTCGATACAATTTCCCCGAAACGTCGCCCGATCAGCTCCTCGCGCGTGTGCTGCACCAGCCGGCAAAAGGCGGCATTCACAAAACACACCTCATGGTCCTTGCCCTTCACCTCCACCATCGGCAATGGCGCTCGCTCAATGATCGGCGCGCACCGGCTGCGCATCTCCATGAGAGGATCGGTTCGAGGAGCGGTCGTTGGGGCATCCATGACGAGAAGGCCCCCTACTTTCGGGCCTTGGGTTCCGGGGTCGGGTCTTTTCTTACACCCACGCGCCGCGGCTGACCCGTGGTCAGGCCCGTGTAATCGGTGCGATGGGGGCTGATCACCAACACGCCCTTGTTGCTGATCACGTATTCGCGGATGTCTTTGCTGTGGTTGCCGCCGCGCATTTTAATAATGACAATCGCTTTTCTCAACTGCCCGTCGATCTCCACATAGCGCAGGCGGATGATGTCATCGGTCAGGAACGAAATCGCATAATGGCTGAAGGGTAACGCCGTGAACGAGTCTTCGACTTCGACCGTGCTGAGGATGGTGACCCCGGCTCCGGTCAAGCCCGCGATCATCCGATAAAGAGACTCGCGAAAATCCGCCCGAAACCCGGGAGCCAGCGCCATCTCAAACCCCACCAACGAATCGATCACCAATCGTTTGGCGCCGGTCCGCTTCACGGCATCCAAGACCTCCTGCATGGTTTCATCCACCGAGAGGTCGAGCGGGCGCAGGTAGAGGATTTCCAGCCTTCCGGCGTCCTGCGCCGTTTGCAGGTTCAGCCCGAGACCGGCGGCCCGCCGGGTGTATTTCGCCGGGCGCTCCTCGAAGACCACGATGATCCCGGCTTCGCCTACACGGAGACCGGCGCTGATAAACTGGGTCGCCAGCACGGATTTTCCAGTGCCCGAGGGCCCGGCGATCAAGACACTGTCCCCTTCAAGAATCCCCCCGTCCATCATTTTATCGAGCTCCGGTATGCCCGTGGAAAGACGGCGGGGCGGGTGTTTGAGAGCGGGTGTAATCCCGGCAAGACCCAGCGTCCGCGAGAAAGCTTGCAGCCCGTAATCCCCGATCCGCACGGTGTGCAACCCCGGCACCGAGGCCTGACCGCGCAGCTTCAAGACCTGTAGCTTCCGCACCACCGAGTTACGCTCGACCGATTGGGTCAGCCAAAACAGGCCGTCCGCGACCGTAAACACCGGGTTGTCGCGCAACTCTCCCTCGGAGTATTCGCCGATGAGAAATGTGGTTGCTTGGTAACTCGTCAGCAGCAGGGCCAGTCGCTGGATGAACGACTGCAGCTCCATCTCCGCCTTGCCCCCGTTTGGAAATTTTCTCAGCACAGTGCGGAACGAATCCACCACCACGACCCCCGGGTTGAGCGCTTCCACTTGCGCGGAGATTTTTGCCAAGACCGCGTCCAAATCCTCATCCGCGACAACCTCGCTCAGGTTGATAAAGCGAATCGCACTCCCCAGCTTGGTGTCGTCGAAAAACGAATACTGCTGCTGGTAACGCAGCATCTTGATCGCGGGCTCACCCAGCACCGTGAAGTAGAGCGCAGGGCGCTCCGGCGTGGCGTTGGCGAACACGATTTGATGCGCCAAGGTGGTCTTACCGCAACCCGGCGAGCCCGCGATGATGTTGAAGGAAAACTCGGGCAGGCCTCCGCCCATAATGTCGTCAAGTCCCCGCACCCCGGTCGGGAGTTGGCGAATGGTGACTCTGTTGGCCTTGGCCGTGGTGTGATCCACAGCCTGGGGTGAGACGATTTTAGTTTTTTTCTTCATGACTAAGTTTTTTTCCGGATTGCGAACTTTTCTGCACTGCCTTCGGCCATACATCCTGCAGGAGACGAACGGTGAGTCTTTCGCCGATAAAAATGACCAGGAGCCCCAGGAGGCTCCGAATAAGAATGACGCTACCGCGAATCGCCTCCTCGGGGCCCACTCGGGCCTCAAGCTCGTCCGTCATGGCCAACGCACCATCCAGCCCGAGCTTCAGCTCGCCCAGCCACGGCGCTTCGGCCTTGGCCAGCACCAAGGCGCGGGCCAACACCGAACGAAACCCCATCACCCCGGTGAGAACTGAAAGAGATCGCCGCAGCTTTTCGCAGACGCGAAACGCGGCGCGCGCCTCCGTGTCCGCCGGGTCGTCCACGCGAAACTCCTCAGAAATGATGAAGAGAGTGAGGTGTTGCATTTCGGTGAGAGGAGATTGGGGAAATGCCTTTCGCACCGCCGATGTAAGCCGTGACGAATGAAGTGAGGATGAAGCGAGGTCAAGTCAGTCGCCCCGACCGCGTTGCCCTGGGTTGCGCCTAATGTTTTCCGATCATTGTAATCACGGCGTGTCGGCAGAAAATCGTTCGCCCAATTTATGCCTGCCGTGAGTGGCGAGCTGCTTTCCGTCAATATCCACCGCCGGTGCCTCGCACATCATCCAGTAGTCGTGCAGCACCTTCACAAGGGCGCGAAGCTCTCCCGCTCCGCTGGGTTTCACGTGATAGGAACTGGCCCCTAGCAGGTAGGCCTTCTTGATGTCGTCGTTATCCTGCGAACCGGAAAGAATCACCGTCGGGATAATTGCGGATTCGGGATTTCGTTTCAAGTGCTCCAGGACCGCAAACCCATCCAGGCCAGGCATCTTCAAATCGGTGAGCACAAAGTCCGGATACGGATACTCGCTTCGGTCGGCAAATTTGCCCTCACCCACGAGATAATCGACCGCTTCGTGACCACTCTCTGCCGTCTGCACCCGTGAAGTGACCCCGACCGCTTTGAAAGCCATCTGGATAAGCAAGAGATCATTGGGATCATCATCCACCACCAGAATCGTTGGGTTGGCTTTTTTCATGGGCAAGACGGGGGCGGGGGTAAAAACTAAGGGAGTGTCCTCGCTAAAAAAAGTTAAAGCAAGGGTCGGCCATACGAGTAAAAACCCCACCGCACCCTCAAGGATTCCCCCAGAGCATTTCAAATGAACCTATAGCCTCCGGAGTTTGCAAGGGATGGGCAGGATAAAGGCAGGATGAAAGCAGGATAATCAATAGGGCACTCAGGAAATCAGGGATCGGCGAGGAAGCAGAATTTCCTACATGAGCTCGTTCCTGATTCCCTCTGCTCAGGATAAAAATCCACGGCTGCACCTTTTGTTGAAACGCTCTAAGTCGGCACAAAGCCCCACTTCGCCGCCGAGAACAACCCCCGGTCGCTCAACTTGAGATCAGGAATCACCAACAACGCCATAAATGAGAGCGTCATAAATGGCGCATCGAGAGTCGACCCGAGCCGCTTAGCCGTGCGATCCAGCTTCGTATAACGCTCCGCCACCGTCCGCCCCTCGTCCGCCGACATCAAACCCGCAATCGGCAACGGCAGCACCGCCTTCATGCGCGGGCCGACGACGCTCAACCCGCCGCGCTCCGCGATGACCAAGTTGACGGCCGCCGCCAACGACCCGTCGTCCACACCGACGGCCACGATGTTATGCGAATCGTGCGCCACCGACGACGCCAGCGCGCCCGCCTTCAACCCAAAGCCACGAATATAACCCACCGCCACCGGAGCCCGCGGCGCGTAACGATTTACCACCGCGATCTTCAACACGTCGCGCCGCACCCCGATTTCCGACGCGGGCACGACGAGGTGTTTCGTCACGAGCTGACCGTTGAGCGCCTCGATCACGTTCACCGTTTCACCGGAAACCACCGCAGCAAAATCCGCCGGTTTCACGGGGCGCACTTTGAATTTATTCGCGAGCTTCGGCGCCCGTCGCGGCAGCCGAGAACGCCAGCCCGACGCGACCAGAACCCCTCCCAATGTAGGTCCGCTGCACGTGGAATTTCCGCCAACCGTCCACCACGATGAAATCCGCCGCGTCGCCCACCCGCAGCAGTCCGACCGCGAGCGTGTAGTGCTCCACCGGATTCACCGACGCCGCGCGCAGCACGTCGAATTTATCCGCGCCCGTCGCCAGCGCCCGCCGCACATGCTCGTCGATATGGTGTTTCACCAACAAGTCCGGGTGCAGGTCGTCGCAGCAAAACATGCAGCTCTGCGGATGCGATTTCAGCAACGGTGCCAGCGCGTCGAAGTTGCGCGCCGCCGACCCCTCGCGGATCAAAATTTTCATCCCCGCCGCGATCTTGTCGTGGGCCTCCGCCAACGTGAAACACTCATGGTCGGTAGTCGGACCGGCGTCCGCGTAAGCCTTGGCTTGCGCGCCGCGCAACCCGGGTGCGTGGCCGTCCACCGGTTTCCCCTCCTTCCGCGCCGCCGCGATCATCGCCATGAGTTCCGGATCACGCCCGAGCACGCCGGGGAAATTCATGACCTCGGCCAGGTAGCGCACGTCCTTGCGCGCCAGCAGCCGCGCGACCGCCGCCGCATTGAGCGTGGCACCGGCCGTCTCAAACGTCGTCGCCGGCACGCACGACGGCGCGCCGAAGTTGAAGTTGAACGGCGAGCGTTTCGCATCGGCCAGCATGTAGCGCACGCCGGCCTCGCCGAGCACGTTGGCAATTTCATGCGGGTCCGACACGGTCGCCACCGTGCCGTGAATGACCGCCAGCCGCGCAAACTCCGACGGCGGCAGCAAGGAGCTTTCGATGTGGATATGCGCATCAACGAGGCCCGGCATGATCAGCTGCTTCTCTTTGACCCGGTCATCCCGCTGCACCGCCGTGATGCGCCCACCCGACCACTCGACCGTGCCCGGGAAAACCACGCGACGGTGCACATCCACGATCCGCCCCGAGAGCCGTTGCCCGCGCGCCTTTTTAGTCATTCCCCACGCTTCCGAAAAATTCACCCCCGTGCAACGCCCGTGCAACGCCCGTGCAACGCCCGACCCTTGAGTAACCTAATAGGTTACTTGTTGTTCGTCGTTTTTACTCCTAATGGACCAATCCAGCCAAACCTCGAGTAACCTATTAGGTTACTTGAGGTCTGGGGCGTAGCGTAAGTTGGAGGTGTCTTCTTTTCGTGTAGTTCGTGTGTTTAGTGGTTCAACTCCTTCCCCTCGCATGATTCCAAACGTCCTCAGCATCGCCGGCATCGACCCTTCGGGCGGAGCCGGGCTCCTCGCAGACTTAAAGACCTTCTCCGCCCTCGGCGCCTACGGCACCGGCGTGGTCGCCGCCCTCACCGCACAAAACACCCGAGGCGTCACGGGCGTGCAACCCGTGCCGGTCGAGTTCATCGCCCAACAACTCGACACCCTCTTCGCCGATGTGCGCATCGACTCCGTCAAGATCGGCATGCTCGGCACCTCCGAGGTCGCCACCACCGTCGCCGCCGCCCTGCGCCGCCACGGCGTGCGCCGGCTCGTCGTTGATCCGGTCATGGTCTCCAAAAGCGGCCACCACCTGCTTTCGCCCAACGCCGTCGCCACGTTGCGCCGCGAGATCGTTCCGCTCGCCGAAATCATCACGCCCAACCTCCCCGAAGCCGAAGTGCTCCTGGGCGGCGCACCCATCCGCACGCTCGCCGACATGCATGCCGCCGCCCGCGCGTTGCACCAACTCGGCCCGCGCATCGTCTTGCTCAAAGGCGGCCACCTCGACGGGCCCGAGAGCATTGACGTGATCGACGACGGCACGACCCAGGTCGAGCTGCGCGCCGCTCGCATTCCCACCAAAAACACCCACGGCACCGGCTGCACGCTCTCCGCTGCCATCGCCGCGTTATTGCCCCAACACGCCGACCCCATCGACGCGATCCGCGCAGCCAAGGTTTACCTCACCGCCGCCATCGCCAACTCCGACCAGCTCAACGTTGGCACCGGGCATGGTCCCGTGCACCATTTCCATAACCTGTGGAAGTAGTGCGTTGGCCGCCGGGATCTCCGGGTGTGGCGGCCCGATGGGTCACAGCCTCCTCCTTGCCGAACACAACGGGCTCGCGGCCTACAACCCCGTCAGCGCCGAGGACGGGAGTTTAAAAATGCCCGCCGGGAGATTCGGGTTGGGCTCCATTCTTTCGATAATCGTCTCGTGCAGTTGCTTCCCATTGCGCGACGCCACCAGCCGGTGCGGCAGGATTACTCCCGCCACCAGACGAAAATCACTGTAGTCCGTCCGCAGCACCACTTCACCACCGCGCCGACGCCGCACGACGTCGGTGCGCACGATCAGGTAGGTCGCCGCATCGAGGTAGACGAACGAGGTTTCGGTGAAATTCCGCGTCACCAGCACCTTCAATAACTCACGTCCTTCGAGCTCGACCGTTCCAATATAATCCAGGGCCACCCGCCGGTCTGCGCTCGCCAGCAAAGGATCGTCGAACTCCGCCTCGGCTTTAAACTCTTCCGCCGCCTCACCACCGAGGGTAACGATGCGGCGCGCCTGTGAATCCGCCCGCCACGGCTCGGTTTTTCCGTCCCACACCTGCACGCTGGTGCGCAGGCCCAAGCTGACTTCGGTGCGGATGCGATTCGGTCGCGCCGCCCAGAGTGTAAAGCGCAACTCGCCGCGTTCGTTGCGCGTCACGCCGGTGGCCTTCAGCGCCTTCAACGCATCCACGCGCGCCCGCCCGCCCACCGCCTCGGTGTGGATGCGCACCAGATCCTGCGCGAAATCGGCCCGAGCCGCCGTCGCGAGGCCCACCATCATCAACACGGTAAACAAAAGTAAGCGCACCACGCCCCACTCGGACACGGACCGCCGCGCCTCTCAAGCTCGCAACGGGGAACCTCTTCGGGATCGTGGGTCTTAAAGGATTGCCGCCTCCGGGCACCCCCGCTCCATCAATTCCTCAATGTCCGCACTGGTCACCCGCATTTTCTCCGACCTTCACTACCGCGATGGCGCCAGCAGGCTTCACCGGCTTGCCGCGCTCGCTCCCCTGCTCGCCGGAGCCGACCACCTCGTGATCAACGGCGACACCTTGGATTCCCAAGCGCCCCACGCGGGCCCGTTGTTGGCCGAGGCGCGTGACTTCTTTAAAAACGAGGCCCCGCGCGTCACGTTGCTGAGCGGGAATCACGACCCCGACATTTCCCCGCACACCGAGCTGTTGCTCAACGAAGACCGCGTCTGGATCACCCACGGCGATGTTCTCTGCGAAAATGTCGCCCCATGGAGCAGTCGGCGCGACGAACTGGCCAAGCGGCTGCAGAGCCTCGCCACCACCGTCCCGCCCGAAACCCTTTACCTCGTGGAGACCCGCCTCCGCCTTAATCGCCTCGCCTGCCACCATCTGCCCGATCCGCACGACTGCTTCGACCGCAGCTTGCACACGCGCCTCGTGCGTCTGGCCCACGCCCTCTTCCCGCCCAACCGCCTGCTTTCCATGGTGAATACCTGGCACACCACCCCGGCGCTCGCCCGCGCCCTGGCCCGCGAGCAACGGCCACGCGCTCGCCTCATCGTCGTGGGGCACACGCATTTTCCGGGCGTGTGGCGCGACGCCGACGGCCCCGTGGTCGTCAACACCGGCTCGTTTTCACGCCCATTCGGCGGGCTGTTCGTCGAGCTGTGCGGAGATAAGGTGCAGGTCGTGCGGATCGTGCAAAAAAACGGTGAGTTCCACCGCGGCCGGGTAGTCGCCGGCTTTTCGCTGGCGCCTTGAGCGGCGGTGGTTACTCCTACGGCATGGCAATGGAGTTCGGTTGGTGGGAAAAAAGCCCCGACGAGGGCAAATTTCAGATCTTGGTGCGCATCCACGGTGGCAAAGCCGAGTGGACGCGTCACCAAGGTCACAATACCGGTTGGGATCCCCACACGCCCGACGAAGCCGACTGGGATAAGCTCATCGGGGAAGCTCAGCGCCGGGTCCCCCGCCGCCTGATATCGCCCAAGCAATTTGCCGATATCGAAACGCTGCGCACCAACGCGCTGCGCTAGGGCGCGGAGCGCGAGCGAGCTCGCGGCCTACATTTTCGGATCATCTTGATAAAGTAGAACCAGGGAGTCTGGGCCCGATTCACCTCAGCAGCGCAAGCGACTCGTTCAACTCCGCCGAAACGGGAACCCGCGATGCTTGCAGCAAGTGGCCCTCAAGTTCCGCCGCGCGGTGGGCGGTGGTGTGGTGCGCAAGCACGCGCCGGCGCGCGGCGAGACCGATTTTAGCCGCTTCGTCGGCGGTGAAATGGCGGAGGCTGCGCTCCACATCGCGCCACGTGCGCGCGACAAGGATTTCGCTTCCAGGCGTGAAGAACGTGTCGAGTCCAGGCCAGTCGTCGCTGATGATCGGCGTGCCGCAGGCGGCCGCCTCAAACAACCGCACGCTTGGCGAGTAACCGGACGCAACCCGGTCGGCGCTCGTGAGGTTGAGCGTGAAGCGTTGCCGATTATAGAAACGCCGGTGCGCCGCCGACGGAAGCTGCGCGAGGCGGGCAACGTTGCACGGCCAGGCACCGTCCGCCGGGGCTTGCGCGCCGGCGATTACAAAGCGCCACGTCGCCATATGCGCGGCGGATTCCACCAGCAACTGATTCAACCCCGGTTGCGGCTCCACCCCGTCGTTTCCGAGGTAGCCGAGATCCCACTGCGACACGCAGCGTTCCGGATAATACGCGGCTGGATCCACCGCGCAGTAAAGCGGCCGCGCCGCCGGGGCACCCCATTCACTCTCCAACTCGGTCAACATCGGGCCGCCCGTAAAGGAGAGGTAGAGTTGATAACGCGGGATGAGCGCCGCCGAAATGTAGCCCGCGTCACCGTGCCTGAGCTTGGCGAGAGTGCCCGGCGAATCGATGTCGTAAAACGCGGTGACTCCGCTCGCGTTCGCAATCACCCACTCGCCTACCGCAATGCCGTCGGGCACGTGCGAGCCCACAATCACCGCGTCGGCCACGTGGACCTCTTTGGCGTAGCGCGCGAGATCACCCAGACCGCCATACAGGCTCACGCGCGCGCCAGGGATCTCGTGTAGATCCCGGTTGCTCGCATACCACGGCACTTCGCGTTCCAGGAAATGAACCTGGTGCCCGCGCCGCGCCAGTTCGCGCACCAGCCCGCGATAGGTCGCCGCATGGCCGTTGGTCCACGACGACGTGATGGTAAGGCCGCAGATCACTATTTTCATGCGACGCGCGCCTCCACGGAATCGAATTTACGGCTATCGCGCCCTTCCAGCAACCGCTCCAGCTGAACCACGCGGTGTGCATACGTATGTTCACGGTGAATACGCCGCATGGCGGCCGCTCCAATGATGCCGGCCCTGACCGGCGTGAGCGATTCCAGGTGCGCGGCGACCTCGGCGGCGTTGCGCGCCACCAAGACCTCCTTGCCAGGCTCCAGGAACAGTTCGATGCCTTCCCACGCATCGGTGATCAGGCAAGCGCACGCGCCCGCCGCCTCGAAGACGCGCGTCGGGGGTGAAAAACCGGAGCGCGCCAGGCCGTCGCGGTTGATATTAAGCACGGCCGTGGGACTGGAGTTAAACGCGTTCTGATCCCTCGCATAAACGTGACCCGTGTAGGTGACGTTTGCCGGGAGCTCGCGGTCGGCCCAGCCGCTGCCACCGAGCAGAAATCGCCGCGAGGGCAGCGCGGCGGCCACGTTGATGAAGAATTCCTCGACCCGGCGCTCGCGGTCGGGGAGCCGATTACCGAGGAAGGCGAGGTCGCTCGCAAAACGGGGCTCCGTCGGCACCGGGAAGTGCACATGCGGATCAAGCGCGTTGTAGATCGGCACGCATTGCGCGGCGCCGATGGCCTTGTAGGCGTCGACCACCGCCTGCCCGCCGCCGTAGGTGAGAATGAGATCGTAGTCGGGCACGAGTGCGCGAAACGGATCGGCGGGATCGGCTTTCATGCGATCAAGGGTGGCGGGCGCGTCCACATCCCAAAAGATAACCGAGGTGCGCGGGCTCTTGAGCTCCAGCACGCCGGCCTCCAGCAACGCATCGTGGACACCCACGCCGCTCGCCTTGACGACGAGATCGGCTCCCCTCGCCTCGTTGAGCGCCGCCAAGACGGCTCCGGGCGTTTCGGCGGAATACACCACCACCCGGGCCCAATCGGGATCAGGGATGTCGCGATGCGCCTGGCGGTCATACGCATCGGGCTCGTAGAAGGTGATCTCGTGGCCCCGCTCCGCGAGAGCGTGCAGGATGCCGCGATAGTAGGTGGCCGCGCCGTTCCAGTAGGCGGAGACCAGACTCGATCCAAAAAACGCAATGCGGAGACGGTTTTTCATGGGAGCTAAATGGGGCCGAAGGCCGGTGTAATGAGCGCGAACACGGGTGAGTCCGCCGTCTTGCGACGCGATTTGCGGACCGGTTTCGGGGGCGCCAGTGTCGCAAAAATTTCCAACAATTCATCGGTGCGATGAACGCACGTGTGCCGGGTTTGAATGGTCTTCAATCCGCTGCGCGCCTGTTTGCGTCGCACGGTGGCGGAACTGAGCAAGAGCTCCAGTTGCTGCGTCATCTCCTTGCCGTTTTTGGCGCGACCGAAGTCGTTTGCGCCAAACAATCCTTCCGAATCCTGCCACGGCGATGACACCAGGGGCAGCCCACACGCGAGCGCCTCGAAGGGCCGGATCGTCGGGATGCCCGGCATCGCGTTCACATACGGCCGGCGGGGCACGTGCACCGTGACCTTAAAACGCGAAAACATCTCCGGCACCTCGAAGTTCGGCAGCCAACCCGCGTATTCGATCCCCGCATCCGCGAGCGCCGCACGGGCGTGATCCGGATAACGCACACCGTAAACCCGCGCTTTCAATCCGAGGGTCTTCACCGGTTCCAACAGGAACTCCTTCAGCTCTGCGGATCGCTCGTCGTCTCCCCAATTCCCCACCCAGACGAGGTCGCCGTCCTGGCGGCTGCTCTCCATCGGGCGAAACCGGCGGGTGTCCGCCGCCTCATGCCAGGTCCACGCGCGCTCGGTGACTTTTTTCGCGAGGTAGAGATCGCGCAGGATCTGCCCATACGCCAGGACGCCATCGTAGTGCGTGAGATCGTATTTCTGAATCGTCTCCGGGGCAGTGACGAGGCGGTGGTGGGTATCGTGAAAAAGCGCGACGAAGGAACCGCCACGGCGGGCGCTGCCGATGCGCCGCACCAGCTCCGGCGCATTCCACTCGTGGACGATGACCAGATCGGCGTCCGCAAGCACTTCGTTGGCGTCAAAACGCGCGAGGTCGTAGCTGACGCAACGGAGCGTCGGATAAGCCGCGTGAAACCGTTTGATCGGTTCGTCGCCCTGGGTCGCCCGCAGGTTATGCAAGCTCCAGCCATCCGCCGGCTCGAACACGATCACGTCGTGCCCCCGGGCCATCAACTCGGTGGCGATGCCACGGAGGAAATGAGCGTTACCGTGGTTCCAGTCGGATAAGAGAGAGTGATAAAAGAGGCGGATTTTCATGCAAAAATGGAGGTGCGCCGCGGGTTGCCCACAGGCTTCGTCGGCGTCAGCAGATCGTCGTAGGCCGCGAGGTATTCGGCGGTCATGCGCTCAAGGGTGAACGACTGGGCGCGTTGACGGGCGGCGTCGGCCATCGCTTCACGGCGGGCCGGGTTGACGATCAAGTCGGTGATGGCGCGGTGCAGCGCATCGGGGTCATTGGGCGGCACAAACAACGCGGTCGAGCCCCAGGTCTCGCGCAGGCTGGCGATGTCGCCCAACACCAGCGCACAGCCGCCCAAGGCCGCCTCCAATACCGAGAGGCCAAACGGTTCGTAGCGGGCCGGCAGCGCATAGATGGCCGCGCGGCGATAATCATCCTGCAACTCCGCCATCGACCGCACGCCGAGCAACTCGACCTCGGGCCAGAAGAGTAAATCACCGTGCGGACGCCGGATGTCGCCGGCCACGCGCACAGGCCAGGACAAGCGCGACGCGATCGACGCGAGCGCCGCCGCGTTCTTCGCCTCGTCCCACAGGCGACCCACACTCAGGATAAACGGTTCTTTATCGGCAAACGTGGGGGCCGGAGCGTAGCGGTCGCGCCCGTGGTAGATCACCCGCGCCCGGGCGGGCAGGCCGTAGTGACGCGCCACTTGCGCCAACATCGCGCGCGAGGGCGCGAGCACGACGCCGGCTTGTTGGAGGCCGTGGCGCACGGCTTCGTGATACGGGATCCACTGCGGCGGCGGGGATTCTTTTTTCACGGCCTGCCACCACGAGAACACGCAGGAATGCGCGACCACTGCGGTCGGCGCTTTCCACGGGAGCGCGGCATGCGCGTAGCCGTTGAGGTGGATGACGTCGGGAGCATGCTCACGTTCAAGCCCGAGCAACCACTCGCCGGCGGCGGCGACGTCGCGCCACGGGTCGTCCATCCACTCCAGCTTAAACTCGCTTTCGCACAGGACGATGCCGGAGCCGAGCCTGGCCACCGCCTCGAGCTGGCCGGGTTGCACCGGTCCGCCCATGGTCGCCAAGACTACCTCGACACCCTGGCGCAGGAGCCCGCGACTGAGATCGAGCGCATAGGTCCAGACCCCGCCGATGGTGTCGGCGGTCATCAAAACGCGGCGCGGGGAAGGAGCACGGTGGGCAAACGTCATGGGGCGGAGTGTATTCATTAAAAGGTGACAAGCGCCTTTAGGAACCCATCGGCACGGTCTCGCATCGCGTCGGTGGCCGTGATCACCGCGGCCTGGTAGGACGCCTTCATGCGACACGCGCGGCGGGCTCGAACGCGGTTCGGCGCGGGGATTCGGCCAGCCAACGATAAAGACGAGTCACCCCCTCGCGCACCCCGACCTTGGGCGACCATCCGGCGGCGCGCACAAACCGCGAAAAATCGGAAACGTAGTAGCGCGGGTCCGCCGTGCGCCACTTGGAGAACTCCACCCGCGGCGCGGTGCCGTGGAGCTCTTCGATCAGGTTAATGAGTTCTAGCAAACTCGTCGTGCGCTGCGGACCTCCACCGATGTTGAAGGCCTGGCCGCTCAAGGAATCGATGCGGGACTGGGCGAATTTCAAGGCGTCCACCAAGTCGTCCACGTAGAGCACATCGCGCACCTGACAACCATCTCCGTAGAGCGTGATCGGTTGGCCGGAGAGCGCGCGGAGGAGCAAGTGCGCGACCCAACCTTGGTCCTCGTTGCCGCATTGATGAGGACCATAAATGCAGCTCATGCGGAAGACCGCCGCGCGGACGCCAAAGGTGCGCGCATAATCGAGCACGTAGTGGTCGGCCGCACCCTTTGAGCAACCGTAGGGGCTGTGGAAATCGGGCGTGCTCCGTTCACAAAAACCCGTGCGGCAAGCGGGATCGGCGGGCAGGTAGCGACCGCCAATCGTGGTGAGGGCCACGTGGTCGAGAGGACCGTAAACCTTGCTGGTCGAGGTGAACACGAGACTCGGTCGGGCCGGCCCGAGACGGATGGCCTCAAGGAGGTTCAGGGTGCCGCGCGCGTTGATTTCGAAGTCCTCGACCGGCTCCACCAGACTGGTGGTCACGGCCACTTGCGCCGCGAAATGGTAAACTCGGGACACGCCCGCCACAGCATGCGCGACCGCGTCGGGGTCGCGAATATCGGCCCGCATAAACTGCAGGCGGGCGGAACCATGTTTCTCCTGCAAGAACTCCAGATTGTGCTGCACGCCGGCGCGCGAGAGGTTGTCGAAGAGGCGCACGCGGCCACCTTCAGAAAGCAGGCGATCAGCGAGATTGGTGCCGATGAAACCCGCGCCACCGGTGATGAGGGTGATCTTGTCGCTCATACCGTGAGCCCCCGCGAAGTGCGTTCATGGCGGGCTTCTTCACCGCAGTTGAGCGCGATCCGGCCATCGAGCCAGCCAACCAATTCCTTCAACCCTTCCTCAAACGTCACGTGCGGCGTGTAGCCCAGAACGCTTCGCGCACGCGAAATATCCGCGAAGCAATGTCGGATGTCGCCGACCCGGTAATGTTGGGTGATCTCGGACCCGATGTGCTCTTTGTCCAGCAGGCGCGCGAGACGGTCGGCCACCTCGCACACGGTGAAGTGCTGACCGCTGCCAATGTTGAATACCTGATCGGCCGCGCCCGGCACCTCAAACGCGAGGCGGCACGCTTGGACGACGTCGCGCACGTTGACGAAGTCGCGTTGTTGTGCGCCGTCTTCAAAGATCCCGGGCGGCAGGTTGTTGATCAAACGCGATGCAAAGATGGCCAGCACGCCGGTGTAGGGATTGGCGAGCGCCTGACGCGGTCCGTAGACGTTGAAAAAACGCAGCGCGACCACGGGGATCCGATAGGCCCGGCCAACCAGCAGGCACATGCGCTCCTGGTCGAATTTCGACAGCGCATAAACCGACGCGAGCGACGGTTCCTTGGTCTCAGGAGTCGCCACGGGCAACAGGACTTCGCCGGTCGCGGACTGGAGTTCCCACTCGCGCGCCTTTAATTGTTTCAATGAACGTGCCTGCCCCGGCAGCAGCGCTCCGAGATGGTTTCGATAAAGCCCTTCGCCGTAGATGCTCATGCTCGACGCAACCACGAGACACTCGATGGGGTTTTCGACGATGGCCTCCAACAGCACGGCGGTGGCTTGGTTGTTGGCGCGCGTAAAATCGGCGATCTGACACATGCTCTGGCCCACGCCCACCTTGGCGGCGAGGTGGTAAACCACATCGACGTCGTCGAGCGCGGCGCTCACCGCATCGGGATCCTCCACGTGGCCGACCCGCAGCTCGACCTCCGGATCGAGGTAATCGGGGCGGCTGCCCGTCGCGCCGTGCACTTCGGGCAAGAGCGAGTCGAGCACCCGCACGCGATAACCGTGGCGGAGCAGTTCGTCCGCGAGGTGGGAACCGATGAACCCGGCGCCCCCGGTGATAAGAATTGTTTTCGACATAACAATGCGGGGCGAAGGCTCGTTTTGTTCAGGCGCGTGGGGCGCTTCCGGTCAGGGGCTTCGTCACCCGCAGATACTACCAACGCGCACGACAAGCGCCCATCGGGCGGGACGCGCTCCGCATCCCGGAAAACGCTGCCTTCTCGCAAGGGGGAATTTCCCGTAAGTGGCGGGTGCGGGGGAGTTATTCACAATTTGGCCCGCCGCGTTCTGAACCGAAACCCCACTTTCCCCACCCGTCCGCACGATTAAAATTGGGGTAAGGCCCATTTGTGACGATGCTCCTCGGTTCAGCGCCCACCCGTTTAGCCCGCACGCGACCGTTTTATGCCGATATCCGCCACTAGCCGCACCGCTCCCCTCCGCGCGCTGATCCCCCTTTTCCTCGTTTTTGGGCTTCTACTGAGCGGAGGTCTGGCGTGGCAGGCCGAACGGGCGGCACAAGCGACCGACTTACTCCGCTTTGAGCGACTTACCGACCGGCTCCAGACTGAGATTACCCACCGCATTCAAAAATTGAAATATGGCGTGCGCGGCGCCCGATCGCTTTGGCCGGCCAGCAAGTCCGTCGAGCGCATTGAATTCGCCGCAATGGTCGCTTCGCGTGATCTCGCAGTCGAGTTTCCCGGCGCACTTGGCATCGGCTTTATTCGCCGCGTCGAGCGCGCCGACGTGCCGTCATTTCTTGAAGCTACGCGAGCCGACAACGCACCCGCCTTCCAACTCAAAACGAGCGGCAACGCGCCCGACCTCTACGTCATCGAATTCATTGAGCCGCGCGCCGCCAATGCAGCCTCCGAGGGCTTCGATATCGGCCAGGAACATAATCGTCGCACCGCCGCGGATCGGGCCATGCTTACCGGTGCCGCTGCCATTACTCAGAAAATCACCCTCGTGCAGGCCGAGAAAAAAGGCGCGGGATTCTTGATTTTGTTTCCCGTCTATAAAAATGGCGCCCAGACCGTTACGCCGGAGCAACGACAAAAGGCTCTCTTAGGTTGGACTTATATGCCAATCACCGCGGCGGAGGTTCTCGGCAGCATCACCCACTCGCTGGGTGGAGAGATCGACTTCGAAGTGTTTGACGGCGACACCCGCCAGCGCGATCGCCTCATCTTTGACGCCGATAGTCATCTCAGCAGCGGCAGCGGCGGCACGGTCACCCGTTCCGATTACTCCGACCGACGGTTCCACTCATTCGTCCCGATTTCCATCGGCGGCGAGGTGTGGACCGTCGCGGGGAGCACGACGCCCACGTTCCAGCCCAGTTCGCGCATGGGCGTCTATGGCGCCGCCGTCGGCGGGCCCCTCCTCACCCTCCTGCTCAGCGGGTTGGTGCTCAACCTCAGCCGCACGACGCGCAAGGCCCAGAACCTCGCCGAGGTCATGACCGCCGACCTCTCCGCTGCGATGCGCAAGTCGGAGATGCTCGCCATCGTCGCGACTCGCACGACCAACGCGGTGATTATCACCGACGCCCAGCGCCGGATCACTTGGGTCAACGAGGGTTTCACGCGCATCACCGGCTACACCGCCGAGGAAGCCATCGGCCAGTCGCCCGGCACGCTCCTCCAGTGCTCGCTCAGCGACCTGAGCGTCGTCGCTGCGATGCGGGCTGCGTTCGACAAATGTAAGCATTTCCGCGGCGAAATTTTAAACCGAAGCAAGGCCGGCCGGGATTACTGGATCGAGATTGATGTCGTGCCCCTGCATGATCACCAAAACCAGCACACCGGGTTCATCGCGATCCAGCTCGAAATCACCGAGCGCAAGCAGGCCGAGGCGCTCTTAAAGGAACAGGCCACGCGCACCGAACTGGCCCTCGAAGCCGGCGGACTCGGGCTCTGGGATTGGCACGTCCCCACCGACCACGTGATTTTCGACGACCGGTGGGCGTCCATGTTGGGTGAGGACGTGAGCGCGCTGCGGTGCCACACCGATGAATGGTCGAGCCGTTGCCACCCGGAGGACCTGCCCGTCGCCCACGCCGCCGTCCAACGCCACTTTGCGGGCGAGACCCCGCTGTTCCAATGCCTCCATCGCCTGAAACACCGGTCCGGCTCCTGGCGATGGATCATCACCTGCGGCAAAGTCGTCTTGCGCTCCGCCGATGGCCAACCGCTCCGCATGGTCGGCACCCACCAAGACGTCACCGCCCAACACCTCGCCCGCCTCGAACTCGACCGCAACGCCGCCGCCCTCATCCACACCAGCCGCCTCGCGCGGGTCGGCTCGTGGGAATTCGATATCGCCACCACCGCGCTCACCTGGAGCGATCAAGTGCGCGCGCTTCACGAGGTCCCGGCTGACTACACGCCGGAACTCACCCGCTCGCTCGGCTTTTATGACGGCGCGGCCGCGGATACGATCCATGGCTTGATCCAAACCGCCATCGACCACGGCACCCCGTTTGACGTCGAGTTGCCCTTTGTCAGCGCCCAAGGCACCCGACTCTGGGTGCGCACCGTCGGTGAAGCCCACCGCCCGTCCGGCGTCACGTTGCTCCTGCGCGGCGCGCTGCAAGACATCACCGAATCGTATCGGCAGCGCGAGGCGCTCGCCGCCGCCAAAGCAGCCGCCGAGGCCGCCACCCGCGCCAAGGCCGATTTCCTGGCCAATATGAGCCACGAGATTCGCACGCCGATGAATGCGGTCATCGGCATGACGGAGCTTCTCCAACACACCCCGCTCACGCCCGAGCAAGCCGAGTTTGTCGGCACGATTCACACGAGCGGCGATGCGTTGCTCGCGCTGATCAACGACATCCTCGATTTCTCCAAAATCGACTCCGGCAGCCTCGATCTGGAGCACATCCCGGTGAACCTGCGCGATTGCGTGGAATCCGCCCTGGATCTCACCGCGCGCCCCGCCGCCGCCAAGGGATTGGACCTGCTCGTCTGGATCGAGCCCGATGTGCCCCCCGCCATCTTCGGCGACATCACCCGCCTGCGGCAGGTCGTCACCAATCTGTTGAGCAACGCCATCAAGTTCACCGAGCACGGCGAGGTGCTCATCTCCCTCTCGTCACAGCCGGAAAAACGCCTGCGCTTCGCGGTGCGGGACACCGGAATCGGCATCCCCGCCGACCGCCTCGACCGCCTGTTCAAATCGTTCAGCCAAGTGGATACCTCCACCACCCGCGAATACGGAGGCACCGGCCTGGGTCTGGCGATCTGCCAGCGACTCGTCGCACTCATGGGCGGACGCATCTGGGTCGATTCCGTCACCGGCAACGGGTCCACCTTCACGTTCGAGATTCCTTGTGAAGCGGCGCCGTATTGCCCGCGGCCCTACAACTCGGCGACGGAGCCCAGCTTTGCCGGCCGCCGCCTGCTCATCGTTGACGACAACTCCACCAATCGCCGCATCCTTTCGCGCCAGACGCAGAGCTGGGGCTTCGTCCCGCGCGAGGTTGCCTCCGGTGCCGAAGCTCTGGCGCTGTTGGACGCCGGCGACCCGTTTGATGTCGCCGTGATCGACGTGCAGATGCCCGGCATGGATGGCTACACCCTCGCCGCCGAGATTCGCAGGCGGCGCTCCGCTGAACGCCTGCCCATCGTCGCGCTCACCTCCATCGGCGCCCACCTCCACGCCTTCCAAGGCCTCGACGTGGCCCAAGTCCTCACCAAACCCGCCAAGTCGGCCGTCCTCCACACGGCGCTGCACACGGTCTTGCAGCCGAAGCGGGCGACCGCGGTTGCCCCCACCGCCCCATCGACCGGCACCGTGAAACTGGCCGAGCTCCACCCCTTCCGCATTCTGCTCGCCGAAGACGTCGTCATCAACCAACGCGTCGCCCTCCTGCTGTTGGGAAACCTGGGCTATCAGGCCGAGGTCGCCGCCAACGGCTTGGAAGTCCTCGCGGCGGTCGCCAGCCAGCCGTTCGACATCATCTTTATGGATGTGCAAATGCCCGAGATGGACGGCCTGGCCTGCGCCCAGCACCTCTGCACCGATTACCCCCTGGCCTCCGCGCGCCCCTGGATGATTGCCATGACCGCCAACGCGCTCGAAGGCGACCGCCAGATGTGTCTGGACGCCGGCATGGACGACTACCTCACCAAGCCGATCAGCGGCCGGTCCATCGCCGATGCGCTCACCCGGGCAGCCCAACGGCACCCGTCAAAAACGTAAGCCTTGAACCGCCCGACCAGCGGTCGGGCCTACAACCGAACCGCGACCGATCTACACCGAACCCCGGCCGAATGATCTCGGCCGCAACCGCGCCTAGGATTGCGCGGCACGTTGTTGCGCCTTGGAGAGCTTGGCCACCACGGGGGCGGCGGCAACCGGGGGATCGATAAACTCGATGAACGGCGCAACTTGCGAAGGCGGGATGCGCGTGTGCAGGCGCACGCCGTTGTCCTCGTGTTCCTCGCTCTGCACGTGACCGATGGCGTGCAGACGCGCGATCAAGTCGTAGCGGCTGTGGGGGATCAGCAGCTCCAGCGAACCGAAGGTGTCGGCGATGAGCTCCAGGCATTGATCAACCAAGCCTTCCATGCCCGCGCCGGTGCGGGCGCTCAGGAAAATCGCTTCCGGGTCGAGCAGGTGCGCGCTGTTGAGCTGCGCTTCGGTGGCGGCGTCCACCTTGTTGAAGACGGTGAGGATGCGCTTGCCGTCGTCGGCGCCGAGTTCCTTGAGGACCGACATGGTGGTCTCATGGTGGGCTTTGAGATTCGGCGCGGTGACGTCGAGGACGTGTATTAGAAAATTGGCGACAAGGGCTTCTTCCAGCGTGGCTTTGAACGCCTCGACCAAGCCGTGGGGCAGGCGGCGGATGAAACCGACGGTGTCGGTGACGAGGAGTTTTTGGTTTCCGCGCAGGACGAGCTGGCGGGTCGTGGGGTCGAGCGTCGCGAAGAGCTTGTCCTCGGCGAGCACGCTGGCGCCGGTGAGGGTGTTGAGGAGGGACGATTTGCCGGCGTTGGTGTAGCCGACGATAGCGCAGGTGGGCACGGGCACGCGTTGGCGTTTCTGGCGCTGCACGCCGCGTTGTTTGCGCACGTCGATGAGTTCGCGTTTGAGCCGGGTGATGCGGTCGTTGACGAGACGACGATCCTGCTCGAGCTGGGTTTCACCTTCGCCGCCCATGCCGCCCTTGCCGCCCTGGCGCGACAAGTGGGTCCAGGCGCGCGTGAGGCGGGGCAACGAATACTCCATGCGCGCCAGGGCAACCTGGATAACGGCTTCACGAGTCTGGGCGCGGTCGGCAAACACGTCCAAGATGACCTCTTGGCGGTCGATCACGGCGATCTCGGAGAGTTTTTCCCAATTGCGCTGCTGGGCCGGGGAGAGGGTTTCGTCGAAGACGATCACGTCGCTGTTAAGCTCCTTGGCGGCGGCGATGATTTCCTCGGTCTTGCCACTGCCGATGAGCGTGGCGGGCGTGGGCGCGCGGAGGTTGACCAAGTTGCGACCGACCACCGTGATTTGCAGGTTTTCGACGAGTTCCTGGAGCTCGTCGAGCAACTCCGCGCCGTCGCCGGCGGGCATCTGCGAGGTCTGAACGCCCACAAGGTAGGCGCGTTCAACGCGTTTCGGATCATTTTTCGGGGTGTTGTCGAGAAAGTCGGCCATCAAAGAGTGGGTGGAACCAAGCGCGGACACGCCGGCGAGTCAAACGTGACGGCACCGGTGAAATTCAGCGGAGTTTTCAGTTGCACCGGCGGGCGGGCGTCGTGCACTAAACCGCAGTGTCTTCGTCCTACCAAGTCATCGCCCGCAAGTGGCGCCCCCAGACGTTCAACGACGTGGTCGGGCAGGACCATGTGGTGCGGACGCTGAGAAACGCCATCGCCCGCAACCGCATCGCGCACGCCTACCTGTTTGTGGGTCCGCGTGGCACCGGCAAGACCTCGACCGCGCGCATTTTCGCCAAGGCGCTTAATTGCACCGACGGCCCCAACGCCGACTTCGATCCCAAAGATCCCGCCGTGCAGTCGATCACCGAGGGCACGTCGATGGACGTGATCGAGATCGACGGCGCCTCCAACAACTCGGTGGACCAGATCCGCGACCTGCGCGACGACGTGCGTTACGCGCCGACCCTGGGCAAATACAAGATCTACATCATCGACGAGGTGCACATGCTTTCCAACCAGGCCTTCAACGCCTTGCTGAAGACCCTCGAAGAGCCGCCGGAACATGTGAAGTTCGTCTTCGCGACCACCGACGTGCAGAAGGTGCTGCCGACCATCCTCTCGCGCTGCCAACGCTTCGACCTCAAGCCCATCCCCGCCGAGCTGATCGTGGGGCGCCTGCAAACCATCGCCGTCGAGGAAAAGATCAAGGTCACGCCCGAGGCGCTGGCCTGCATCGCCCGCATGGCCGACGGCGGCATGCGCGACGCTCAGTCGATTTTCGACCAGATGATTTCGTTCTGCGGCACGGAGATTTCCGAGCCCGACGTCTTGGATGTCTACGGCTTGGTCTCGGGTGAAAAAATCGCCGCGCTCGCCGGCGCCGTCGCTGCGGGCGACCACCAGAAAATCATCGCCCTCGTCGATGAGTGCGACGAAAGCGGCCGCGATCTCGTGCGGTTGCTCACCGACATGCAGGCGCTCGTGCGCCAGGCCCTGCTCCATGCCATCGCCAAGGGTGGCCGCAGCGACCAGCTCGGCGGCGTGTCGATGACGACGGAGCAACTCACGCGCTTGCTCGACGGGCTGCGCGAAGGCGAAGGCAGCGTAAAGCTGGGCCTCGCGGAAAAGATTAATTTTGAGGTGACGCTCTTGAAAGCGGTCGAGGCCAGCCGCGCGCGGGCCATCGATTCGCTCATCAAAGAACTCGCCGCGTTGGCGGAAGCGTCTCCGGCGGCCGAAGCGGCCTCGGGGGACGGCGAAAAAAAAAAGGACTGATTGACCGGTTGGAGTCGCGCTTGGTGCTGGCCATCCAAGTGGCCATGTCGGCGCAGCCGGTGATAGCAGGCGCGAGGGGGAGCGCGAGTGAAACGGGCGGTGATGCGGATGCGCCGGATGAAGATGCCGGGGTTGAAGTGCAGCCACAGATTCCCGCCGTCGAGGTCGCCGCGAGGGCTGCGGCGACCGCCACCTTGGGCGCGACCGGTGCACCGACGTTCAACGACGAGGGACCGGTGTGGCCCGATGAAGCCGCCGAATCGGCGATACGGGCCGAGGTGACGAGTCGCGGAGAGACGTTGAACTCGAAAGCCGCCCGCCTGGTCGCCGAAGCTGCGGCGGAGGCGGCGGCCGAAAAGAAAAATCTCCCGAAGCTCGATGAGCTGATCAACCGCATCCCGGCCGACGTGCGCGACACGTTGGAGGACTTGTTTCGCGTGAAATTCGTGAAAGTCGCCCGCTCACCCAAGAAGGCGCTAAAGAGCGAGAGCGCGGGATAAAACCCGGGATTTCACAACGCGTTCGGGTTCATCCGCCACGTTGCCCAACACAACGCGGCGGCAAACGTGACCCACGCCAGATACGGCAGCAGCAACGCGCCCGCCAGCGGCCGCACGCGCCCGAACGCGATGATCGTGGCCACCAACACCAGCCACAGCACGACGATGTCTGCAAACGCCCACGCACCTTGGCGCCACGCGAAAAATAACCAGCTCCACAGGGCATTAGCCGCGAGTTGTGCGATGAACAAACCCAAGGCCGTGCCGCCCTCTCCGCGGAAGCCACGCTCCCGCCACACGAGCCATGCCGAGATAGCCATCATCACGTAAAGCACGGTCCACACCGGCCCAAACACCCAGCCCGGCGGTGCCCACGCCGGACGCGCCAGCTCGCGATAAAATGAGCCTGCGCTCACCGAAGCGGCCGCGCCCAGTCCGGCTACCGCGAGCAAAAGCACCAGCCAGGCCGCCAGACCGAGGCCTTGTTTCAAGGGAGAGGGACGATTCATGGAGTGTTATTCGAAATACCAAGGGCGGCTTGCAGGCAATCCGGCGTGGGAGCGAGCTTGCTCGCGATGGATCGAACCCTCGCGAGCCCGCTCGCTTCCACGCAAGATCAGATCCACCTCTAGTGTGCTGCCCCAAGATAGATTACGCATGTAGATTACGTATGTAGGGCCTGACCTTGTGCAGGCCGGTTGGGCGTGCGCACGCCGAATGACTACCCGGCCTCACGCAAGGTGAGGCCTACATACCGGCCCGTTCAAGCCACCGCAGGCACGCCTTTGATCTCGGTCGTCCCATCGAGGCGCAGCGACAAGTCGATGGGCGAACCGACGGAGACCACGCCGGGCGGGACTTGATACGCCCACACTTCAAACTTCGTCAGCCGCGCCGGTCCGTAGATCGTGGAGAACGCCCCGTCCACCGCATCGAGCCCACAGGACACTTTCACACGGCCGATGCGCGGCACGTTGTAGCGCGCATCATAGGTGAACCAGCGCCCGCCGAGATACACTTCCGCATACGCGTGAAAATCCATCGGCGAGCCCGGATCGAGATAACCGATGTCGGGCAGATGCCCCGTCACGTAACGCGCCGGCAAGTTAAGCGCCCGGCACAGCGCGACCACCGTGTGGGCGAAATCCCGGCACACGCCGTAACCGCGTTGGATGACGTCAAACGCCGAGATGTCCGGTCGCCCGGAACCGAAGCGGTATTCGATGTGATCATGAATCCAGCTGCTGATCGCTTCGACCTGCGGGACCCCGGGCTCGATGGAGCCAAATTTACCCCAGGCGAACTGCAGCAACTTATCCGAGTCGCAATACCGGCTCGGCAGCGTGTAACGCAGGAGAGACGGCGGCAGCTCGACCAACGACACGGGCGAATGCGGGGCGACATCCATGAACTCTTGATTGTCCGGCACCGATGGCACGCTCACCAGCGCATCATGCCGGATCTCGTTCACGCCCGGTTGGAGCATGAAGCGATAAACAATGTTGCCGTGCACATCTTCAAACTCCTCGGCTGGCAGGTTGTGACCGAGCACGAGTTGCTCCTCCTGCAAGGACTGCCGGGGATCGCGGCGCGGCTTCAGATTCAGCAGCAGCGGAATCTCCTGCGAAGTTTCATACACCAGACTACAACCCACCCGGACGGTAAGGTCGTGCGCAACGAGAGTGTGGGGGTTCATAAGCAGAATCGTGGGTTAAAGCCGCGCGTGTGACCCCACGGAGCGGCGCACGGCGCAGATAGTTCCATCGGATCGCGCAGTTCACGGAACCGGCCCCACAAACGAACCACTATGGGAGGTGCATCAACCGCACCGCGCCTCGGCGTCCCGTGGAGGTGGGAGCATCGGCATGAGACTGCGCATCGTTCATCAGACCCGTTATCTCTATAACAAACCGGTGCAGTTCGGACCCCACCGGCTGGTTTTGCGTCCGCGCGAAGGCCATGACATCCGCGTGGAATCGATGGACGTGCTCACCCAGCCGCCCGGTCGCCTGGCGTGGAGCCGCGATGTGTTTGGCAACTCCATCGCCACCGTGGAATTCGCCGAGCCGGCCGCCGAGTTGCTCATTGAAAGCCACGTCGTGCTCGTGCGCATGGCCCCGCTCCTCAGGAGCAGAACCCAACTGGAAGGCGTGACGCCCTGGCCACCGGTTTACGACGCACTCGAACGTGCGGCGGTCACCGCCTACCAGCGGCTTTCCTACCCGAAAGATGCGCCGGCGGTGAGCGCATGGCTGGAAAATTTCCGTATTAAAAAACCCGGATTTTCCGAGGACGTCGCCCGCAATCTCAACGACTCCATCCACGACGAGATGCGCTACATCCGGCGGGAAGAAAAAGGCGTCCTCACGCCTGCGCAAACGCTGGAGCGCGGCGGCGGCTCATGTCGTGATCTCGCGACGCTTCTGCTTGAGGCGGCGCGCGGACTGGGCGTCGCGGCGCGATTTGCGAGCGGTTATCTGGAGTGCCCTGCCGCCGAGTTGGGCGAGGCCTCGACGCATGCGTGGACGGAAATCTACCACCCCGGCCGGGGCTGGGCGGGCTACGATCCGTCGATCGGCGAGGAAACGACGTCGCGACACGTTGTCACCGGAGTGAGCAACCACCCGCGCGGCGTCATGCCCGTGTCGGGCAGTTATTACGGCAAGGCGCGCGCTTTCAGAGAAATGACCATCGCAGTCACCGTGCGCCCGGAAAAAACGGACGAGTAAGCCATGCCCTCCTTGCAAAAAAACTCCGCCGGCGCGCACGACCGCTCCCTCGTGGTGACGGTAGCGGCCGCCGCCGTGATGTTAATCGGCAGCGGGGTGCTGGCGGTTTGGCTACTCGGCATCGACTCGCTGATTCCGTTTCCCCCCGGAGAGACGGCGATGAAAGCGAACTCGGCGTTGGCCTTTATTATTAGCGGGATCGCCCTGCTTTTTCTGCAAACCCCCGGGCCCACGACCTCGCACCGGATCCGGGTGTGCGCCCTCGCGGTGGCGGCGCTCTCACTCCTCACCTTGGCCCAGTATCTGACCGGAATAAATTTCCTCTTTGATGATCTCTTCGTTCATGCCGACTTGCGCACGGGTCCGGCGGCAGCGGGCCGCATGAGTCCGGCGGCGGCGCTCTCCTTTTTGCTCACCGCCGGGGCACTCGGCTGGATGAGCAAACCGCAGTGGGAGACCCGCCCGTCGCCGTTGATACCCAGCTACCTCGGCGCCTGTGTGTTCGTAATCGGCTCGGTGGCGTCGATCGGTTATCTGGCCGGGTTCAACGCGTGGCGCGCATGGTGGAACCCGACGGGCATGCCGATCCTCACCTCGATCACCTTCAAGGTGTTGGGCTTGGCCCTCTTCATCCAAGCGTTCCGACGAACCGCGACGGGGTGGCAGATCAGTGGCTGGCTCACGGCCGGTTTTGTCGGGGGCGTGGTGGCGCTGGTTGGCGTCGCGGCGGACTCCTACCGCAGCACCAAGAACCTCGTCGAGGCTTCCACCGAGGTGCGCCACACGCTCAACGTCATCGGGCAGATCCGCCAAGTGGAACACATGCTCGAGGCAGAGCAGAACGACCTTCGGGCCTTCTTGCTCACCGGCAACGAAGCGATCGCCAGCAATTATTCCGAACGGTTCCCGGCGGTGCAGCGGGCGTTTGCAGAGCTCCTCGGGATGACCGCCGGGCACGCGGATCAACGCAGCCGACTTACCCGCTTGATGGAAGGCCCCATCACCGAGCGCCATCAATTCCTAGAGAGCCTCGTAGCCGTGCGCCGGACCCGCGGGTTCAGTGATGTTACGCTCGTCGCAGCCGCCCGCGAGATCAACGCGCTAAGCGCACCCCTTCACGCCGGTTTGCGCGAGATCACCGCGAGCGAGGAACGCACTTTGACGGCCCGGGAGAAAAACACGTTTGAGATCACGCAGCGCACTTTCGCCATCCTGCCGGTGGGGGTGCTCGCGAGCGTGGTCCTGTTGTCCCTGGGTTTGTTGCGGTTGCACGGCGAGGTGGTCGCGCGCCAACGCGAGACCGAACGACGCCGGGAGAACGAAGAGCGGCTCGACCTGGCTCTGACGGTGGCACAGATGGGGACGTGGGACCTCGATCTGACCCCGGCCGATCCCGCCCGGCAGTCGTTAAAATGTTCGTCGGTTGTGGGACCCCTGTTTGGGCGGCACGCCGGGTTCACCCACACCACCCTGCAAGAGTGCATGGGACAGGTCCACCCCGACGACCGGGAACACGTGATGTCGGCCTTTTCTGCGGCATTGAACGGTAAGAAATTCTACGATGCCGAGTATCGTGTGGTCTGGGAAAACGGAGCGGCGGTGCACTGGCTGGCCACCCGCGGTGCCGTTCTGCGAGACGACGCGGGCCGGCCGATCCGCGCACTCGGCGTGGTGATCGACATCACCGAGCGAAAAAATGCCGAGGAAATACTCCGGGAAAACGAGCTTCAGATGCGCCTCGCGCTGCAGGGTGGCGATCTCGGCCTCTGGGATTGGAACGTAGCCACCAGCCAACTCGTCGTCAGCGAACGCTGGCTCACGATGCTAGGCCTTAAACCCGACGATCCACCGCCCACTATCGCATCGTGGCACGCGTTGATCCACCCCGACGATATTGCCAAGCTGAACCGCCTCATCCACGAGGTGATCCTTGCGAAATCCGGTCGCAACTTCGAAGCCGAAGTCCGTGCCCGTCACCGCGACGGCCACTACATCTGGATACTCGACCGCGGGGCCGTGGTGAGTCGCGCGGAGGACGGCAGCCCCCTGCGCGTGGCCGGCACCCACATGGAGATCACCGCGCGCAAGCAGGCCGAGGAAAAAATCCAGCTGCTCAACGCCGAGCTCGAACAACGCGTGGCCGACCGCACCCGCGAGCTCAGCGAAGCCAACGTCGCCTTAATCAACTTCAAGGCCGCGCTCGATGAACACGCCATCGTCGCCATCACCGACGCGCAGGGCCGGATCACCTACGCCAACGACAACTTCTGCGCGATCTCCCGCTACGCGCGCGAAGAACTGATCGGTCAGGATCATCGCCTGATCAACTCCGAGCATCACTCAAAAGCCTTCATCCGCGACCTGTGGGATACCATCCAGAGCGGTCGCGTATGGAAGGGCGAGATCCGCAACCGTGCCAAGGACGGCAGCCTCTACTGGGTGAACAGCACCATCGTCCCCTTCCTGGGGCCGGACGGGAATCCGGTGCAATATATCGCGATTCGCAACGACATCACCCCGCGCATCGAGGCGGAGGAAAACATTCGCCAGCTCAACACCGACCTGGAAAGCCGCGCGCAAAAACTCGAATCCGCCAACCGCGAACTCGAAGCGTTCAGCTATTCCGTCTCCCACGACTTGCGTGCTCCGTTGCGCGCCATCGACGGGTTTTCGCGCATGCTGCTCGAAGAGCAAGGCGGCCGACTCGACGAGGAAGGCCAGCGCATGCTGACGATTGTCTGTAAAGAAGCGGGCCGAATGGGGCAGCTCATCGACGACCTTCTGGCGTTCGCCCGCATCAGTCGTCAGCAGACTGCGCCCGTGGAAATCGACATGCGGGCCATGGCGCAGGACGCCTTCAACGAATTGATCGCCCGTGAACCCAAACGCGCGCTGCAGCTCGACCTCCACGCGTTGCCGCCGGCCTACGGCACGCCCCCGATGATCCGGCAGGTATGGGCCAACCTGGTCGGCAACGCCGTCAAGTTCACGCGCAAGCGCCCCCTCGGGCTGATCGAGATCGGCGCAAACGTGGAGGAAAACGGGAGCTGTGTTTATTTCGTCAAGGACAACGGAGCGGGCTTCAACATGCGCAACGCGAGCAAGCTGTTTGGCGTTTTTCAGCGCATGCACGCGCAGCCCGATTTTGAAGGCACCGGGGTTGGCCTCGCGCTCGTGCAGCGCATCGTGCAACGCCACGGCGGCCGCGTCTGGGCCGAAGCCGAAGTCGATCAAGGCGCCCAGTTTTTCTTCACGTTGCCTCTGCCCAAACCATGAACAACCCCGTCGAGATTTTGCTGGTTGAAGACAACCCGTATGACGCCGAGATGACCATCCGGGCTTTACGGAAACACGAACTCGCGAACAGCCTGATCCACCTTACGGACGGTCAGCAGGCGCTGGATTTCATTTTTTGCACCGGCATCTACGAGACACGCAGAGAGGACCAACCGCCCAAAATCGTGCTGCTGGATTTGAAGCTGACGGGGATGGACGGGCTGGAAGTGCTGCGACAGATCCGGGCCTTTCCACGCACGCGACTGCTGCCGGTCGTGATCCTGACCTCGTCGCAGGAAGACCGGGATGTGCTGGAGAGCTACGAATTCGGCGCGAACAGCTTCATTGTGAAGCCGGTGGATTTCGAAAAGTTTTCAGAAACGATCTGCAACGTGGGAATCTACTGGCTAAAAATAAACCTCACTCCGTTCCCCCATCGGTAAAGGGGGTTCCCGAGACCAAGCCACGTCTCGTAAGCGGCACCGCAGTCGGGGTAGACAGGAAACGTGATGCATTGCGCATGCGCAGCCTCGTTACCGAGGGTGCCAAACGCCCAGCGGGAGGTTGCGCCGGAAATCGAACCAGTCCACACGGAGGTGGACCCTCCCTTGGGGAATCCGAGGGAGGGACGACCTCCGTGTCGTCCGTTCGGCACCGCCCGCAAGCCGATCTAGCGACCGGCGGTCGGGCGTCCCAGAGTTCGACGGCCTGAGCTATTTCAAACGCGCGCCCCCGCTTACACCAATTACACCCCGTGATGGGACTTTAGCATGGCCCGATGTAGCCCCGACCGGTGGTCGGGGTTTCTAGGAGACGCCCGACCACCGGTCGGGCCTACACCAGACGAAAGTCTCATTTCATGCCATAACGGGTATTAATTCTCCCTGGTTAGGTCGGATCAATTACGAGAGGAGCCCCGGAGTATAGCCGCAAAAAAGCACAAAGAGCGCGAAACCGAGCCTTCTTTTTTGCGTCTTCTGCACCTTTTTGCGGCCAATTCCTGATTTTTAAAAAAGTAGAATTAACCGAGGTTCGCGATGATCGCGTCGGCCATCGCGCGGGTGCCGACCACGGGCTTGCCGAAAGCGATGTCACCGGTGCGCACGCCGTCGGTCGCGACGGTTTTGCGGACCGCGTTTTCAATGCGCGTCGCAACGGCGTCGAGGCCGAAGCTGTAACGGAGCATGAGCGCGACGGAGAGCACTTGGGCGCAGGGGTTGGCGATGCCCTTGCCCGCGATGTCGGGCGCGGTGCCACCGGCCGGTTCGTAGAGACCGAAAGGCAGGCCGAGGGAGTTTTTGCCCGTGCCGAGCGAGGCCGACGACAACATGCCAAGCGAACCGCAGATGACGGCCATCTCGTCGGAGAGAATGTCGCCAAACATGTTTTCGGTGAAGAGCACGTCGAACTGGTTGGGGTCGCGCGCGAGCTGCATCGCGGCGTTGTCGACATACATGTGGCTGAGGGCGAGCTCAGGATGGTTCTTGGCGAAGTAAGCGGTGACGACCTTGCGCCAGAGCACCGAGGTTTCGAGCACGTTGGCCTTATCGACCGAGCACACGCGCTTGCCGCGGGCCTTGGCGGTGACGGCGGCGACCTCGGCGATGCGCTCGATCTCGGAGGTCTTGTAAACCATCGTATCGACGGCCTGCTCCTCGCCGTTTTCGAGGGTGGTGGTGGTCTTGGGCAGACCGAAATAAATGCCGCCCGTCAACTCGCGGATGCACACGATATCGATGCCGTTGGGGATGCGCTCGGACTTAAGCGGCGACGCATCAAGGAGGTCCTTGTAGAGGAGGCCGGGGCGGATGTTGGCGAACAGGTTAAACGCCTTGCGGAGGGGCAGCAGCGCGGCGCGCTCGGGCTGTTCCTTGGGCGGGAGCTTTTCCCATTTCGGGCCACCGACGGAGCCGAAGAGGATGGCGTCGGATTGCTGGCAGGTGGCCAGCGTGGAGTCCGGGAGGGCCTTGCCGTGGTTGTCGATGCCGGCGCCGCCGACGTCGGCGACCTGGTAGTCAAGCGTGAGATTTTCCTGTTTGGCCACATGGGCAAACACGCGCAGGGCCTCGGTCATGACCTCGGGCCCGATGTAGTCTCCAGGAAGAACGGCGAATTTAAGGGTCGGCATAAAGGTCAATGAACTAGCAAGCCGCCCGCGCCGCTGGCAAGGGGCGAGTGCGGCGAGTGCGGCGGGACCGGCGCCTTTACTTTCGCCGCTCTAAGATTTCGGTGAAGACAACACGCGTTGCACCGCGTCGCCCAGCGATTGGAACGTGAAGGGTTTCAACAAAAGCTCCCGAATACCGATCGCCGTCACCGTTTTGGGAGTAAGCTTCGCGGCGTAACCGGTCACCAAGATGATCGGCAGGTCGGGGCGCAGCGCCAGAAGCTGGGCCGCCAACTCGGTGCCGATCATGCCCGGCATGCTGAGATCGGTGATCACCACATCGAACGCCTGCGGGTCCGCCCGCACCAATCGCAACGCCTCAGCCGGATCGGTGACGGCTGTTGGCTGATACTTCAGCGCCGAGAGCACGGCTTCCGCGAGGCGCGCGAGCTGCGGCTCGTCGTCCACGAAGAGCACGCGTTGGCCTGCACCGCGGCGGGTCTCGGCTTTCACAGGCGGGTTATTTTCCGGCAACGCGGTGCCATCGGCCGGGAAGTAGAGGTGAAAGGTCGTGCCCTTGCCCGGCTCGCTGTGCACCGTGACCGCTCCCTCATGGCTTTGCATGATGCCGTGCACCACGGACAAACCCAGCCCGGTTCCTTCGCCCGGGGCCTTGGTGGTGAAGAACGGTTCAAAAATCCGCTCTTGGACGGCGCTTTCCATGCCACAACCGGTGTCGGTGATCGAGAGCCGCACGTAGAGCCCGGGCTTGAGGCGGGTGCCGACGTTTGGCTGCCGCGCATCCATTAAAAAATTTTCCAGGCTGACGCTCAACCGCCCCGGCCGGTCGCCCATGGCGTGGGCGGCGTTGGTGCACAGGTTCATCACCACTTGATGCACCTGGGTGGGATCGGCGTGCACAACCGGCAGGTTGGGGGGCAGCGACACGTCAAATTCAATAATCGCCGGGATGGTCGCACGCAGGAGTTTGATCGGCTCAGCCACGATCTGTTTCAAATGCACCGGTATGCGCTGCTGCTCTTGCTGGCGACTGAAGGCCAGGATCTGACGCACCAGCGCGGCGGCCCGTTGGGAAGCCTGCAACACCATGTCGAGGTGCTGGGTCGCCGTTCTATCGTTCTCACAATATGTTTTTGTGAGCTCCACATAGCCGACAATCGCGCCGAGGATGTTGTTGAAATCGTGCGCAATGCCGCCGGCGAGGGTGCCGATGGCCTCCAGCTTCTGCGCCTGGCGGAACTGCTCTTCGAGCTTTCGCCACTCGGTGATGTCCTGGGCGGTGCCTACGACGCGGTAGACTCGACCGCGGGCATCCTTGACGGGGAACGCCCGGTCACGCACCCAGCGCACCGACCCATCGGGACGAACAATCCGGTAGACCTCGTGATAACCGCCGGGGATCGTGAGATTCCGTGCCAGCGTTGCGGTCACCCGCTCCCGGTCTTCGGGGTGGATCGCCTGTCTCCAACTCAGGGAGTTCAGGTAAAGGCTCTCGCAGGTCCGCCCCCAGATGACCTCATAGGCCGGGCTTACGTAGAGAACCTGTGAGTTCGTCGGGTCCACCATCCAGAACACCTCGGTGATGTTCTCGGCGAGCTGCCGGAAACGTTGCTCGCTCTCGCTCAACGCCAGGACGCTTTCGCGCTTCGCGGTCACGTCGTTGGCCAGCACCAGTTTGGCACGTCTTCCGCGAAACATGAACGCATGAGGGGTGATTTCGACGTAGATCAGTTCTCCGTTCTTTTTCCGATGCTGCCAGGCCCCGGCAGGCATCAGGTCGGGCATTCCCCCCCGGTCCGAAATCGACTTCAAAAGCACCGGCACATCCTCGGGAGGCCGGATGTCCTGGATCGACATGGCGAGGAACTCCTCGTGGCTGTATCCATAATGGGCCACCGCAGCGTTGTTGACCGCCAGGAACCGAAGCGTCTCCCGATCATACACCCACATCGGCATCGGGTTGGCTTCGAACAACCGGCGGAAATCCTCCCGGCTTTGATGGAGTTCATGATCCATCTGCACGCGCTCACGCCGCAACCGACATTGGTCGATCGCGTGAGTCACCGCCGAGCCCAATCGCACCAGCCGGTCCTTCATCAGATAATCGGAGGCGCCGCGCTTGATCGCCTCGACCGCGAGCTCCTCGCCCACCGTGCCGGAAATCAGGATAAACGGCACATCGAAACCACGCTGCTGGACCAATTCCAAGGCCTGCATTCCGTTAAAGTGGCCCATGTCGTAGTCCGATAGGATCACGTCGAGCCCTTGGTGAATGCCCGCTGCAAACGCCTCGGCGGAATTCACGATCGTCGCTTCCACCACCAAGCCGTCGCGGCGCAGTTGCCGCAGAGCCAGCTCGGCGTCCACCGGACTGTCCTCCGCAAAGAGCAAAGTGAGGGGGCGCGTGAGCATCTCAGGTCTGTTGGCCGGGAGGCTGGTTCACCAACAGCCAATACATGCCCAGCTGCTCCACGGCGGCGGAGAAACCCTCGAAGTTTACCGGCTTCACGATGTAGCTATTGACGCCAAGATTGTAGCTCTCGATCACGTCGCGTTGTTCCTGCGACGAAGTGAGCATCACGACGGGAATGGTGCGGGTTCGTGGATCGGCCTTCAGGCGACGGAGGACTTCAAGCCCGTCGATTTTCGGCAGCTTGATATCGAGCAAAACCACGCGTGGGAATCGTCCGCTGCCGCCGCCCGCATGCAGGGCGTCGCCGAAGAGAAAATCCAACGCCTCCTCCCCATCGCGGCATACGTGAAGATGGTTGGCCAGCCGGGCTTTTTTAAGCGCACGTTGCGTGAGCGCGAGGTCGCTGGGATTATCCTCGACCAGCAGAATTTCGACCGTCTCGGAGTTGGGTGTGTTCATAGGCGTGTCTCTCGATTGAGGGTGAAGTAGAAAGTGGCGCCGTCATTTACCAGCGCCTCTGCCCACACGGTGCCACCATGACGATGGACGATTCGTTGCACAATAGCCAAGCCAACCCCGGTGCCCTCGTAGTCCTCGGCCCGATGCAGGCGCTGAAACACCCCGAATAGCTTGTTGGCATAGCGCATGTCGAAGCCCGCGCCGTTGTCTTTGACGAAATACACCACCGCCCCGTTTTCCCGACGGCTGCCGACCGTGATGACCGCCGGTTCGCGGCGGCGTGTGTATTTAAAGGCGTTTGATAGAAGGTTAATCCACACCTGCTTCAGCAGGGACAGGTCGCCGTCGCACGGTGGCAGTTCTTCGACGTGGATCTCGATTTTACGCCCGGCAGCCTCGGCGAGCAGGTTGTTAAGGATCGATTTCACCAGCGATGCGGTATCGATCGGCAGGTGTTCAAGCGACGCCCGGCCCAACCGGGAGAACGTCAACAGGTCGTCGATCAAAACACCCATGCGTTGAGTCTCGCTGCGGATCGTGGCCAAGTAATGCCGCGCCTCTTCATTCAACGTCGCACCATAGTCCTCCACGAGAGCCTGGGAAAACCCATCAACCGCCCGGAGAGGGGCGCGCAGGTCGTGGGAAACTGAATACGAGAATGCCTCCAGCCCCTTGTTGGCCGACTCCAACTGCGCCGTGCGCTCCACCACCCGCCGCTCCAGGTCTGTATTCAACTCTTGGATCTTCGCCTCCGCCAGCTTCCGTGCGGTGATGTCGATGCCCACCCCGGCCAGACACACCTCGCCTTCAAGACGAACACTGATGCCGGTGAAATAAAAAGGCGTCCGCCTCCCGTCTTTGGAAACGAAGTCCGCCTCCGCATAGGATACGCCTTTCGTGAACACCTCGGATATCCGGGATGAAACCAGCGTCTTGTCATCGCCTGCGAAAAAATCGAGGGGATGCATGACCGCGATTTCCGCCGCGCGGTAACCGCTCACTTGTTCAAAATTGGCATTCCACCGCAGGAATTTACCCTGCCGATCAAAAAGATAAAAAATGCCGGGCAGACTATCGATCACCGCATCCGAGAACTGCTTTTCCATCATCACGGTTTTTTCCGCCTGCCGCCGCCGCGTATCCTCACGGTGCAACCGGCTCGCCGTGTGCCAGGCCAGCACTGAAAAAATCAGCACGTTCGACATCGCGAAAACGGTCAACCCCGTCTCCAGCCCATACCAGCCCGCCCGTTGACCCTCCAGTCGCAGCCAACCCACCACCACCGGGACGATCAGTGCCGCCGGGAACAGCCCGCGCACCAGCACACTTCCCGCAGTATCGCCGTTCCAAATCACCATAAAACCACCGTCGGGCCGCGCATAAAACAGGCCTATACCCAGCACCGCGAACAGCAGCGCCGTGTGCATCGCCATGCGAAAGAAAACGCCCGATTGGTCCCCCCCGTAGAAATACCGAGTGAGCCCGATCCACCCGATAAAGATCACCACCGCCGCAAGCCACTGGGCCGATTGATAAAAGCGCTGCCGCACCGTCAGCCCCAACGCGATGCCGAAAAGTAAAAAACCCGCTGCCGTCACCTGGGCCATTTGCCCCGGCCCCTCCCCCTTATCGAAGCCGAGCATGTCCCACTCCGTCGGCCACCCGAACCCATAAAACAAAAGGCTGCGACCGCCGATCAGCGCGACGAGCAAAGCGAGCCCTTTGGCAACCCATCGCCAACGCTCAAACGTCACCGCATTCTCCGACAGCCGCCGATTCATGATCGCGGTGATCACCAACAACGCCGCTCCCGAAAGGCAGAACGCCACCGCCGTCATCGGCACCATCGGCGTCCACTCCGGCCTTACCGTCAAAAACGTGAGATTCCCCGTGACCCATCCCAACAACACGAGCAAGCCCGCCCCGACCGCAAGAATACCGCCTCCAGCGGCAATCATCAACGAGCGGACATAAGGAAGTGGGGAGGCCATGGCACCGGGGCGGGGACGATCAGATTTAACAAGTCCGTCGAACGATGAAATCCAACGAATGGGAGAAATTTGCGTTTGGTAACGGTGCGGCGCAAGCTCTCATCGCGGTGCCGCGCCGCTGATTTCACGCCTTGCTAACCGCCTCCCCGGCCTCTGTGCTGCCCCCTTATTTTCGCTCCATGACCTCCGCCGAGATTCGCCAGTCCTTCCTCGATTTCTTTGCCAGCCAGGGCCACACGATCGTCCCCTCGTCGTCGCTCCTCCCCGACTCCCCCGGACTGCTTTTTACCAACGCCGGCATGAACCAGTTCGTGCCCATCTTCCTCGGCGATAAAGCCGCCGATGTTTCCAAATGGGCCGGTGCCCGCCCCGCCCGGGATACCCGCGCCGCCGACACCCAGAAATGCATCCGCGCCGGCGGTAAACACAACGACTTGGAGGACGTCGGCTACGACACCTACCACCACACGCTCTTCGAGATGTTGGGCAACTGGTCGTTCGGCGATTACTTCAAAAAAGAATCGCTCACCTGGGGTTGGCACCTGCTCACGAAAGTCTGGGGCATCCCCGCCAAACGCCTCTTCGCCACCGTCTACGCGCCGAAGCCCGGCGACCCGTCCGAATTCGACACCGAGGCCAACGCGATCTGGACCGAACTTTTCAAAGCCGAAGGCCTCGACCCCGCGCTCCACATCGTCCACGGCAACCGCAAGGATAACTTCTGGCAGATGGGTGACACCGGCCCCTGCGGCCCGTGCTCCGAGATCCATTTCAACCTCCTCGAAAACGACGACGAGGTCGAGGGCCGCAAAGGCGTGAACAGCTCCAGCCCCCGCTGCATCGAAATCTGGAACCACGTCTTCATTCAGTTCAACGCCAACGCCGACGGCACCTTCTCCCCGCTCGCCGCCAAACACGTCGACACCGGCATGGGCTTCGAACGCGTCGCCGGCATCTACGCCAACACGAAGGGCTTCACCGCGTTCTCCGCCGAGCCGTCCAACTACGCCGCCGACGTCTTCGCGCCTCTCTTTGCGACCGTCTCCGAGATGGCGCCCGACAAAGTCTATCGCGGCACCGTCCCCACGAAGCGCGAAGGCCTCAGCGACCAGGAAAACATCGACGTCGCCTACCGCGTGCTTGCCGACCACGCGCGCACCGTGAGCTGCTCCATCGCCGACGGCATCATGCCCGGCAACGAAGGCCGCAACTACGTCATCCGCCGCATCCTCCGCCGCGGCATCCTTTACGGCACCAAGCTCGGCCTGAAGACCGGCTTCTTCGAGCAACTCGTCGCCCCGGTCGTCGAAAGCCTCGGCGCGGTGTTCCCCGAGCTGGTCGAACGCCAGGACATCGTCCGCCGCGTGATCCGCAGCGAAGAGGAGTCATTTGGCCGCACACTCGAACGCGGCTTGGCGATCTTCAACAAAGCCGCCGCTTCCGGCAACATTTCGGGTGCCTCCGCCTTCGAGCTCTACGACACCTACGGCTTCCCCCTCGACATGACCCAGTTGCTCGCGACCGAGCGCGGGCTCACCGTCGACACCACCGGCTTTGAAGCCGAGATGGAAAAACAACGCGCCCGCGGCCAGGCCTCCACCAAGAAGGTCATCGTCGTCGCCGCCACCGAAGGCGCCGAGGCGGTCGATCAAATCGCCACCAACTTCACCGGTTACCTCTCGCTCACCGTCAACTCGACGCTCACCGATATCGTCAAAACCGAAACCGACACCTACCTCGTTTTTGCCGACACTCCGTTCTACGCCGAAATGGGCGGCCAGGTCGGCGACACCGGCACCGCCACGATCGACGGCCAAACCGTCCCGATCATCGACACGGTCAAAGACAAATCCGGCCGCTACCTGCACAAGGTCGCCTCCGAAGGCAGGAGCGAGCTTGCTCGCGATGCTCGCGCCACGCTCACCGTAAACGCAGCCCGCCGCCGTGCGATCAACCGCCACCACACCGCCACCCATCTCCTCCACTGGGCGCTGCGCAAAGTCATCGGCACGCACGTTCGCCAGGCCGGCTCGCTCAACACGCCCGACCGCCTGCGCTTCGACTTCGCGCACTTCGAGTCCGTCACACCGGCGCAGCTCCGCGAAATCGAAGCCCTCGTCAACGAGCGCATCCTCGAAAACGCCACGGTCACGTCCTACGAGACCGACTTCGACAAAAAGCCCGAAGGCACCCTCGCCTTCTTCGGCGAGAAATACGGCAAGACCGTCCGCGTCGTCGACGCCGGCGGCTACAGCCGCGAACTCTGCGGCGGCACCCACGTCACGACCACCGGCGAAATCGGCCTCGTGAAAATCATCTCCGAGGGCGCCGTCGCCGCCGGCACCCGCCGCCTCGAAGCCGTCGCCGGACAAGCCGCCATCGACCATGTCGCCGCGCTGGAAGCCCAGCTCACCGCGACCGCCGCCAAGATCGGCGTGCCCGTCGCGCAACTTGAGGCCAAGCTCGACGCCCTGCTCGCGCAAAAAGCCGAGTCCGACAAAAAGCTCAAAGCCTTCGAACAACGCGCCGCCGCCGCGCTCGCCACGGAGCTCGCCGCAAAAGCCACCACCAAGGACGGCCTGCCCTACGTCTCCGCCGTCGTCACCGTTGAAGCCCCGGAAGCGCTCCGCGAAATCGGCTCGCAGGTGCTCGCCAAGCTGGGCGAAGGCGTGGTCGTGCTCGGTGCCGCGTTCGGCCCGGAGAAAGTCTCCCTCGTCGCCTTCGCATCGCCTGCGGCGATCAAAGCCGGCCATCAAGCCGGCAAGATGATCAGCGCCCTCACTGCCCGGCTCGGCGGCAAAGGCGGCGGCAAACCCGACTTCGCGATGGGCGGCGGCAAAGACGCCTCAAAACTCGCCGAGGTCCTCGGTTGATCTTCTGAACGGGTCTCACCCCCTAGGCCGCGTTTGGCGCGGTTCCGTGTCCGTGACAGTTCACCCGGCCCGGACGCCGACGTGGGAAGCGAGCTTGCTCGCGATGGTTCGATC
>JANODO010000207.1:0-44989 GCA_031412735.1 Rariglobus sp. | reverse complement strand
GAGGCGCGGCTGATGCCGCGTTTGGATGCACTCTAATGGGGAAGACATCGGCTTTACGTATTTGGGTGACCTAAATCAGCAGGTTGACACCTTTCGCGGCATCAGCCGCCCCTCCGCTTGATAGCGAAGGCTATTAGCCGTAGCCACTCCCCGAGAATCGGCCCATTGGCCGATTCCATCAGTGTTTCACGCTCCGTGATTCTAAGAGGTCGACGTTTTAATCCTTTAGCGTCCCTCACGGGTAAAACACTTCACGGAGTAGTGCTAGGGCCTTTTAAATTGAACTGTAGCCGCGCCCGTCCCGGGCGTGTCGCGAGACACGGAGGCCACGGCGGAGACGGTCGTGGCTACAACTTCCTTTGAAATGCGCCAAAAGGGCGGGCGCGTGGCACCGGTGGAATCGGCGGGCAAGACGCGCGGGGGCGCCGATGGACGAGACGGAGCTCGTCCCTCCCGGGAGGCGCTCCTGAGTTACTTTTCGATGCGATACGAGGTGCGGCTGCCGTCGGGGCGGAACTCGATGACCTGGCCGCGTTCGAGCGACTTGATCCATTCGCCGTGGCGCTTGAGATACGCTTCGGCCGCTTCGGCGCCGAGTTGAGCGGTGAGTTGCTCGCGGGTTTTTTGGGCGATGGTTTTAAGACCTTCCTCTTTCGCCTCGGGCGTGAGGTCGGGGCTGCGAACGACCTGAAGTGCGCTCGCGGGCACGCTGTAACGGAGGTCGTAGACTTGGGTGGCGGTGCTTTGCGGCAGGCCGACGCGTTCGGTGAGCGTGGCAAGGTTGCGGTATTCGTGATCTTTCGAGCGCAGGTAATCCCGGTAGCGTTCGGCGCCGAGGTGTTGGGCGATCTGGGCATCAACCTGCTTTTGCGCTTCGTTGCGTTGTTTCCAGTATTCCGGGCCGGGATCGGCGGGCTGGTTTGCGAATTGGTCGTCGAACTGCTTGCGCAACGTGAAGACCGCCCGGAACTCTTGCTCGCTGGCATCGAAGGCGGAGAGCTCGGAACGGAGGTTATTGGCGGTGGTCGAGGAGCGGATCTCGTATTCGCGAAGCTCCTCGGGCGTGAGCAAGGTTTTCAATTCGGCGTCCCGTTCGGCGCGCAGGTAGCGGAGCTGTTCATCGTCGGAGGCAAGGGTGATGCCGCGCGAGTCACGTTGGATCTGTCCGATCATCGTGTTGTAGTCCTCGTTGAGCTGGCGAACGAGGTCGCGTTTCTCGGAGGGGATCGGGTTGCCGTCGTTGGCGACGGCAGGCTGGTCGCCGAGGAGTTCGCGGCGCAGGGCGTCTTTCTCGCGGCGGATGTCGAGCTGGGCGAGGCGCTGGTCGAGGGTGGTCGGGTCGTTGTAGTAGGTGTTGTTTTGCTCCCAAAAATTCCGCGCCGGGCGGGCGGGGCGCGCGGCTTCCTCGCGTTCACTGAACCGGTCGTTGATCTCGGCGTTGACCAGCAGACGGATCTGGCGGTCGGGAAGACCGGAGGCGCGGAGGTTGGCGACGAAGGTGGCGAGGTTGGCGGAATGAAGCCGGCGCCAGGTGTCCGGCGGAGGCGCGTCGGCGGAAGGCTGGGCGGTGCCGGCGCGAACAGACGAATCGCCGGAGTCGGCGGTTTGAGGCGACGGGGAGGCGGTCACCCCGGCGGGCGAGGCGTATTGGATTTTCGGAGACGGCGCGCCAAGGTCGCCGCCCACCTCGGAGGCGCGGCGGAGCGTGAGGGTGACGAGGGCGGCATTGGCGACGAGCGACGCGGTGAGGAGCAAGGGGAGTGATTTCATGGTGTGCGCTCGGGAAGGGATGGGCGTCGTGTGCTAGGGCTTCGGCGCGGCGGGCTTTTTCGGCTCGCGGGGAATGCCGGGCCGGCTGCTTTGGGTGCCGTCTTCGGCGAAGCTGACGACGTTGCCCTGTTCGACGGTGGTGAGCCATTGCATGCCGTTTTTGAGAAAAACATCGGCTGCCTCCGGGCCCAGCGCAGTCCGGACCTGCTCGCGGGTGCGGTTGGCGAGTTCGGTGAACGCCTGCTTTTTTTGTTCGGCGGCGAGGCTGGTGTTTTCGGAGATGAGTTTGGACGCGGCGGCGACGTCACCGCGCAGCGCATAAACGTTCGCGGGCGTGTCCGGGGGGAGCGACAGGCGTTTGGTGGCGACCTCGAGTTGACGGTATTCGTGATTCTGTGCGCGCACGTAGTCCGCGTAGCGTTCGGCACCGAGGGATTCTTTGATCTGGGCCGAGAGTTGTTTTTCGGCTTCGCGGCGTTTTTTCCAATCGTCCTGGCCTTGGCTGATAACGTTGCCCCAGGCGTCGAGTTGTTGAGTGGAGTCGAAGGCTTTTTGGAGGGTGAAAATCTTGCGGTATTCCTCCTCGGTGCCGTCGAAACGGGACATCTTCCAGCGGAGTTGCTGGGCGGTGGGCGACATGCGCAGCTCGTAGTCGGCGAGTTCGGCGGGAGTGAGCACGGCGGCGAGATCGCGCTTTTTTTCTTCCTGGAGGAAGCGGATCTTTTCGACGTCGGACGGGAGTGAGAAACCCTGCATATCCTGCTGCACCTCTTGGATCAGGTCCTGGTAATCCTGTTCGATTTTTTGGAAGTCTTGGCGCTTGGCGTCGGGCAGAAAACTCAGGCGTTGGTCGTGGTAGTTGAACGTGCCGGTGTTCTTGGCGGGACCGAGCAGACGGAGAACTTCGTCGTTGGCTTCGCGTTGGAGGCGGCGTTGTTCCGCGCGTTGTTCGCGGGTCAGGTTTCCATACCAACTGTTCGGTTCGTTTTTCCACCACGGAGCCGTGGGATCTGCCGTGGGTTGAAGGGCCTTCATGCGCTCGCCGAAGCGCTGCCAGACGGCGGCGCCGACCAACATGCGGACGGTTTCGTCGGGAAGGCCCGCCTCGCGCAAGAGATCCCGGATGGCCTCGGCGTTCTCGGATTTTAGAGCGCTGATGAGGTCGGAGCGCGAAAGGCTTTCGGGCGCCGCGCTGGCGATCACGGTCGGCGTGGACCCGGGAACCGTGGAGCTCGGGTTGGCGATGGCCACATCGGAGCGCGTGCGAATGACTCCGGTGATGATGAAGGCAGCGTTGGCAGCGAGGGAGGCGAACAGAAGCAGGGCAAGGGGTTTCATGAAGGGGCGGGGGCGACGCGAAGGAGTTGCACCGAAACGTGCGCGGTCGAGCAAACACACGCTGGTGGGGCCGGGCACGTTTGCTGGTATTCGCAAGGAGTTGCACCGAAACGTGCGCGGTCGAGCAAACCTTTAAGCCCGCGCCAAGCTTGAGCCCAGCTTGTCTCGCTCGGGAATGGCGATTTATACGCCGATCCCGGTGTGTCACCTATTAAGTGACAAACCGGGATCGGGCGCGGAGGAGGAGGCGAGAGATCACGGGCTGTTGAGGGCGTCGAGCACGATGCCGGGTGTCAGTAGCTCGGGCAGAACGACGGGGTCGGGTTTGCCGGGAAGGTAGATCAGATTGAAGGGAACGGCACTGCGGTTCCACTTGGCGAGCTCGGCGGTGATGAGCGGGTCTTCGTCAGTCCAATCGGCGCGGAGGGTAACTACGTCTTTATCGCGGAAGGTTTTGAGGACTTCGGAGGAGCCGAACACGACCTTCTTATTGGTCTGGCAGGTGAAACACCAACGCGCGGTGAAGTCCACGTAGACGGGCTTGCCGTCGGCCACCGCTTGGGCAACGGCCTCGGCGCTCCATGGCTGCCAGGTGATCGCGGTCGGGGCGGGCTTGCTCGGCCAGCCGAGCCAGGCGCCCAAGCCGAGGAGGGCCACGCCGCCGACGATGCCAAAGCGGGCGCGGGCGGGGCTGGCGCCAAAGGTCGCGTAGCGCCCGTAGATCCACGTGCCGAGCGCGATTACCGTGAGGCCGAGCAGGACGGCGAGGAGGGCGGTGTCGTCGGCCTTGAGCTGGCCGGCCAGGACCCAAATTAGGTATCCAACGGTCGCATACAGCGGGAAGGCCATGGCTTGCTTGAAGGTTTCCATCCACGCGCCGGGGCGCGGCAGGGCTTTGATTGCTTGCGGAAACATCGAGAGCAGCAGGTAGGGCAACGCGAGGCCGAGCGCGATGGCGGTGAAAACGGCGAACGATTCGATGATCGGCAGCGCGAGGGCGGCACCGAGCGCGGGGGCGAGGAACGGCGCGCTGCACGGGGTGGCGACCACGGTGGCGAGCACGCCGGTGAAGAAGGAGCCGGCGAAACCTTGCTTGGATTGGAGGCCGGAGCCGATGCCGGTTGCCCGCAGGCCGAACTCGAAGACGCCGCTCATGCTGAGCGCGAACACGAGCATAACGGCGGTGAGCAGGAAGACGAAGCCGGGCGATTGGAGCTGGAAACCCCAGCCAAGTTGTCCGCCACCGGCGCGGAGCGCCGCCAGCACGCCCGCGAGCGCCCAGAACGAGAGCAACACGCCGCCGGCGAAGGCGAGGCCGTGAAGCGTGACCTTGCGGCGGTCGGCGCCGGCTTGGTTGACGAAGCCGAGGATCTTGATGCCGAGCACCGGGAAGACGCAGGGCATGAGGTTGAGGATGAGTCCGCCGACAAAGGCGAGGGCGAGCGTGCCGGCCAGGGTGTCGACCACCACGGCGGTCTCCGACGTGGCGCGGGTGACCCCGAGGGTCGAAGCTCCTGGATCATCGGTTAAGGCCGTCTCGCCGGGCTCGATGGGAGTGTCGATGATGAGGCCCGTAGCGGGATTCCCCTCGATGCGGAGCACGCCGGTGAGGCGGGTGGGCGGGGTCGTCAGATGCGAGGAAACGGGCAGGTCGATGACGAGCGAACCATCCGAGGCGGCGGGGCGAAGCGTCTGGGGTTCGTCAAATTGGATCGTGGCGTCGGTCGAGAAAAACCAAGGCGACTTGGCACCGGCTCCCGCGAGGGCCGCGCCGGCGAGGCGCAGGGTGATGGTTTTCCCGTTGCTCGTAGCGAGGGGTTTGAGGCTGTCGAGGGTGCGGGGCAGCGAAGCGAGCGTGGCGGCGAGAGCGGGGCCGTGGGTGGCGTCTGCCATCGGTGGGGCGGTGCTCACGGGCAACGTGAGCGAGATGGAGGCTTTGCCCGGCACGCACACCTGTTCGCACATCAGCCACTTCGCGTCGGCGGCGAGGGTGACGGTTGCGCCGGGCGGGAGGTTGTCGGGCGGAGTAAGCGTGACGGGGAGGTAGATCACGCCTTCGTAGCCGTTGCCCGTGATCACGCCGGTGGTGTCGCGCACGACCTGTGGCGTGGGCCATTGAATCTCCGACGCCTTCCAACCGGGTGGGAGTTTCCAGGCGATGCTGGTCGGGTAACCGGTGCCGGGGTTGATCCAATACGAGTGCCAGTGGGCGTCATGGGCGAGGCGGAGGGCGACGGTGACCGAGCGACCCGGTTGCACGGATTGCTCGGCGGCGACGAGGGTGGCTTGCACCTGTGCGCGCGCGGCGGGCGCCAGGAAGGCGACGACGAAGGCCAGCAGGAGGAGCGGAGCGCGTAAAAGCATGGTGATGAGCTAACGTGTGACCAGGTGGGAGGCAAAGAGGTCCGCGATTATTCCGCGGCTTGGCGAGCGGCTCCGCGATGCGACATATTGGCGAGCATCAGGGTGAAAAAACAAAGCACGATGTTTTGAAGCGGCAGCTGAAGCGGGGTGGGCAACGCGTAGATGATGCACACGAGGGGGAGCCATACGCCGAGGTTGGCGCAGAGCATCGGGAGGACGCGGCGCGCATACCAGCGCGGCGCCCGCAGGTCATCGGCGACGACCTGCGTGTTGAACCCTGCCTGGCACCACAGATAAACAATCGCGGTCGTTGGGATCGCCCACACCGGACAATAAATCAACTGATCCAAGATGCTTTTTGCGGCGATGGTGCGCACGTCGGCCCCTTCGCCGATGCTCCAGGCCATGAACCCATACCAGAGGGCGATCTCGATGCCCTTGTAGGACCAAAACGCGGTGAGCGCGAGGCCTTGGGGCCAGGTCACGCTCGAACGCGTGGCCCGGGCGGTTTTTAGAAAAAGCAACGGGAGCAGCCCGCCAAAGAGCCCGGTCGAGACCACGCCGAAGAGGAGCCCGGTGGCAGTGCGAAAATCGGCCAGCCACGTGAACCCCGCGCGCGTTGGAGCGTGGAAATAATACCCGAGCACCACGGCGAGCGCGAAGGCTTGCAGCACGAGCCCGGGCACGAGGTTGGCCCGCGCGCTGCGCAGGCCGGCTTTCCAGGGAGCTTCTTCGAGCGTCAAGTGGACGGAGGTGGCGGACATAAACGCCGCAGCGTGCCGCGCGGGCGTCGGACGAGCGAGCGGGAAGTGGGCGGTGTCGCGGGCGACGTGACCGTCTCGTCGGCGAAAGCGGCGAGTGGTTTAGGCGGATTGCCTAACCTCCACCAGCTTACGGCGACGTGACGGGTCTCGCCGTCGAAAGCGGCGAGAGCTCGCCGCACTCCACATTCGGAGCCCCGCGGTGTATACTGGCCCCCGACGAGGTTTTGCGCATCGTGGCGATCTATGTTGATCGATTTCACGACGCTCTCTCCGCGTGACGCTTATAACTGGATGGCCGATACCATCACGCCGCGGCCCATCGCCTGGGTCTCGACGATTTCCCCTGAAGGAAAAGCCAACTTGGCGCCGTTTTCCTTCTTCAACGGTATCACGGGCAACCCGCCCACGTTGATGTTTTCCGCCGTGGCCAATCGCGGTGGCGTGAAAAAGGACACCGTGCGCAACATCGAGGCGACGGGTGAGTTTGTGGTGAATCTCGTGCCGTTTGCGCTCACGGAACAAATGAACGCGTGCGCGGCGCTTCTGCCTTATGGTGAGAGCGAGTTTGAGGCGTTCGGAATTGCGGCGGCGGCGGCAACACAGGTTCGGCCGCAACGCGTGGCGGCGGCCCCGGTGGCGTTCGAATGCACGCTGCACACCATCGTGCCGGTGGGTGAAGGCGCGGGCGCGGCCAGCGTGGTGTTTGGGCGGATCGTGGCGGCGCATGTCAGCGACGCGGTGCTCGGGGCGGACGGAAAAATCGATCCGGCTCTTCTCGACACGGTGGGCCGCCTGGGCGGCGAAAACTACGTGACCACCCGCGACCGGTTCACCCTCAAACGCCCGGATCGCCGCTGACCCGCGTGGGAGGGACGACCTCCGTGTCGTCCGGTTTGTGGTGGGTGGCTTTTTTTGACGGAACGGACGAGACGGAGGTCGTCCCTCCCCCGCGCGCACGTGTGTGCTTCCCATGCGGGCGGACTTACCGCTAGCGTCTGCGCTCATGGCAAAAACCCGTGGCGCGGAGGTCCTTAACCTCTCTTCGTTCAAGCCGGAATCCTTGCGGGGGCGTCCCGGATTTTTTCGAGTCGGGCAAACGTGCGCCGGTCAATGGTGGCTTCTCGACCCGTGCGATCAGCCGTATTTCGCGAAGGCGGTCGCGGCGGTGAACAGCCACGGGCGCGCCGGTCCGCCGTCGGGGCATCGCGGTGCTTATGCCCAGGCCGTCGAGCACGCCCACGGCCGCGACGCGAGTGGTGGTTTCGCCCGTGCCGCGCTGCACCGCTTGCGTAGTTGGAAGGTAAATACGCTGGGGCCCTGGGCCGAACCGACGCTGGCCACCGCCGGGTTGTATGCGACCGCTCTGGCCGATTTCCGCAACGCGGGCGTGCCGGTCCTTCATCGCAATGGTTCCCATCTGCCCGACGTATTCGATCCCGGCTGGAGCGGGGCTTGCGATCTGCGTGCGGGGGAGTTGGCCGCACAGTGGGCGGGACGGACGGATTTGATCGGTTATTACACGGATGACGCCCTCGGCTGGGGAGGAGTGCGCGCGGATCGGCCGTCGTTGCTGCAGATTTGCCTGAGCTTGGAGCCGAGCTTCAGCGCGTATCACGCCGCCTGGGAGTTCGTGCTCGCTCCGCACGCGGGTGATATCGCCGGTCTCGCGCGCTCATGGAGTGTCGACTTGCCCAACAAAGAGGTAATCCGCCAACGCACGCTGGCGGAGCGCCCGTTGGCGACGGCGGGTTACGTGCGCGACCACGTGCGCTTCACGAAAGAGTTTGCGCATCGGTATTTCGGGACGACCTCGGCGGCGCTCCGTCGACACGACCCCGACCACCTGGTGTTGGGCTGCCGGTTTTCCCAACCGCCCGGCGACGCGGTGCTTGCCGAGTGCGTGTATCCGCACGTGGACGTGGTTTCGTGGCATTGCCATGGATCGGACTTCGATTCGCAGGCGGCGATTTATGCGGCGACGAAACTGATGCCGCTTTGGCTGACGGCCTTTGGATTGTCCAACGAGCGCTTCCGCACCGCGTCGTTTATGCCGCACTCCGGGCCGACGCGGCTGGAGCGTATGTTGCGCGACGGCCGGCGGGCGTTGACGGCGGCGTGCGCCCATCCGGCGATCGTGGGCTACGAGTGGGCGCGCTGGGCCGATGAGGCGGACGAACTGCCTCCCTTCGGCGCCGGACTCGTGCATGTGGACGACCGCGAAGCCGTCGAACACACGGAACTTTTCGCACAAATCAACGCCCGCGCCGAACGCATCCGGGCGAAACCCGCGAGACGCTGATCTGGAGGTTTTGTCACCTTATAGGTGACAAATTGCCGTTCAGGGTGAAGGCAAAGTTTGTCACCTATTAAGTGACAAACCTTCGGTTGAGGGAGGGGATCATCTTGTCACCTATAAAGTGACAAACAGGTTGGCGGCGGGTGGTTTTGAGCGGCGCAGGCGTAGCACGAGGGGCAGCATGACAAGCGGGGCGACGGCGGAGACGGCGAGGCCCCAGTGGAGGTCGGCGCGGTCGGCGATCCAGCCGACCACCCAGGGCATGAAAATGCCACCGGCGTTGCCGAGCGCGGCCAACGCGGCGAACATGCTCGCTCCGCCCGAAGGGTAACGATCCGCCGTGATCGCGAGGGTGGTCGGCCATAGACAACTTCCGGTGAACCCCGCCGCAATGCAGGCGGCGAGCGCGAGCGATGGCACCGGAAAAAACGAACCGAACAGGAACAACACCACGGTGCTGCCACAACTCCAGGCCATCAGGCGCAGCGGATCTACTCGCGCTCCGATCACGCCGATCACCATGCGGCCAAGCGCCATGGCCACCGAGAACAACAGCAACGAGCCGCCACTCACCCACGTCGGAAAGCCAAGCGAGGTTTCCGCGTAGGCGGGTAGCCATTGGGCCATGCCCAGTTCGGTCGCGCCCCCGAGAAAAATGCAGAGGGCGACGATTTGAAACCAACGTTGCCTGAACAAGGATCGCACCGAAGTGCGCACGCTTTCGTGAGCCAGCGCCGGAAAGGTGAGCGGCGCGAAGGCGGCCAGCAGGAGCAGCGGCAACGGGAGCAGTGCGAGGCAACCGCCTCGCCAGCCGAACCCGGCGCGCAAGGCCAGGGTGCCCGCGAGCACGGTGACCGCCGCACCCACACAATAAAACGAGTGCAACCAGTTGAGTGCGCCGGCGCGTTTGTGCGGGTTAAGCGCCGACACGATGGGGCTGAGCACCATGTCGAGCACGCCCGCGCCGAGCCCGAGCGCGAACACCGCGACGCAGAGCCTCGTGTAAGTGGGCGCAAACGCCATCGCGACCAGGCTCACCGCGATCAGCGCGTTGCCCAGTTGCGCGAAAGGCTTGGTGCCCCAGCGGTCGGCGAGCGGGCCGGTGATGACGATACCGACCACGAGGCCCGCGAAGGCGAGCGCGCCGAGGCGGCCGAGTTGTTCGCCCGTGAGGCCGGTCGCGCCGCCGTAGGTTTCGCTCAACGTGGTCAGGAAGACCGGCAGCAGGTTGAGGCCGATGGCGAGGCTCATCATCGCGCCGTAGCAGAGCAGCGTAAGCAGGCGGGCGCGGGGATGGTCGGGCGGAGACATTCGGGTCACGCGAACACGCGGGCGCGGGCAACGCAATCTTGACTGACACCCGCGCCTAACCGACCGCACAGATCGCCCCGCCACCTTGCCGCGCTCTGCTCCAACCCCGAAAAAAGCATAACCTAATAGGTTATGCTTTTTCTGGGTCGTGCATCTTTATCGCTCGGCGCATCGAGGTGGGGCGCTAGGGTGCGGGCTAACATGAGTCTCACGATTTGGTGCAACGCCGCGCTGTCCGCTCCCGCCGAAAACCTGCTCCGGGCCGGGCTGGCGGAGCACCGGCTGATCTTTGCGGAGCAACGCTCGGCGTCCGTCTTGGCAGCCGGAGCACCCGACGCGGGCATGCGCGAGGCCGACGTGGTGTTTGGTCAGCCAGACGCGAAGGAGTGCCTGCGGTCCCAGCGCATCAAGTGGGTCGCGGTCACCAGCGCGGGCTACGGGCGCTACGACACGCCGGAATTCCTGGAAACCTTTCGCGCGCGCGGCTCGGTGTTTACGACCAGTTCCACCGTGTTCGCAGAGCCGTGCGCGCAACATGTGCTCGCGATGATGCTGGCGCTTGGGCGTCAGTTGCTGGCCTCACACGCGGAACAACTCGGCGAGCGCCAATGGAAGTTTTTCGAGCGACGGTCGGCGTCGGTGCTGCTGAATGGCCAGACCGTGTTGTTGCTCGGCTACGGAACCATCGCGCGCCGGCTCACGGAGCTGCTCGCGCCCTTTGGCGTCAAGCTCTACGCGGTGCGTCGGAAAACGCACAGCGAGCGCGGCGTGCACATCATCGCCGAGGAGCGCGTGACGGCGGTGTTGGCCGAGGCCGATCACATCGTGAACCTGCTGCCGGACAACGAAGCGACGCGCAACTACGTCAACGCGCGGCGGCTCGGCGCGTGCAAGCCCGGCGCACGTTTCTACAACATCGGGCGCGGCACCACGGTCGATGAACGCGCGCTGGTGCAGGCGCTCGAAAGTGGTCGCCTCGGCGGAGCTTACCTCGACGTGTTTGCCGAGGAGCCGCTGCCGCCGTCGAACCCGTTGTGGAGTGCGCCGAACTGCTTCATTACGCCGCACACGGCGGGCGGGCGTAGCGATCAGGACATCGCGCTGGTGCGGCATTTCCTGGCCAACTTCGCGGTGTGGACGGCCGACGAGGAGCCAGCGGGCCGGGAGGTGGCCAGCGGGCCGGGCCGGGTGATGGTTGACCGCGTGGTGTGAACGCTGGAGGTGGTTTCAATTTGCGTGAACCTCTTCCGCTCGCTGGTTTCCCTATTACCTTATGAATGAATTCACGGTTCAACCTCAGCCGCCGCGTTACAGCAGCGATGAAAAGCTTTTGATTATCGCCTGCCACCTTTCGGGTTTCATCGGACTGCCATTTATTCTGCCGCTGATTGTTTATCTCATTAAGAAGGAGGAGCCGGGACCGGTTGCCCTGCATGCTAAGGAGACGCTTAATTTCCACCTCACGCTGATCATCTACGTGGTGGGCGCGTTCGTTTTGTCCTTTGTGGGCATCGGTTTTCTTTTGTTTCCGCTCATCGCGTTGGCGGCGCTGGTGCTGGCGGTCGTCGCGGCGGTGAAAGCGTCGGATAGCACCTTCTATCGTTACCCGGCTTGCATCCGGTTTTTCTAAATGAGTTCTGTTCCCACGCTCCTCGTTCTCGCCGCCGGTATGGGCTCTCGCTACGGTGGGCTCAAGCAAGTGGACCCGGTCGGTCCGTCGGGCGAAACGATCTTGGATTACGCGGTGTTTGATGCGATCCGCGAGGGCTTTGGACGCGTGGTGTTTGTCATTCGGAAGGAGTTTGAGGAGGCGTTTCGCGCGCAGGTCTCGGCCAAATACGCGGGCGCTATTCAGGTGGATTACGTGTTCCAGGCGCTCGACGCGTTGCCGCCCGGTTTTGCCGTGCCGGCGGGCCGCGAAAAGCCGTGGGGCACGGGCCACGCGGTGTGGTGTGCGCGCGAGGCGATCACCGAGCCGTTTGCGGTGATCGGGGCGGATGATTTTTTTGGACGCGATGCGTTCCGGCAGTTGGCGGCTTTCTTGAAGCAGCCAACCGAACGCGAGGACGATGCGCCGAACTTTGCGATGATCGGTTATCGGCTCGCCAACACGCTTTCGGAAAACGGCGCGGTGTCGCGCGGCGTGTGTGCCACCGGTGGCGGAGGTTACTTGGAAAAGGTGGTCGAGCATACCGGTATCCGCCGCGAGGAAGTGGCCGCCGTCAGCGGCGAAGATGGGGCCAAAAAATACACGGGCGAGGAAACCGTCTCGATGAATTGCTGGGCGTTCACGCCGGAGTTTTTCACGGGGCTCAACGAACAATTCGAAGCGTTTCTTGAGGCGCGGGGTGGCGAATTAAAGTCGGAGTTTTACCTGCCCGAGGCGGTGTCCGAACAGGTCGCGCAGGGCTTGGTGACGGTCGAGGTGCGTCCGACGACGGCGAGCTGGTTCGGCGTGACTTACCGCGAAGACAAACCGCGGGTGCAGGCGGCGCTTGCCGACTTGATTGCCCGCGGCGAATACCCGGCACGGTTATTTTGAACAAGCACGAGGTCGCGGGAGTGCCGTGTGGCGGCCCCGGGGGCGAGTCCTCCCGAGTCTAGAACGCTTCCGCAGTAAACCTCACCAACGAGGGAAAACGTAGCTTCATAAAGCCTCAATGGCTGTAAGCGCGGCGAGCAGGGCAGCGCTCGTCACGGAACGATCAAAGGAGTAATACCGGCCGTTTCAGCGCGTCATCGTCAGCGGCGCTTGGGCGACGCGGAGATCGTAGTAGAGCACGTTGCGGATGCCGCCGTGCACCGGTTTCTCCGGGACTCGGGTGGACCAAGAGGGGCGCGGGGTGACCTGATTGGCCCATTCCTCGTCGGCATCAATCATCATCCAGGTCCGCGCCAAATCGAAGGAGTTGATCTGGTTGAGCTTCATCGGAGGATTGATGGTAATGTCGTTCTGGATACGGCCAAACGGAGAGACGCCCCAACCTGTGGGCGCCACATTGAGTTGGTAGCTCGTGCTGGTGACGTCACGGGTCTGCCCCTCCCATGCCGGGCACTTCAAACACTCCTGCATTTTGGCACCGACGACGTTGGTCGGTGTAGAACTGGGGAGATAGCGGTCGAGCGTCTGGGCGAGGCTGCCGACATCCGTGCTGCGGAAACGCGGCCCTTGGCCGGTGTAAAGCGCACCCGGAAACGTGCCGCGGTTATCGGTGGCGTAGAGATTGATCGCGACGCCCACTTGGCGCAGGTTTGACGTGCACTCGGCGAGGTGGGCGGAGGCGCGGGCCTTGGAGCCCACCGGAATAAGAATGCCGGCTAACACGCCGATGATCGCGATCACGGTCAAAAGCTCGACCAATGTGAAAGCGGCGCGTTTTTTTGGGGGGAAAGCAAAGGGGCGACGGCTCATAGGAGGTGGGGTTGGCTTCAGGTCTATGAACAGCGCAGTCAGCGGCGATGCGGCGCACGTTCTAGCTATAGTATAAACCGGGCCGGCGGCCCGCCGGCAGGCATCAAGGGGAATGGGGCGGTTGTTCTATAATTAGAACAAATCGGGCAAGGTGAAAGCCCCACGCTCACTTGCCATGCCGCGAGGGCTGAATCACTCATTTTTCGGCGAGGCACTCCGCCTTCAGCCCTCTCGCTCTCAAAACCTACCCTCCCTACCCCCATGCGCTCCCGGTTTCGCCCACTTCTGCTCGTGTTCGTCTTAGGTCTGATCGCCCTGCCTCTTCCCGCCGCCGAAAACCTCCTCAAGGACGGCTCCTTTGAGCTCGGCAAGAACTGGCGGCTCTTTGTGCCGACCGGGAGCGAGAGCCACATGGTCGATTTTGAGTATGTCAAAGGCGGCCTCAACGGCTCGACCGCCGGTCGCCTGAGCGCGCAAGAGATCACCCGCGCTGGTCTGGCCAACACCCGCTTTGCCGTGATCCCTGGGGAGCGCTACAAGGTGACCTTTCATTACAAGGCGGAGCCCAACGGCGTAACCCAACGCGGGCGCCCGGGCGTCGCGTTCCGCATTAATTCGATAGATGCGAACAAGACGGTCATGGCGCCGATCTTCATCCTGGTCGACGGCACGGTCGTTCCATCAATCGATGGCCTGCAGAGCGCGCCGGTGTTGGCCACCGAATGGACCAAGGTCGAGGCCACGGTGGTAGCGCCGCCCGGGGTCGCCACGTTTGACATCAACCTCTTCCTTTGGGGCTACCAGGGGGCGGTTCTGTTCGACAACGTCTCACTGGAATAAATCGCGAGCCGGACGAGAGCTCCCGCCGAGCCATCAGCCAGCTACTCGATCAACCCAAGGCGGGCAGATTTAAATACCACGGCTGTGGATTGCCGACGCGCCGGACCGTCTGGCCTTCGCGCCACGTGCCGTCGATGAGCACGTGCTGGGGATGGTCCGGGCAGCCCTTCTCGTTGCGGTGGATCATCGCCACGAGCGAGTCCACGGCCATGGCCCCGATCAGGCCGTCGTTTTGCAGCATCCCGCTCGGACGCCCATCTGCCTCGAACACGTGGGCGGAGACCAGGCCGATATCCTCGGGAACACGCAGCCCGGCTTCGCGGACCCAAGAAAATAGCCCTTGGTCAATGCCCACAATCGCCTCCGGCTCGACCCGGCGCACCCATGTCATGATGGCCTGCGGGCCGGTGCCTTCGGAGAGCCGATGCACAGGCACGCGCTCCACCTCGGGGATGGATTCCGTATAAGCGTAATAGGCGGAGCTAAGCCCCATGTTGATCTTGCGATTGTAAACCTCGTCGAGACAAAGCCCGATCCGCCGGTAGCCCAGACGTCGCAATTCCCTAATCATCAGCAGCATCGAGCGGAACTGGTGATTGGTGACGCGGTTGAACTGCGGTTCGATCAAGCTATAGCCTAACGTGACGACGCTAAAGGCTTCCCAATCGAAGCCCGGCAGCACGGCACCCTGCTTCGGCAAGGGAAAAATCAGCAGGCTGGTGATACCGCGCGCGAGCAGCTGCCTTTTCAGCGCCTCGGGCTTGAGCCCTTTGGCTCCCAAACAGACCTCCTCGATCTTGTAACCCAGCTCCTCCGCTCGTTTAACCGCGCCCTCACGGTAACCGCGGAAGCAGGGGTTGGCCACCATCTCCTCGGGTTTGGGGAAGGCGTTCAACAGGGCGATGGTCGCCTGAAAAACCGGCTTTCGCCGACCAGCGCCGTAGGCAATCAGGGAACTGAGCATCGGGTCGGGCCGATAGTTCATTTCCTTGGCCAAGGCATGAATGCGGTCACGCGTGGCGGCCGGCAGCCGCGGGCTGTTGCGCAACGCGAGCGATACGGTGGTGACGTGGACACCTGCCCGGGCGGCGATCTGGCTGAGGGTGACGCGGGGAGAGATCATGCGAGGATACTCCACGGGTGACCGTGGAAGGAGCGGAAAATCAGGGCCATTTAAAACAAGGGGGGAATAAGGAGAGCCGGCCTATTCGACCGATATCAATGATGAGACCTCGGTCCAACGCGTCGTCTTCGCATTTCGTTCTATAGCTCGTATTGAAGCGACTTTACCTCGGTCGCAATCCCGTTCCACCCGTCACATGAAATACCCCGTTGTCGTATCTTGCGCGCGGTCGATAGCCACGGTGACGGCCCAACGCGCGCCCTCGCCAACGCGTTCACCAAGGGCGGAACCGGCAACTCTACCTCCGCTGTAATACCCGTGATGGCATGAAATGAGACTTTCGTCTGGTGTAGGCCCGACTGGTGGTCGGGCGTCTCCTAGAAACCCCGACCACCGGTCGGGGCTACATCGTGCCATGCTAAAGTCCCATTACGAGGTGTCATTGGTATAACCCTGCAAGGCGGCCGTCGAGTGCCCGGTCAGGGCACGGTGACCCGCAGGCGGTAGAAGCGGCGCGACCCCGACGGACTGGGTAGGCTCTGCGGATCCTCCCACGTGACCGTGCCGCCGACCCGCCCCGGATTGGTGACCTGCGGCGTCCAGCTTGCGGGGCTCTCCAGCGAAGAGGCCGCCTCGATCGCATAGGTCGCATCGGCCAAAGCGCGGACAAACGTCAGCCGGGAACGGCCATTGAGCGGATTTGACGTGATCGTGAGCGGCGCCGGCCCGGACGCGGCGGAGTGCTTGCTGGAGCCGAGCGCCTCTTCGAGCTTGTTCGCAACCCCGTCGTTGTCCAAGTCCGCAGTGGTCTTGGTCGGGTCACCCGGGAAAATCCACACCACGCGCTCAAACTCGCTACCCGCAGGCGTGAGAAACCGGATCAACAGGCGCGCGCCTTCCGTGAGCGGCGACGTCGTCCCGCGAATCTCGCGGGTGCCGGGAAAAAAACTCCAGCCGAAGGGAAGTCCCGTCACCAGCACCGTGTTGGCCCCCGCGGCGGTCGCGCCCGCACTGAGAGAAACCGTTTTGCTGAACTGCTTGTCGGCGGGAACCGTTTGATAAACGCCCGGGGCAACAGTCCGGTAGCCATCCTCGCCCCCGTTCTCGGCGATGCTGATATGCGTGTATTCGGCCGAGATCAGCGCCGTGGCCGTATTGGTCATCCCCACATAAGGCCCCCATTTCACCCGCGTGAAATCCAAGGGGAAGGCATTGGGAGCGCGAAGCTCGACCAGGAGCCGGCCGTTCCCCCACAGCCTGATCAGCCCGGTGCTGTCGTCGCGCATCTTGAGATGCGCCACCCACACAAACTCCTCGGTCGTGTTAAACGCGACTTGATTTAGGCTCCACGTTCGGCCCAGGGCGTTATCACTGGCGATCCTCTGAGAGCCAATTCGGTAAATCACGGCTTCCTCCGGGGTGCCGGCGGTCCCCGCATTCCACTGGGAAACCGCCGCGTAACCCCGCCAGCGCCAGGTGTGCGGGGCGCCTGCCGTCGCCCGTGCGATCTGGAGCTGATAGTAGCCGATGGATGCCGTTCGCATATCCACATCCCGCACCGGTCCGAACTGGAACAACGATGCACTGGCGTTTGCTCCCGGGAAAGGGACGCGCAGCCGAAACCCAACCCACAGTTCGCCGCCCGTTTCATGTTGGTAAAGGCCGGGATCACTCCGGCGCCATTCGAACTCCGTGCGGCTGGCGCCTTCAGGCAGTTGAGCGCGGATTCCTCTGCGGCCAGAGTCAAAAGTGGTCGATACGATCTGATTTATGTTCGCCGCCTCCGTGCTCATATCGGCGGGCAGGACTCCGGGCGTAAAGTTCCAGACTTTAAGCGGAGTGGCGACGTCTTGACCGGACGCGGAGAAAACCAAGACCAGGACGGCCAAAGCCGTTCCGCCCAACCAACGGGGTAACGAGGGGTGCATGGGGTAAGGGTTGAGGCCACCCGGCGGCACTCGGTGAAGGGGTCATGAAAGGCGGTCCAGCCTGCTTCCCCTCTCACTCGCAGCGTTCGACGCCCTGAGGTATTTCAGGAATACGCCCTAGGGCGTTTTAAGTAAAACTTTAGCTCAGGAGCTAGACGGGGAGGGACAGGTGAAAGGCAGGATAATTTATCTGGAACTCAGGAAATCAGGGATCGGCAGGAGAAGCGGAATTTTCGGTCTGAGTTCGTTCCTGATTTCCTGAGTTCCAGATAAAAATCCTGGCTACAGTTTTATTTAAAACGCCCTAGGGCGTCACCGGCACAATCCTTAATGTCACGAGCGCTTCGCTCACCGGAGCCTCCAGCGTGATCCCGAGCCGACGGGGGATCCGCCGCGAGGGCAGGTTCTCGCGCAAGACCTCCTCGTTGAGCCGAAACGCCTTTCCACCCGTGTCGATGGTCACTTCCACCGTGCGTCCGCCGTCGCTGACGCGCACGGTGCTCCCGTTGACGATCTCAAATTGCCCCAGCGTCACCAAAGCCGTGCCGAAGGTCTGCGGCGTCGCGAAGCTCACCTGATCGACGACCTGGACCACGGGTTGCGCGCCTCGCTCGAAAACAAAGGTGCGTTCCAGCGACTGCAATTCCGGGACCTCGTAGCCACCCTTGATATCCAGGCGGACCTCGTCGCGCATGTCCGTATAGGAGCGGCTGAGCACCTGCGCGGCGAATTGCCTGCCGGGGGATTGCTCGCGGCCCGCGACCAGCGGCACACAGTGGCCGAAGGAGGAGTTGACCCGGCTTTCATAGCGTTGCGGACTGAAGGAACGCTTGGTGTAAATCTCCATGCCCGGGTCGAGGATCGGCGTGGCGCCATCGTGCGCGATGACGAAGGAGCCGAGGTCGTTGTGATTGTGCAACTCGTCGTTGTGGCCGCCCTTGAACGCGAGGCCGAACGCAGGCTGCCCCTCCGCCGGCCGGAGAATGAAGACCTGCGCCTCGGCAAACTCGTCGCGCAGGGCCATGGCTGGCGTCGTCACCGCCCCGCCGCCCGCGCCCTCATTGAGGCGGTCCGCCCGTAGCGCCACGACCACCCGGTAAAGTGTAGCCCCGAGGGGATGGTAAAGGGGAAGATTGGACGGGGTCTGCACCCGCCAGCCAGGCTGGCCAAGGGCAAGGCGCCGCTCCAGGACGTCGAGCGCCCAGGCGGAAAACGGCGTGCCGGGGGAGTTGTCCGAAAAGCTCGGGAAAACACCGGGCGTGATCGCCAGGCGCGCCGGATACTCGGCGATGGCACGGATGCGCTCGCCTTGGAGCCAATCGACGCGGCCGGCCGTGGCCGCGTGCACCGCCTGCGCCAGCTCGACGTAGGATCCGAATCCATAATTCCAATACGCCGTCCCTTCCGTGCAGTAGCCCTCGGCGGTGAAGCCGTCCCTAAGGTAGATCGGCAGGTAGGCCTCCGCCCCCGCCAGAAACTCGGCCCGGGAATCGCGCGATTCGACCAGCGTCAGCGCCGTGACCAGCACGCCCGCGTGACAGACGGCGTTCCAGTTGTTGACCGTGGTCATCCAGGACACCCACGACCCAATCCGGCCGGAACGTGCCGCTTCAAGGTAAGGATCGAGCACGCGGCGCGCGACCTCGCGGCGGATCGCCGCGCGGGTCTCCGCCTGGAGACGCGCGCCCAACCAGGAGTCCACCACCGTGACGAGCGTGCTGCGCGCCGTCGCCGCCAGATCGACCACCATCGCCCCCTTGAGACCGCCGCGGACATACCAATGCGCCGGCACCGCCCAGGTGTCCTCGGCGAGAATGAGCGCCAGCTCGGCCTCGATCGCCGGCAGGAAACGCCCCGAGGCCTCCACACATTCCGCCAAAGCGAAGTGCGCGAGCCGGTCGCTGCGCTTGCGGAACAAGAGCTCGTAGGCGCGGCGGTCGCCGGTGACATTAAAGGCTTCAAACAATTCCCTGGGCAGCGCGGGCGACGCCTCCTTCAGCTCGGTCTCGGCCTGCGCGCAGATGCGCTGGATGTCAGGCAAGGCGGCGATCTCCGCCCACGCGGTCCGGTCCTCGATGGTCGGACCCGGCCGGTAGGTATCCTCGGACAACAAAGCGGTGAAGCGCGCGACCGCATCAGGCGACAAGGGAACTTTCGCACGAGGCTCCGCAGGCAGGGCCAGCGGGGCAGCGGATACGACGGCCTCGGTTGGCGATGGGGCTGGCGACGCGCCGGCGGAGCCGAGACAGAACAGCGAGAGAATGACCAGGGACGTTGATTGGGGGAAACGCACAGGGGGTGGGGGAAAGCAAGGGTGGGTGGAGCGAAGAGGCGAGCCGAACAAGCGTCCGCAGTTGGTCGGCGGCAGGCAGGCGCGGGGTGTAGGCCCGGGGCGGTTCAGCGGCGGCGACGGCGCACAGCCACCATACCCAGCGCGGCGAGGCCAGCCAGGGCCGCCGCACTGCTCGGTTCGGGAATCATCGGCGTGCCGGACAGGTTGATACCCTGGACGGTGAAGGTGTTCGCATTAACAGAGAGATGCGAGATGACAAGCGACTGACCCACGCTCCACGCGCCCTCGATGGGGGTAATCGCCGTGTTGAAGGCCGTGGAGGACACGCTGGAGGGCAGGGTCGAGGTGTATTGATTGACGCCGGTTCCCGTGATCTGGACGCGGCTTAGGCAGATGGCGCTGAGGTTGGTGACCGAGGCCAGGGTGATGGTCAATTGACCGGCGGAGGTGCCCGGGCCTTCGATACCGTCTCTGAACTGGCGCAGCACATGGTTGCCACTCACTTGGTTGCCGTAGTTGTCGGTCACGACGAAACGGGCGGTGCCGACGTTCAATCCTTCGGTGAAGGTGAGGTTGAAGTCGTTGGCGCTGCCGTCGAGGGCGATGTTCGCGTTGGCAACGGCGCCGGTCTGGAAAGCGTCCACCGCGTTCGTAAGCTCGACCGGGATCGTGGTCTGGTTCCAGCCGAAATAGGCGCCAACGGTCACCTGAGCGAATGAGGTGCTAACCATGGCGAGCCCGAGCACGGAAAAGAGGGAGACCTTTGCGAGGATTTTCTGGATCAGTTTGTTCATATCAGAGGCAGGTTTTAATGATGGTGTGAGCATTATCTGAGTTTCGCAGGACCGAGCGGGTGTGCCTAGAACCGCCGCGTTCTAGCTTTAGAACATAGTTATTCCCAAGCCGGTAAGAGTGTGCCCGCTGCGCGAACAGGAATCCCCCGGCCTGTTCAAAAGCTAGAACACAGCGCTCATCGTCTCGTCGGAGAGTCACCTCCATGGCTCGGCACGCCTGCGCATGCCTCGCGCTGATTCTGCCCGACAGCTCCCACCGGACGAAGTCCTCATGCCCTCGCCTACACTGTGATTCCGCCGCTTCCCCGCATACCTGTTTTTATGATCATCAACCGTCGCGGGTTTGGTCTCTTCCTCACGGCGCTGCTCGGGGTGCGCCTGCTTGCGGCCAACTCACCGGAACCCGCCGGCGTATCCCAACGCGATCGCTCGATGGCGGCGGGGGAGGCGGGTGTCCTCAACGTGGAATGGCACGATGTCAAAGACTGGGGCGTCGAGGGCCGGGAATGGATTAACGAAGAGCGCCTCGACTGGTTTGACCGTTTTCCGGCCGCTGCGCAGTCCACGGTCAATCCCAAGGTATGGACGCTCAGCCGAGACAGCACCGGGATGATGGTGCGGTTTAAGACCGACGCGACTTCGCTCCATGTGCACTACAAGGTCACCCAAAACAAACTGGCCTCGATCAGCATGCCAGCGGCCGGAGTGAGCGGCATTGATTTCTACGCACGAGACGCCCAGGGCGGTTGGCGCTGGGTGCAGGTCACCAAGCCCGACCAACCCGAGATGAAAGTGGAGGTCATCAAAGATCTTCTGCCGGGCTACCGTGAATACGCCGCCTACCTTCCGCTTCGCAACGGCGTGGAGTTTCTCTTAATCGGCGTCCCCGCCGGCGCGAAAATCGAAGGCCTGGCTCCCCGCGCCAAGCCAATCGTGTTCTACGGAACGTCGATCACTCAGGGCCTCAACGCTTCCCGTCCCGGCATGGTCCACACCGCCATTCTTGGACGCCGTTTGGACCGACCGGTCGTGAACCTGGGGTTCGCGGGTAACGGGCGGATGGATCCGGCCGTCGGCGACTACTTGGCCAAAGTTGATGCGGCGGCCTTCGTCATCGATTGTCTGCCCAACATGAACCCGGCGCTGGTGGCCGAGCGCACCCTTCCGCTGGTCAACCAGCTGCGCGCGGCGGCACCCACCACACCGATCATCCTGGTTGAAGACCGCCGTTACACGAACGACTGGATCACGCCGGCCCAATCCAATTTCCACACCCGCAACCATGCCGCGCTCCGGGTATCCTTAAATAAACTACAAAGCGCCGGCGCGTCCCACCTTTATTACATCCCGGGCGCCGCGCTGTTTGGCGACGATACCGAGGGCTCGTCGGATGGCTCGCATCCCACTGATCTCGGCTTCATGCGCCAAGCGGACGTAATGGAGCCGGTATTACGAACCGCGCTGGAAGGGCTCCCGGCCCCCAAACCCTATTTGTCACCTATTAGGTGACAAACGAGGTTTGGTAGCCGGGGGCCGAGGCTTGCGGCGGCGGGAGGAGGTGGCTGGGGTGGGGGGATGAGCACGACGCTAGTTCCGCAGCAGGTCATCGCCCGCAAGCGCGACGGTTATATGTTGTCGGCGGACGAAATCGCGGCGTTTGTGCGCGGGACGACCGATGGATCGTGGGCCGATTACCAACTCAGCGCGATGCTCATGGCGATTTTCACGCGTGGCATGAACACCGCCGAAACGGTGGCGCTCACGCAGGCCATGATGCACTCGGGCGTGGTTGCGGATTTGTCGTCGGTGCGGCTGCCCAAGGTGGATAAACACTCGACCGGCGGCGTCGGCGACAAGGTCTCCCTCCATCTCGCTCCAATGGTCGCGGCCTGCGGAGTCGCCGTGCCGATGATCAGCGGTCGCGGCCTCGGCTACACGGGGGGCACGCTTGATAAACTCGAATCGATTCCCGGGTTCCGCACCGGGCTGTCGTTGCACGAATATCGCGCGCAGGTGGAGTCGGTCGGTTGCGCGTTGATCGGGCAAACCAAGGAACTGGCACCGGCCGATAAGAAACTTTACGCGCTGCGCGATGTGACCGCGACGGTCGAGTGCCTGCCGTTGATCTGCGCCTCGATCATGTCGAAGAAGTTAGCGGAAGGAATCGATGCGTTGGTGCTCGATGTGAAATTTGGCGGCGGCGCGTTTATGAAGACCGAGGCACAGGCGCGGGAGTTGGCGCAGGCGATGGTGGATATTGGCAACGCCATGGGAAAACCAACGCGGGCGTTGCTTACGCGTATGGATGAGCCGCTCGGACGCGCGGTGGGAAATGCGCTGGAAGTAGCGGAGAGCGTGGAGTGCCTGCGAGGGAAAGGACCCGCGGATTTGATGGAGGTCACGTATGCGCTGGGCGCGGAGATGCTTTGTCTCGCGAAGGTGGCGAAGGATGCGAAGGACGGAGAAGCGCGGTTGCGCGAGGTGGTCGCGAATGGGGCGGCGTTGAAGAAGTTTCGCGAGATCGTGGCGGCGCAGGGGGGTGACTCGCGGGTGTGCGACGAGCCGATGGCGGTGATGAAGCTGGCGCGGTTGCGCGGCGAGGTGAGGGCGTCGGCCGACGGCATCGTGCAGTCGGTGGATGCGATGACGGTGGCGCTGGCGGCGCTGCGTTTAGGCGCGGGGCGCGTGAAGGCCGACGATGCGGTGGATCATGCGGTGGGATTTACGCAGCTGGTAAAAATCGGCAAGCACGTGGAGGCGGGCGATGTGCTTGCGGTGGTGCACGCGAACGACGAGGTGAAACTCGCGGCGGCGCAGGCGGAGATTGCGAAGGCGGTCGTGATCGGCGACGGGGCGGTGACTCCGGCACCGTTGATCGCCTTGGTGATCGGATAACTCAAATCTCCTCTTCCAGGAGTTGGCCGTGGTGCTTCAGCCATGACTTGGCTCGTTCGGCATGGGGCGCGTTGGCGTGAACAATGTTCCAGAAGCCCGGGGTGTGATTGGGCTCCAGCAGGTGAGCGAGTTCGTGGATGATCACGTAGTCGATGAGGAACATGGGCGCTTTGATCAGGCGCCAGTTGAAGTTCACATGGTTTCGCGCCGTGCAAGAACCCCAGCGGTAGCGGTTGTCCACGATATTGGCTTGGGTAAACGTCACCCCCAGCTGGTGCGCGTGGGCGTGCACGCGGGGAAGGATCAATTTTTTAGCGCGCTCTAGATACCACGTTTTGAGGACTTCGCGGCGCTTCGCCCGGTGGGTTTCCGGGATTATGAACTTGAGTTCAAACTCGACGGCACCGCTTGGGGTGGCGGCGATTTCGATTCTGTATTCGCGGCCGAGGTAGAGAGCGGATTCGCCGTTGACCAACTCCTTGCCGGGAGGATGCGGGCGGTCCTGATACTTCTGCTCGTGCCGGATTTTTTCGAACAGCCAAGCCCGCTTGGTTTCGATGACGTCGAGGATTTCACGGTCGGTGGTTTTGGCGGGCGCGTGCACAACGACCGTGCGATCGCGCTCCACCGTGATCGTCAGTTTCCTTCTCCGCGCTGAGCGGACGACTTGGTAGGTGAGCTCCATTACGTCGCGTAAAGAATGGCGTCGTGATGTTTTTTAGCAGCCTCCATAAGGCGGCTGATCAGGTGCTTTCGTTTGGCCACGATCGCCGGGAGTTTGGCGAATTCCGGCTGTAGAAGAATTTTTTGCAGGCTTTCGATGAGTTTCTGGCGGGCGGGGATGCTGTCCCAGAAACCGGTCAGGCTGAGCTCGCGCTCGATTTCGCCAAACAGGTGCTGGGTGAGCGTCACGAGTTTGCTGATACGCTCTTCCTCCGGCAGGCCATAGGCCGCTTGATCTTCGGCGGCCATCATCGGTTCATCGGACTCGGTCGCCTGGCCGAAGAGTTCGCTACGGAGCAGTCGGAAGATCGGCATTTCTTTCTTCAAGTGCAGGCCGTAGGTGGGCTCGTTGCGGGCGGCGATGATGCGCTGGCGGAGTTTTTCCAACTCGTCGTAAACCTTGCGCCAGTTGTCGGCGAACTCCTCTAAAATTTTGGCCAGCGCCTCGGCAAACGACGCCTGCAAATCCGGGTCGTCGGCCAGCTCGACTTCGAGGTGGTGGCGCACCGCGTGCTCGATCTCCGCCGCCATGGTCTTCACCCGGTCGTGTTTTTTGACTTCTTTCTGGAAGTCTTCGTCGAGGATGGAAATGGGCGGCACCTTTACGTCGATGCCGCGCGAGACGAGGTAGGCGTCGGTGATCGCGCGCAGCTTGGGCGGGATGCCTTTCATGCTGAGGCGACCGTCGCGCAGGTGTTTGGCCGCCATTTCCTTGATCGCGGTCAGAGCCTTGAAATCGGCCAGGTGGTCGAGCGCCTCCTTGGCCGGGAAAACCAAGTTCAGGTTTTTGGTGAAGGCTTGAAAGAGGCTGATGAACTCGAAGCGCAGATCCTCGTCGTAGAAGGCATCGTAGAATGCATCCGCATCGGTGAAATCGGTGAGGCCGTGGCTGGCGAGCAGCGCGCGGATGGCGGCGTGGCTAGCCTCCAGTTCGCGCAGTTCCTCCTCGTGGAAACTCAGGACGTCGAGAACCTCGTTTTGCTCGCGCTCGTCGTAGCTATCGAGGGCTTTTTTGAGGTGGTGGCCGATGCCGACGTAATCGACGACGAAGCCTTTTTCCTTCGACGCGCCGCCGACGCGGTTCACGCGGGCGATGGCTTGGAGCAGGCCGTGGGCGACGATGATTTTGTCGAGATACATGACCTGCTCGACCGGGGCGTCGAAGCCGGTGAGGAGCATGTTGTTCACGATGACGATGCCGACGTCGCCGGTGACGCCCTCGTCTTCTCCGCCGAAGGGCAGCTTGAAACTGCGGATGGTGGCGTCGTGTTTGGCTCCGTCGGTGAACGCCTTCAGGTGCAGCTCGTCGTTGTGTCCGCCGGAGATGACCACGTCGGTTTGCAGGCGTTTGAGCTGGGCGAGCTGCTCAAGCTTGATGCCCTTGGGGTTTGCCTTTTCCAGTTCGACGAGGGCGGCGGCGACGGCGGCATCGACGTGAGTTTTGTAGCGCACGGCGGCTTCGCGCGAGGTGGCGACGATCTGGGCTTTGTAGCCGTTAGGGAAGACGTGCGCGAGGTAGTGGGCGACCATGTCCTTGGCCTTGGCCTCGATGGTGGTTGAGGCTTCGAGGTAGGCGCGGCGCCCGCCGGCCCCGAGGATTTGCAGGTGCTCGGGCAGGGTGTAATCGTGGAAGACGTCTTTGAACGTGCCATCCATCGCGGCCTTGTCGGTCACCTCGGCGTTGTGAGTGCGGCCCTCGTAAACGATCTCCAGGGTCACGCCGTCGGCGATGGCCTGGCGCATGGTGTATTTGTCGATGTAGTCGCCAAACACGCGCTCGGTTTTGTCGATGGGCGTGCCGGTGTAGCCGATGCGCGAGGCGTTGGGGATGCCCTTGTCGAGGTTGGCGGCGAGGCGAGAATATTGCGACCGGTGCGCCTCGTCGGTCATGACGAGGATGTGCGGGCTGGCGTTGAGCTCGGGGAAGGTCTCGGTGAGGTCGGCTTCGCGGAACTTGTGGATCATCGCCATGACGAGGTCGGAGGCGTCGCTGCGGAGCAGGTCCTTGAGGGACTTGATGCTGTCGGCGACCTTGACGGTGAAACCGATGCTCTGGCTGGTTTCGGCGAGCTGGGTTTCCAACTGCGTGCGGTCGGTGACGAAGACGACCTTCCACTGGGAGAGCACGGCGTGCCGATACATTTCGCGGACCATAAACATCATGGTGAGCGACTTGCCGGAGCCCTGGGTGTGCCAGATGATGCCGCTGCGCTGGCGCGGGTTTTTGCCATCGAGCAGGCGCTTGACCGCGAGTTTAACGGCGCGGAACTGCTGGTAGCGGCCGACGACCTTGATGAGCTCCCCCTTGTCGTTGGTGCTGAAAAGAGTGAACGTGCGCAGGATATCGAGCAGGTTGCGGTGGTCCAACATGCCGGCGACGAGCCGCTGCTGGTCGTTGGGGCTGCTGGTGCCGTGGTCGAGATCGTCGAGCGTGCGGGGGAAAGGATCGGACCAGCGGTAAAAGTGCTTCGGGCTGTGCGTGGTGATCGTGCCGAACTTCGCCTCCTGCCGGCAGGTCGTGATGACGAATTGGTTGTAGTAAAACAGGTGCGCGCTGCCCTCGCCCTTGTCGCCGCGTTGCTCGCTGTAGCGCAGCAACTGGCCGATGGCCTCGGGGATGGGCTCCTTCACCTTGGGTGACTTGGCCTCGATCACGACCAGCGGCAGGCCGTTTACGAAGAGCACGATGTCGGGGATGATGTGGTGCTCGGTGCCGAGGATGCGCACCTTGAACTGGCAGACCGCGATGAAGCGGTTGCGCTCGGGGTGGCGGAAGTCGATGAACTGCACCGACGGGCTCTGGTCGCCGGTCTGACGATTTTCGGAGACGCTGGTGCCGGCGAGCAGGAGGTTAAAAACGTGCCGGTTGTTTTGCAGCAGGTTGGAGCCGGGGAAGCTGGCGGTGAGCTGCTTGACGACCTCCTCGACCTGATCGTCGGCCAGCCATGGTTGGATGACCTTGAGCTGTTCGCGCAGGACCGGGAGCAAGGCGACCTCGGTGAAACTGGCGCGGTGGGTGTCGACCGGATGTTGTTTGGCGTCGAGATCGAGAACTTCCCAGCCGAGCCCGGCGAGCTGGTCGAGGAGCGGTTTTTCGACGTGGGTGCGTTCGTCGAGCCGGAGGGCCTGGGCTTTGGAGGAGGGGAGGCTCATGGTTTTTCGATGACTTCCCAGTGGCCGCCTTTGTCAGGGCCGATGCGTCGGACAAGGTCTTCGGATTTGAGCTTCGCCATCTGCCATTCGATACCTTTGCGACTGATGCCAAGCGATTCAGCCATTTCCTCAACGGAGATATTCGAATCTTGGGTGATGAGCTCCAGAATTTTCACCCTAGTTTTCACCCTAGTTTTCGTCGAAGTGCTCACCGAAGTTGTCGGTGATTTTTCGGTGGAGCCGGGCTCACCGGTCGCGGCCACGAGGGCGAGGTAAGCGGGGGCGAAGGGGAACTCGATGAGCAGGTCTTGGCTGAGGGTGCGTAGGCGGGGTTCGGGCGAGCCTTCGGCGCGGCAGGCGGCGAAGATGCGGCTGACACCGCGGCCCCAAGTCTCGATCTCGCCACAGCGGAAAAAGGCGTTGGCGACATCGGGGTTGTGGGGGGCGGACGGGTGTTCGCCGAGCAGGGTGTTGATCGTCCAGCCCTCGGGCAGGATGGCAGGGTTCCACACGGTGAGGCGGTCCGCGTAAACGCGGATCTGCACCGGGGCGGTGTTGGCGTAGTCGCGATGGACGAGTGCGTTGAGCACCGTCTCGCGGAGGGCGGCGTAGGGCACGGGGAAACGCTCGATGCGTTGCAGCCCCTCGTAATGCAGGGCCGCCTTGAGATATTTCGTCCGGAGCAGATCGACGGTCTTGCTCGTCTGGTCGAAAAGTCCGCCCTGCACGAGGTCGTGATAAACGAGGTCCGACTCGGAGCGAAAATAGCCGATCTTCACAAACGCGCCGGTGATCCAGCGTTCGGGGTCTTCGTGAAAGAGGAGGAGGGCGGCGCGCTTGAGGTAAGCGCCCTCGGTGAGGTTGAGCTTGGCAAGCAAGGCCGGATCGGAGACGAGCAGGTCGGCCGGATCGAGCCGGCCGCTGGCGGCGGCGAGTTCGCGGAAACGGCGGAAGGCGAGAGGCGAGAGGTCTTCAGGACGAACACCCGGCACGGGCACGCCGTCCCACGTGCGGCCATGGCGGCGGAGGAGGAAGCGGTCGAGGGCGGCACCTTTCAGCTCCTGCAGGGTGCTGCCGCTGCGCTGGTAGTAGCGACCACGCAGGCTGATCGGGTGGGGATAGGCATCGACGACGATTTCGAGGAAGGCCTTGCCGTCGGCCTCGTGCAGATTGACGGCGACGAGAATGCCGAGGACGTCGCGGATTTTGTTGGGCAGGTCTTCGAGGAGCTTGGAGGCCTGGGGCAGGCCGATGAGATGGCCGGAGTCATCGCGGCCGATTTCGAGCCGACCGCCCTCGGCGTTGGCGAAGCCGCAGACCCAGCGCAGGTGGTCATCCTGCCAGGATGCCTTCCATTCGGTGTGCTGGGATTCGCGGGAGGTCAGGCTCATGGCGCGTTGGTCGGGTTGCCTCCGCCCGTGGTGCCCAGATCATAAATCCGGGCGAGTTCACTGAGGACTTCGGGGAGCTTCAGCGCCGCGATCCCGAGCGTTTTTAGGTCGATGGTTTCGCCGGAGATCAACTGAAGCGCGTTTTTCAGATCAGCGCGCACGGTTTCCGGAAGGAGGATAAGCCGATCACGTTCGAGCACGGTGAAGAGTCGGATGACGTCGTTCTTGTGCTTTTTGATGTTTTTGGAATCGACGGTTTCTCCGCGTGCTTTGCGTTCCGTCAAATCCACGAAGGCGCGGGCTTTCGGGGGAATCAGGGCGTCGGCTTTGATCACGGCCAAACCGTGGATAACCGTCCGCCGTGCCATGACGAAGGCGTAGTAATCATCGTCCATCAGGATGGCGGACAGGCTGGAAACTTCCTCATCGACCGGGACGGGGGTTAACTCGGCACCGTCCTTGAGATCGAGCGCATCGGGCACGCGGGCAAAAAGCTCCAGCATCTCGGGATACCCCGCCTGCTTCGGCGCGTAGAAACGATAAAATAACCGTTTGCCAGTGCTCTTTTGCAGGTTCTGGTAGTCGCCCGCTTTGATGAAGGCCCAAAACGCCTCTGCGAAAGCGCGGTCGAGTGCCTCGACGCAGAGCACGATGTCCAGGTCTTTGGTGACGCGGAACTCCACGCCGAGTTCCTCCATGGCGAGACTCGACGCGGTGCCGCCGATCAGGACGTAGCGATCCTGATAGTCGGCGAAGTGCGCCTGAAAGCGGTCGAGTCCGTTTACCATGTGACCTTTCGGAGCACGTCATCCACCGCCATTTGGACACGTTCGTCGGGATTGTCTTGGAAGCTGAGGGCCAGCGAAAGCGGGTCCACGAGCGGTGGTGTCGCCAGCAAGGCCGGGTCGTAGCGCCAGAGTTCGAATTCTGCGTGGGCGTTGTCCTTGGCGGCTGCGGGGATGAGATGGGTGCCCGGCTCGTGTTGGAGGGTTTTCCACTGCTGCGAGGTGATGGCCCAGGTTGCCCGACGCGGAGACCCGAGGAGGGTGAGTTCTTCCAGTGCCGATTGCCCCGCTTTGAATTTTTGCCCGGGAAACCACTCGTCCAGATAGAGGCGCTTGGTGACGGGAGAGCGCAGTCGGGGGTGCGCCTGGTCCCAAAGTTCCCGGCCGCCGAGCACGAAGCGATGCTGGCTAAACTGCCGGTTGCCCTCGGTTTCAACCCACCGCAGCTGGCGCAATTCATCCAGGGCGCGAGTCATGGTCATTTTGGCGTAGCCAAATTCCGTGCCGAGCGCGGTGCCGGTGAACGTGACTCCGAGGGGGATTTTGCGATGCAGGCAGGCCAGCACCAAGACTTGCGCGGCGGGGGTCAGTTTTGCCGCCTTGTTGGGCGCGGGTTTGAGGTGTTCGCGCAAATCGATGCCCAGATCGGGCAGGTAGAGCTGGTTGCCGGGGCAGAGAAACGAAATTTTGGCTTCGATGAGACTGCGGCGTTGGTAAGCCGCGAGACCGTCGAACACGAAGAGACTGCGCAGGCCGGTCCGTTGGCGCAGCCACTCCGCATGTTTCTCAATGGTTGCGGGAGCGGCTCCAGCGTCTCGCACGTGAAGGGCTAAAAATGAGACGCCCAATAATTCGCAGCGACGAGTTTCGTAGGCTTCGGTCAAATGCAGCGGCCACCCTTCGGCTTCGGGAAAGAACGAAAAATGAGGCGTCAGTCCCAGCGCGGTTGCCAGGTAAGACTCCGCTTTTGAAAGCCATTTATCGTTCATTATTAGATTAGTAACATTTTTTTGTGCACAGTAACAAGCCTGATGTTACTGTGGGAAAAATAATGTTACTGCCCCTTGAGGTGGACCGAGCTTGGTGGCGGGAAAGGTTTTTTGGGGAATGCAGGGAGGGCCGGCAGTAGGTTCCAAAATGGAACCTACCGGGTTTACGCCGTGGGGGAAGTGGTATGTTCCAAAATGGAACTAACCACTTTCTCCACGAGTTCACCGGTGGCGAAGATAGCAGGAATTACCAACGGCGGGATCAGAGCAAAGCCGTGACGCGTTTCCGGCCGGTCAGCAGGTCTTGCATGAGGGCGGTTTTCAGGGCGCGGAGTTTGGCGAGGGTGGTGTGCGATTTAACGATATCGACATCTTGCGCTTCCAGTATGCGACAAATGGCCAATTGTTCATCCGCGTTGCATGGCATGCTTATGAGCAGCTTCCGCTGCGCCAGTATACCGATGTAGTCCCGAGTTGATTGCTTCGCCAAATTCTTCAGCTGGCTCTGAAATGCTGGTCCACGAAATGTTTGTGCAAGAAATCCGGATGTGAGCTTTTCACGATCTCCAATGCGATAGTAGGTCACTTGAGGTGTTAGCATGACCTCTTGGAGAAACTCCGGCACCAGAGCTACAAATCCGATACTGGCTTTGTGACTCAGCAAGACATCCCCCGGCTTGGAAAAACCAATGCGCAGTCGGTGATATTGTTCAGGGGTGATTTTTTTGGTTCTTTCAAGGTCGATCACTCCATCCGCGATATCGGATGCCATTACAAATGGGATACCATCGCTTACGAAATCTCTGCTTTTCGGATGCAGTTCTCCGTGGTTGCCGTCTTGCACATCAGAGATGACGCCAGTCTGAAGCATCTCATCGATTGAGTTTGCCTCCCACTCCGCCGGGATGCGGCCGAGGGGGGAGTCTTTGAAGGGGTGGGTGGATTCGGAGCGGAGGTTGCCGTGGGCGTCGATGCCGCGGGTCAGCAGGTCCTGCATCAAGCCGGTCTTCAGCCGCTGCTGCTTCGCGATCAACGCCTCCGTCTGCTCAATCGCCCGATCCACCGTCGTCAGAATCTCCGCGATTTTGGTTTGTTCGGGGAGGGCCGGAGCGCCGATTTCGAACGCCAATAATTGATCAATGCTGATGCCCTTGACCGTGGAGCCGATGGACAGGTTTTCGATCTGTTCACGGATCGAGTTCACTGCGCATACGACATAGTCGGTATTAAAGTCGGGTCGTATGTGGAGAGCGCGTAGGTCCTGATTTATGGCGACAGGCATGATCGCCGTAGCAATCCGACCGACTGCCATTCTGGTGCAGATTATTGGTGTTCCCGGAGGGATGAGATGGGAGGCGCTGCGTTTTAATCCCTTCTCACTGATTTGTTCCTGCGTTGTTTCAAGGCGGTGGACTCCGTCTTTGAAGTCCTTCACCGACGCCCAAGGAATACCTCCGTTCCAGAACTCTGGGTTATCTCGTTCAGGAGTTCCGCCACCCGTGGTTTTGAGAACCACGTTGGTCAGTGCAGTCATCTCAAACGCACTCATTTGATATACCCCAATCCTTTCAAAAACCCGTCGAGCGTGCGGAGGGTCTCGGTGCGGTCGGATTCGAGTGGGCGGCTGCTGACGGCGTAGTTGTCCCACAACAACTCGACCGACTGGATGAGGGCGCGTTTGCCGGTGTCTATAAGGCGGGAGAGCATGATAAATCAGGGAGTGGGATCGAGGGCTTCCACGAAGAGGGACGGGGCGACGGGCGGACTCAGCTGCGGCGAGAGCCGGAGACGGTGCGCAGGGTGCGACGTTGGGTTTGGGCGGACAGGGGTCGTAAGGCGAAGCGCGCAGCGAGCTCCTCGGCGGAAGGCGGGCGGTCCTCGGCTTTTACCGGTTTGCCGGTGTTGAGGTGACCGGCTAGCGGTTCACTGGCGAGGTTGTGAAGGTGAATCTGACGATTGGCGGATTTCATCTGACGATTTCTGACGATTTGGGTGTGGCATCAACGTAGCGGGTGGCTCGGGCCCGGCCGATTTTGGCGACGGGATCAAGTGTTGGGGGATAATGCATCAGCAATTTTACCGGAGGGTTTTCAGCAGGGCTTCGCCTAGCGTCAGCGCGTCTTGCCGCAGTTGCAGGCGGCGGAAACGGATATCAGCCGATTCGCCGGGTTGGACGGGGCCTTGCACAAAATGGGCGGCTTTCACCGGGCCGGGGGAGGCATCGTCGGCGAAGAGCGTTTCCAAGGCCCGGCGGGCGTCGGGGAAAGCGGGATTTCCCGCCGCCGCCTCGATGGCAAAAGCGGCGATGGCGGCCTGTGTGCCGCCGTCGTAGTGAAGCAAGGTGTAGAGGAGGTCGAAGGCGTCTTTGCCCTGCTGGCGGTGGAGGAATGCGCGCAGCTTGAGCACGAGAAAGGGGCCGACTTCGCAGACGCGGGCGATCACCCGTTGCTCGGCGCCGTAAAGATCGGTGCCCACCACGGGCACGCGGCGGGCGGTTTGCAACGCGCGGACCACGCCGGGCATCACGCTCGCGGGCACGTCGTCGACCCCGCGCGTGCCGCGCGGTTGTTCGCCGTCCTCCACCAAAAAATCCACATACACGGTGAAGCCGGCGACCTCGCGCTCAAAGCGCCCGGTCTGGGTAGCGCCGGGGCGAAAGCCTTGGGCGCACAGATCGGTGGCGAGGGTGCCGTATTGTCCGGCGCTGGCTCCGAGCGAGATGCCTAAATCGATGTCGAGCGTGGCGGGACGCGGCAAGGCGCGCTGCCCGGCGGGGTGGTTGCAGAGGTAGAGCGGCACCATGCCGCCGAGAAGCACGAGGTCGTCGTGGTAGTTGCCCAAGCCCGGCCAAACGGTGAGGAACGCGGGCCGGGTTTGCGAGGTCGACCGGGGATCGTAGTCGGAGTAGGTGTCGAACTTCATGGGCGACAAAAGACGGACGACTCGCGAAGGGCGCGGGCCTGTTCGGGGCCGCGCAGGCCGGTGTTTTGCAGATCGAGGTAAATCTGGACGTCGGAGACCAGGGGCAGGTTGTCCACCACGCGCGTCTCGCGAAACACGCCCTCGTCAACCGGAAGGTGAAACCACACGCGCCCGCCCTCGGCGACGGGGCGAAGGCCTAGGGAATCGAGGAGGTCCGACGCGGGCAGTTGCGAAACGTAGAGCGAAACCAGCGGCGGCTGGGTGTAGGGGTGCCGAAGCCAGGCGGCGATCCACTGGGTAAAGGCGAAAGGTGAGCCGTGGTGCGTGAGCGCATCGCTCAGTTTGTGAGCGAGTTGCACGGGATCCTGATCGAGGCAATGGAAGCAGTGCGTGGTGACGCGGCGGGCAAAGTCGTCGGCTTGCGCCCACGCATCCAGCAGCGCGTCGCGCGACGTGAGTTGGAAACTCTGATGGCGCTTACCGGAGCCGGACCGGGCAACCAAGCCCTGACGCACAAGGTGCGTGACGATACGCGACACCAAGCCGGAGGTGGCGCCGGTGCGGGCCACCAACTCGGACTGTTTCCACGGGCGCTCGGGATCGGCCAGCAAGGCGCGGACGATTCGCGCGCTCTTGCCGACAAAGACGTTGCGCGGCTCCAGATCGAAGCGGTAACGCCGTCCGTCGAGGGCCGGCAACTCCACCAGCAAGCCGGGTGCGCGAAGATAAAGCCGACCATTCAAGTCGGCGGCGCTTAGCTTGGCTTGGCGACAGGCGGCGAGGAGGGCCGGCGTGAGATTGGGCACGACCAGCAACGTTGCCTCGTCGCCGGATAGCGAGCTGGCAGGCAAGTTGTGGAGCGACGGAGTTAGCTCGTAATGAAGATGATAACGATAGGAGCGCCCATCCAACTCGAATTCGATGTGCTCTGGCCGACTCGGAGGAGTAACTCGAAGTCCCTCCAGTCGTGAGGATTCCGTGGTCAAACGCCCAAACTCCAAGGCGAGTTCGGTGACGTGTCGGATGGTGGTTTCCTTACCAGATTTCATGTTCTTAATGGGCGGTAAGATATGGATTTATGGTAAGAAATACAATCATTCTTACTAAGTCGTGCGTTCTTATTGGGAAGTAAGAATGAAGATTGAGCGAGCGTTCGGAATTGAAGGGGCGGACAAGACGGTGGCGCTGGTCTCCTGAGCCAACGATACAACCGAAACAATCATCGGATATACCCCAATCCTTTTAAAAACCCGTCGAGCGTGCCGAGGGTATCGGTGCGGTCGGTTTCGAGTTGGCGGCTGCTGACGGCGTATTTGTCCCACAACAACTCGACCGACTGGATCAAGGCGCGTTTGCCGGCGTTGAGGTAGCGTTCGAGCTGCTCGCTGGCGAGGTCGTGGAGCTTTTTTAAGATGAGGGTCTTGGCTTCGTCGTCCGTCAGGCGTCCGCCGACGGCGGCGAGCAGGGCGTCGGTGCGGGCGAGGCGGGCGGTGAGTTCGGCTTGGTCGCGTTCGAGGGCGGCGCGCTGTTTTTTATTATCCGCTGTGTCGGGCAGGGACTGGAACGTCTTTTCGGCGGTAGCGAGGAGGGCCTCGTTTTCGGCTTTGAACTCGGCGGCGCCGAGGCGCTTGAGGTGGAGTTTTTCGGCGAGCTCGTCGGCGAGTTCGGCGAGGCGTTGTTTGGACTCGCGGATGCGTTTTTCGAGGCCGGTGATGGACTTTTCGTGGGCGCGCAGGGCGGCGAGTTCTTTTTTGGCGGAGGCGCCGGTGCTGTCGGCCAGGTCGTCGATCAAGTCCTTCAGGGCTTTTTTGATGACGGCGGCGGTGACGGATTCGCCCTCCTCGGGCTCGTAGGCGGCGGCTTCCTGGGCGGCTTCGAGCGCTTCAGCGAGTTCGCCCTGGGCCTCGCCGACGGTGGCTTCGAGGGCCTCGATGGCGGCGGTCTCGGGGGTAAAGAAGGCGGCGACGAGGTAGCTGTCGGGAATGAGCGTGTGGTGCCAGCCGGTGGAGACGACGGTCTTTAGGTCGTAGCGGATCTGCTGCCACCAGTTGACGAAGACGCCGGCGCTCTGGAACTCGTCGAGCACGCCGAGGGGAACGAAGCGGGTTTTCAACGTGGTGAGCAGTTCATGGCGGACCTCGGGCAGCTTTTTGCCGTCGCGCAGGCGGGCGAAGTCGGTGCGGGCGATCTCCCACCAACCGGCGAGGGCGGCGCGGTGGGCGGCGAGGGTGGCTTGCAGGGCGGGGTCGGCCTCGAGGGAGGTTTTAATCGCGGGCTTGGCGGCGATGGCGGGGGTGAAGGCGACGTAGCCGGGGCGGCGGTCGGGCGACGGGACGAAGAGGGAGGCGGGGACGACACCGAAGCGGGCGAAGTCGGGCGCGCGGGCCTCGACCTCGGGCGCGGGCACGCCGCCGAGGAGGTGGGCCTGCACATCCTCGGGCTCGGGGTCGGGCGTGTTGTCCACGTAGCGGCGGATGTTGAGGTTGTAGTCGTGGGTTTCGGCAATCTCGTCGCGGGTCACGAGGCGCGAGTATTTGGGCAACGTGCGGTGGTGGGTGAAGACGTAGTCGATTTTTTCGATGTCCTCGGGGCGGAGTTTGTTCTGGGCCTTGCCCTCGGCGTAGTCGCGGTCGGCGTTGATGAAGAGGACGTGGTCGCGGAGGGCGTCGGGCTTGTTTTTGTTGAGCACGATGACGCAGGCGGGGATGCCGGTGCCGTAGAAGAGGCCGGGTGGCAGGCTGATGATGGCCTCGATGACGTCGTCGTTGATGAGGAGTTCGCGGATGAGCTTTTCCTTGCCGCCGCGGAAGAGGACGCCGTGGGGCATGACGGTGGCGGCGTGGCCGTGGCCCTTGAGGCTGGCGAGCATGTGCTGCACAAACATCAGGTCGGCCTTCTTGCCGGTCTCGGGGCACCACTCGCGGAAACGGGACGGGAAGCGGAGGGTGGCGCGGGAGTAGTTTTGGGAGAAAGGCGGGTTGGCGAGGACGCGGTCGAACTTGCGCACGCTGGCGCCGTCGAGGATGAGCGGATCTTCCAAGGTGTCGCCGTTCTCGATGGTGAAGCGGGTGATGTTATGGAGGATGAGGTTCATCACGCAGATCGACCAGACGGTGCCGTTGGAGTCCTGGCCGAAAAGGGCGAGGTCGTTGGGATTCTGCCCCTGTTCCTCGACGTATTGGTGGGCCTGGATGAGGAAGCCGCCGGAGCCCATGGTGGGATCGTAAATCTCGTGGCCGGCGTGGGGCTTCACGAGCTGGACGAGCAGGCGGACGACCTCGGCGGGGGTGTAGAATTCGCCCCCCTTTTTGCCGGCCGAGTCGGCGAAGTATTTGATGAGGTATTCGTAGGCCGCGCCGAGGAGGTCGGGGAACTCGAAGTTGTCGTTGGTGAGGACGAAGCCGGGCTGGCTGAAGTGATCAAGGAGGTCCTTCCACTTCTGGTCGGGGATCTTGGTCTTCCCTTTGACGGCGTTGAAATCGATGTTGTTTTTGAGGACCCCGGCGAGGGCGTCGTTCTCGTCTTCGACGGCGGCAATGGCCTTGTTGAGCATGTTGCCGATGTCGTGCTTGAGGTCTTTGATCGCGGGCACGAGATCACCGGCTTCATCGGTCCAGGCCTCGTGCCAGCGGGCGCGCACGGGGACGAAGAACGTCTCGCCGTAGGTGGCCTTGTCCTCGAGTAGCTCGGCGAGGAGGGCGGGCCGGTCGAGGTGGGCGTAGTCGCGCCGGATGGCCCCGCGCTTGCGGTCAAATTCGTCGGAGAGACGCTTGAGGAAGAGGAGGCCAAAGATGAACTCTTTGAATTCAGAGGCGTCCATCTTGCCGCGAAGGATATCGGCGGACTTGAAAAGGAATGATTCGAGCTGGGAAAGGGTGATCTTGTCGCGAGTCATGGAGCGGTGTGCGGGCGAGCTGACGGAGGTGAGGGAGCCGACGGACGAACGCGCGGCAAAGCGCATACCCGCGTGCGCGGGTTGGCGACGAAATTGATGAGGTTCCCCGCAGCGGGGTGGTTGCGGAGGTGCTCAGGCCTTTTGTTTCATCGCATGGAACTGAGGCGAGGCTGTTTCCCGCCCAGGGAAGTGGTGGCGACGCCGGGGCCGCGGGTTGCGGCTCGCATTGGCTGAGGCGTTTGGGTTTTGATCTGAGTTTACCCTGTGAAGCTCATCTTATTCTTCGTCGTTTCGGCGGTTATCTTGGCGTGTGCTTATCGATGGATGGGGCGGTTGCTCAGTCGCGTGGCGGGCACGGCGGAGGGCGACGAACGCACACCGGCGCATGAGCGGCGCGACGGGCTCGATTATGAGCCGGCACGGTGGTCGTGGTTGTTGCCCCAGCATTTTTCGGCGATCGCGGCGGCGGGTCCGATTGTCGGGCCGATTCTTGCGGCGACGTGGTTCGGGTGGTTTCCGGCGTGGCTGTGGATCATCGTGGGCTCGATTTTGATCGGCGGCGTGCATGATTTTTTCACGCTGGTCGCCTCGGTGCGGCATGGGGGTAAATCCATCGCCGAGGTGGTGCGGCAACACATGAACCGGCGGTGTCACCTGCTGTTTCTCGTCTTCGTGTGGGTGTCGCTGGTGTATGTGATCGTGGCGTTCGCGGATGTGACCGCGGGGGCGTTTACCCAGGCGGGTGCGGCGGCGGGCGGCGATGCGCCTGGGCCGGCGGTGGCGACGTCGTCGGCGCTTTACCTGGGCCTCGCGCTGGCGATGGGCTGGGTCATGCGCAAGCGCGGCTGGGGCGAGGGGCGGGCGCGGCTGGTTTTCTTGCCGCTGGTGCTGGGAGCGATCGTAGTCGGCCCGTGGATACCGTTCGACCTGGCGGCGTGGCTGCCGGCGGGGGTGCGGCCGGCGGCGGCCTGGAACGTGGCGTTGCTGGGCTATTGCCTCCTCGCGGCGCTGGCGCCGCTGTGGCTGCTGATGCAGCCGCGTGGGGCGCTGGGCGGGTATTTCCTCTACATTATCACGGTGGCGGGCGTGCTGGGCGTGGTGGTCGGCGGGTTGAATGGTTCGCTGGAGTTGCAGGCGCCGGCGTGGGGCGGGGCGGGGTTGTTCTCGGCGCAGGGCGGGGTGCCGCCGCTGTTCCCGGTGTTGTTCATCACGATCGCGTGCGGGGCGTGTTCGGGGTTCCACGCCATCGTGGCGAGCGGGACGACCTCGAAGCAACTGGACCGCCTAAGCGATGCGCGGCCAGTGGCGTATGGCGGGATGTTGCTGGAGGCGTTCTTCGCGTGCATCAGCCTGGCGGCGGTCATGATTCTGGCGACGCCGGGCGGGCGTCCGGACGCGGTGTTTGCCAACGGCGTGGCGCTTTTCCTGCACCATGCGACGTTCGGCTTGTTGCCGGTGAAGATGGCGCATGGGTTCGCGCTCTTGTGTTTCGCGACGTTTATTTTCGACACGCTGGATGCGTGCACGCGGCTGGCGCGGTATGTGTTGATGGAGTTGTTTGGCTGGGAGGGCACGGCGCGGTCGCTGGTGGCGACGGCGTTGACGCTGGCGGGTCCGCTCGCGCTGGCGCTGCTACCGCCGGCGGAAGTGAACGGGCAGAGCCTGCCGTTGTGGCGGGTGTTCTGGGGGTTGTTCGGCACGTCAAACCAGTTGCTCGCGGCGCTTACGTTACTCGGGCTGACGCTGTGGTTGCATCGTCGCGGGCGCGGGGCGTGGCTGACGCTGTGGCCTGCGGTGGTAATGTTGACGGTGTCTCTCTGGAGCCTCGGGCTGATGCTGCGCACGCACGCGGGGCGGGTGAGCGGCGACGCGCCGGTGGCGTTGGTGCACCAGGTGGAGGCAGGCGTGGCCGCGCTCCTCGTGGTGCTTGCCGGCTGGCTGGTGACGGAGGCAGTGCTGCTGTCGCGCGGGTTAAGTCGGACGGGGCCGAACAGAGTGCGCGTTCCCTAACGTGATGCAAAAGGAGTTCGACCGGGAGGCTTGATGCGGGCGGAAGGCAGGAGTGAAAAACATACCTGCTCTAGGAGCGCAACGGGCTACCGCTCTTTCAATGTCCGCCGAGGAGCGGGCTCGACCCGCCACGGTTGATGCGATGTTATGGGAGTGTTGGACCGCCCCTCAGTTGTGCGCACGTTTCATGAGGAAACCTGCGCCGCCCCCGCCCTGCTTATGAAACGCCGTTACCTTATTGCACTCGATCAAGGCACCACTTCGTCACGCGCTCTCATCCACACCGTGAACGGCGCTGTCGTCGCCAGCGCGCAGCGCGAATTCACTCAGCATTATCCGCAGCCGGGTTGGGTGGAGCATGAACCGGAAGATCTCTGGACTTCGCAGGCCGAATGCGCGGCGGAGGCGCTGATTCGGGCCGGCTTGACGGCTGACGACATCGCCGCCATCGGCATCGCCAACCAGCGCGAGACCACCGTGCTGTGGGATCGCCGCACCGGGCGCGCGGTGCACCGGGCCATCGTGTGGCAGGACCGGCGCACGGCGGATGCGTGCGCTCGCCTGCGTGCCGATGGGATTGAGCCGCTCGTCTCCGAACGCACGGGTCTCCGGTTCGATCCTTATTTTTCGGCGACCAAACTGGCGTGGCTCCTCGACTCCGTGCCGGGCGCGCGCGCCGACGCCGAATCGGGGCACCTGGCGTTCGGCACGGTCGATACGTGGCTGCTCTGGAAACTCACCGCAGGCCGCGTTCACGCCACGGATGTTTCGAATGCGTCGCGCACGTTGTTGTGCGACCTGCGCAAAGGGGAGTGGGACGACGAACTGTTGCGGCTTTTTCGTATTCCTGCGGCCGTCTTGCCGGAGATTAGGGAGACGGCGGCGATCCACGGTATCGTGGCCGACGGGCTGCCGCTCGCGGGAGTGCCGATCGCGAGCATGGTGGGGGATCAGCAAGCCGCACTGTTTGGGCAGGGGTGCCTCGTTCCCGGCATGGCCAAGGCGACCTATGGCACCGGTTGTTTTCTGCTGCTCAACACGGGCGATACGCCGACACGCTCGGCCAACCAGCTCTTGGCGACGGCGGCATGGCGTATTCAAAATAAAACCACATTTGCGCTCGAAGGCGCGGTCTTCGCCGCCGGAGCGGTGGTCCAGTGGATGCGCGACGAGCTGAAGCTCGTGGCCACCGCAGCCGAGCTTGACGAGCTCGCCGCCTCGGTGCCCGACGCGGGTGGCGCTTATCTGGTGCCGGCGTTCTCGGGGCTGGGCGCACCTCATTGGGACCCGTATGCGCGGGGCGCATTGCTCGGTCTCACCCGGGGGACCAATCGGGCGCATTTCTGCCGCGCCGCGCTGGAGTCCATTGCGCTGCAAACAGCGGATCTCATCGAGGCGATGGAAAAAGATTCCGGGTTGGTCTTGAAGGAACTGCGCGTTGACGGCGGTTGCGCGCGCAGCCGGCCGCTGCTGCAGATTCAGGCCGACTTGCTGGGGCGTCCGGTGGTGCGGGCGCGCACGCTTGAAACCACCGCCCTCGGGGCGGCCCTGCTGGCGGGCGTCGGCATCGGTGCGCTCGGGCTCGACCAGGTGGGCGCGGGCGGAGCAGCGGGTGAAAGCGTGCAGCCCTGTGGCGATCCAGCGGGTCGCGGGGCGTTGCAGGCCGGCTGGCGTCGCGCCGTCGGCCGGGCGGGCGGCTGGATTGTGTCTCCCGACTCGCCATGAACCGCGCTGCCTCCCTCGACCGGCTCGCGTCCGGAGAAGTCTTTGACCTGCTGATCATCGGCGGCGGGGCGACGGGGTTGGGTTCGGCGCTCGACGCGGCTGCGCGCGGGTATTCGGTCGCGCTCCTGGAGCGGAGGGATTTTGCGTCGGGCACATCGAGTCGCTCGACCAAGCTGGTGCACGGCGGCGTGCGTTACCTGAAGCAGGGCAACCTCGCGCTGGTGCGCTCCGCGCTGCGGGAGCGCGGGCGGCTTGCACGCAATGCGCCGCACCTTGTCCGCGATTTGTCGTTTGTCATTCCGGCCTACCAGCCGCTTGACCGGGCGTTTTATGGGGTCGGGTTGAAGCTCTACGATGCGCTGGCGGGGCGGCTTTCACTCGGGCCTTCGCGGGTGCTGGACCGGGCGGAGGCGCTGGAGCGGCTCCCGACCATCGAGACGAAGGGCTTGCGCGGTGGCGTGCTCTATCATGACGCGCAGTTCGATGATGCGCGGCTGGCGGTGACGTTGGCCCGGTCGGCGGGGGAGCGCGGGGCGTGTCTTGTGAATTACGTCGAGGTGATCGGTTTTATCCGCGAGGGCGACCGGGTTGAGGGCGTGGTGGCGCACGATCGGCTGTCGGGTCGTGAGATCGAGGTGCGCGCGCGGGGCGTGGTCAACGCGACCGGTGTATTTGTGGATCAATTACGCTGCCTAGAGGAACCGGGGGTGGCTCCGCTGGTGACGGTGAGCCAGGGAATTCATCTGGTGTTGCCCCGCCGTTTCCTGCCGGGTGACACCGCGTTGATGGTGCCGAAGACGGATGATGGCCGGGTGCTCTTTGCGGTGCCGTGGCACGACCGGGTCGTGGTGGGGACGACCGACACGCCGCGTCCGGGGCCGGATTTCGAGCCGCGCGCGTTGGCGGAGGAGCGAAACTTTGTTCTGGAGCACGCGCGTCGCTACCTCGCGATTGATCCGGGACCGGCGGACGTGCTCAGCGTGTTCGCGGGGTTACGGCCGCTGGTGCGGCGACGGGCGGGGGCGGCGGTGACGGCGAAGCTCTCCCGTGAGCATGCGTTGGTGGTCGGGCGTGGCGGCGTGGTGACGGTCACGGGCGGCAAGTGGACGACTTACCGCGCGATGGCGGAGGAGGTGGTTGCACTGGCGGCGAGGGCGGCGGGCTTGCCGGCGCGTGCGGCGGTGACGGCGGAGCTGGCGCTGCACGGTGCGACCGGAGCGGCGCCGCCGGCGGGGTATCCGCACCTCGCGGTTTACGGGACGGACGCGGCGGCGGTGCTGGCATGTGGCGGGGCTGCCCACGCCTTGCACGCGGAGTTACCTTACCTGGAGGCGGAGGTGCGGTGGGCGGTGCGGGAGGAGTGCGCCTGCACCGTCGAAGACGTGCTGGCGCGGCGCACACGGGCGTTGTTGCTCAACGCGCGGGCGGCGGCCGCGTGTGCGCCGCGGGTAGCGGCGATCATGGCGGAGGAGCTCGGGCGCGATGCGGCGTGGGTTGAACGGGAGGTTGCGGCGTTCACGAGGCTCGCGGCGGGGTATCGTTTCCAGGGCTGAGCACTTCACCTTGATCGTGTCCGGTGGTTCATCGCTAGACGCCCTGCGGAATTTGGCGGTCGGGAAGGACGCCGTAGCTCGACATGGCGGGCGGCATGGCGATGCTGCTGCGTTCCATGCCCATCCCGCCGGTCATCTACGAAGACGACACACTCATCGCGTTCAACAAGCCGAGCGGCATGCTGGTCGCGCCGGATCGCTGGGATAAATCGCGCGAAAACCTCATGGGCCTCGTCCATGACAAGCTGGGCCACGGCGTCGCCAACGTTCACCGCCTCGATGCGGATACGAGCGGCATTCTGCTCTGCACCAAGGAAAAGAGCGCGCTGGATTTTGTGAGCGGCCAGTTTCAATCGAAGACGGTGGCCAAGGTTTACCACGCGCTCTGTGTGGGCACGCCGGCACCGGAGTTGTTTGCCCCGCTCGACGAAGATGAGGCCGACGACCTGCCTGCGCCGCTCGCGGCCGACGAGTTTTTGGTTAACCGCGACTTGATCGACGACGAGACTCAACCGGGCCGCATGCGCACGATCCGCAAGAAAGGGAAGGCCAGCCAGACCATCGTGAAGGTGTTGGACCGCTTTGTGGGGTTTACGTTTGTCGAGTGCCGTCCGCTGACCGGTCGCACGCATCAGATTCGGGTGCATCTCCAGTATAGCGGGCTGCCGATTTTGAACGATCCGTTTTACGGCGATGGCGTGACTGAGTTAAAACTCTCGCAGCTCAAACGCGGCTACAAAGGCCGCATCGACGAGAAGCCGCTGATCGCGCGCCTCGCGCTGCACGCGAGCCGGTTGACGGTGAAGCATCCGGTGACGAAGGAGCGCGTGACGATCGAGGCGCCGTTGCCCAACGAGTTTGAAGTGGCGCTGAAATACCTGCGGAAGTTCGGCGCGGCCAAGTAACACTAACATCCCGTGAGATTCGGACTATTCACGGTAGGCCGCCTGCTTGCAGGCGCTCTGAGCGTCCGAAGCGGACGGCCTACTAAAGTCCATATCTCTCGTCTCGTGGGTATAAGATCCTGGAGCGACGGGGTGAGGGGTGGGATTTAGGGTAGGGACGCCTCTCCGAGGCGTCCGTGAAAGGGAACGGCCGGCGCACGCCGATCCGGACGTCGCGGAGAGACGTCCCTACCTCATACAAACAGCTTCCTAAATTTTCGGAACAGGCAACGCGGCCAGCGCCTCGCGTGCGCGGGTCTTGGCGGCTTCGTCGTGTTTGCCGACCGAGGGCAACGCCAGCCCGCGATCAAACGCCTTCCGCGCATCGGCAACGCGGTCGGCGGCGAGGTAGGCAAAGCCGAGTTCGAGGTGGTGAGGACTGGTTTGCGGGGCGAGGGCCACGGCGCGTTCGAGGTGCACGACGGCTTGTTCGACCGACGCTGCGGGCAGGCCGCCGTAGATGATCCGCACGAGGAGGCGAGTGGTGGTTCCCAAGGTGGCGACTTCGTAGTGCCAGCGGCCGAGCAAGTGGTGAGCCCAGTCGTAGTTCGGATCCAGGGCGAGTGCGCGTTCGGATTCTTCCTTCACCAGACGCGAGTATTTGATCTTCGCGCGCGTGTCGCTGTAGACGCCGAGCGTGCCGTGACACACGGCGAGGGAGAGCACGTTTTCTGCGTTGCCCGGATTCAGGGCGACCGCCCGTTCGGCATACGCGAGGGCGAGTTCGGCGCGGCGTTTCTTCTCGGCCACGTCACCGGCCGGCACATCGACGATCGAGTCGGAGGTGTGGCGCGCGATTTTCTGGAGGATGAACGCGTCGTTGGGACGGGCTGCGTCGGCTTGAAGGAAGAGCTTCAGGGCAACCTCCGTCTCCAGTGCCTTCTCCGCGTGGGACGCCTGTTGCAGCAGAGCGTCTACTGCGTTTACCGATATCATTGGGGTCGAGGCGACCGACGGGCCCGCAAAGAGGGTTAAACCCAAGCCCAAAAGGATAAGAGCGGCGGTTCTCATAGGCACATACAGGCAACGTTTCTCCAAGACGGGAAGATGCAAGTAAGGGCGATATTGCCTCAGCCAAAACGCATGAAGGAGGTTGAGGTTGCAAAGCCGACCTGGCCGAAGATATAAAATGGCCACCCCCCTCGTGCAATCGCTACGGAAACTCTCGTTCAAAATTGCGTGGAAAACCGGGTTTTTCCATGTCGCGCTCGCCGTGTCGGCCAGTGCGCAGGTGTGGGACGGCGGGGCGGGCACGGGAAATTGGGGCGACGCCTTAAACTGGTCGACCAACGTGGTTCCGGTTGCGGGTGCCAACGTCCAATTCGGCGGACTCGTGCAGCCGGTCGTCGACCTGGGTGCTGATCGTAGCCTTGCCTCGCTTACGTTTAACGCCGGCGCGACCGCTTTTACGCTGAACAACAACCGCCTCTCGCTCACCGGTGCGGGCACGGTTCTCACCAACAGCTCCTCGTCCCTGCAGACGATCAACAGCGAGCTGCAATTTAACGCCAGCCGCACGGTCTCCGCCACCAGTGGCGCGTTGGTTTTTGGGGGCGATATTTTCCTGAGCAGCTCGGCGGCGAACAACACCCTCACTGTTACCGGCTCGGCAAACACGACGATCACCGGAGTTGTTGCCAACGGCGGGACCAGCACGGCCAGTGGTCTCACGAAGACCGGCACGGGCACGTTGACGCTATCAGGCGCCAACACCTACGGAGGTCTCACGACGTTGAGCGCCGGCGTGTTGCGCGCGACGACCAGCGCCGCC
>JANODO010000206.1:0-2988 GCA_031412735.1 Rariglobus sp. | reverse complement strand
GAGCGAGGTGCAGAATCGCATCCTTGGAGTAGAAGCCGGACAGGAACGGCAGGCCGGCGATGGCCGCCACGCCGATCGTGAACGTGATGAACGTGAGCGGCATCTTCTTAGAAAGGCCGCCCATCTTAAAGATGTCCTGCTCGTGATGGCAGCCGTGGATCACGGACCCGGAACCGAGGAACATCAGCGCCTTAAAGAAGGCGTGGGTCGTAAGGTGGAACATCGCGGCGGCGGCACCGGCGATCAACGGAGCGGGCAACGGCAAACCGTCCGGACCGATGTCGGTGCGCCCCAAGCCGAACGCGGCGACCATGTAGCCGAGCTGCGACAACGTGGAGTAAGCGAGGACTTTTTTAATGTCGCTCTGGGTGATCGCGCAGAGCGCGGCGTAAAGCGCAGTGATCGAACCGATCCACGTGACCACTTCGAGCGCGAGAGGGGCGGCGGCGAACAGCGGCTCGATGCGGCACAGCATGAAAATACCAGCGGCCACCATAGTCGCGGCGTGGATCAACGCGGAAACGGGCGTCGGACCTTCCATCGCGTCAGGCAACCAGACGTGGAGCGGAACCTGCGCTGACTTGCCGACGGCTCCGCAGAACAGGAGCAGCGCGATCACGTTTACGCCCACGTCGCCGCCAATCGAGGCAGTCGCGAGTTCGGAGAGGTTCACCGTGCCGAACGCGTAGTAGCAGGCGATGATGCCGAGGAGGAAACCGAAGTCGCCGACGCGGTTCGTGATAAACGCCTTCTTGGACGCATCGGCGGCGGACTGGCGGTGATCATAGTGGTTGATCAGCACGTAGGAGCTGAAACCTACCAGCTCCCAGAAAATGAAAATCATGAACAGGTTGTCCGCGAGCACGATGCCGAGCATCGAGAACATGAAGATCGAGAGACCGCCGAAGTAGCGCGCCTTGGCCGAGTCGTCATGCATGTAACCCAGCGAGAACACGTGAACGCACAGGCCGACGACGCCGACGATGGAAATCATCAACGCGGAGAGGTCGTCGAACTTGATGCCAAGCGACAGGGTGAAGTCGCCGAGGGCAAGCCAATCGGTGGAACTCTCGAAGCGCGAACCGCAGAAGGCGAGCGACAGCCCGCCCGCAGCAATGATGGCGGCGGTGAGCGTGGAGATGAGCGAGGCGATGGAGCCCTGTCGGCGGAAGAACAGGGCGATCACCGCGGCGGACGCGAGGGGCGTCAGCAGCGTGACCAAGGCGACAAGGAGCGGCGAGTAGCCGAAGACGGAGTTAGTCACGATGAAGGGAAAGGAAATTAGGTAAATTAACGATTACCGGAGTGGAAGCCGATCTTGCGGGAGTTGGCCTTGGCTGGAACCGGCTCGGCAAGCTGGCGGATGGCTTCGACGATGGCGGCGAGTTGTTCGTCGTGTGCGCCGACACGCGCGTCGAGTTCGGCAAGTTTGGCGGAGAGCGCTTTGTGGTTCACCATGAGCTGGCGCAGGCCGACAAAGGCGCGGACGACGGCAATGCTCATCTGTGTCGCGACAGGGCTCTTTAGGATATTGGCGGCCAGAATAGCCCCATGCTCAGTGAAGGCGTAAGGAAGATGCTGTTTACCGCGGTGTTTGGATGAACCGGTCACAGTTTGTGACCGGTTCGACTCAACTCTTTGATTATCAAATGACGAGCTGGCTTCAATTTGCAGTGTCAAAGCTTCGTCCCGGGTAAGCTGAAAAACGAAGTCGTCGGGAAACTTATCCAAATTACGTTTTACCGCCTGATTAAGTTGCTTGGTCGGGACCTCATAAATCGCGGCCAGATCACGATCCAACAGCACGCGCTGGCCCCGGAGCACGACGATGCGGCTCTGGATGCGTTCAGCGGGAACGATGTTGGTGGCGACGGAGCTCAAAGGACGACGGGAGGCGGCTTAGTTTTTCAGCGCGTTGAGTTCCTCGACTTGGATCGTCTGACGGCGGCGGAAGAGCGCCACGATGATCGCGAGGCCGACCGCGACTTCGGCGGCGGCAACGGTGAGGATAAAGAACACGAAGACATTACCATCCATCGTGCGGTTGAAGTGGGAGAAGGCCACGAGAGCCACGGTCGAGGCGACCAGCATGAGCTCAAGGCACATGTAGATCACGAGCGTGTTCTTGCGGAGGAGCACCCCGAAGAAGCCGATCGCGAAGAGCACGGCGCTCAGGAACAGGTATTCGTTAAGTCCAACGGTCATTTTACGTCCTCCAGGCCATCAAACTTTTTGCTGAGCACGATCACGCCGAGCATGGCGATGAGCAGAAGAAATCCGACAATCTGCACGGGCAGCAGATAGGTGGTGAAGAGCTGTTCACCGTAGGTTCTAAGGCTGGCGCCAATCGGAACACCGGCGGCAGGAGCGGTGGCGATCACCTCTTGCGCGCCGCGTGAGACGAAGGTAATCAACCCGAGCACCAGCAGCACGAACGCGAAGGAACTGGCGACGATGGTGGTTTTTTTGAAGGGCTTGCGATCACCGCCGTGGGTATCGAGCAACATCACGATGAAGAGGAACAGTGCTACGACCGCGCCGGCGTAAACGAACACCATGAGCGCCGCCAACAAGAAGGCGTCGAGTAGCACGAAAATCGCGGCCACGCCCACCAGACTCACCAGCAGGCTGAGCGCAGAGGCGACGGTGTTCTTGGTGAGCACCACCGCGAGTGCGGAGACGGCGGTCAGCGCGGCAAAAAGGTAAAAGAAAATGTCGGAGGACATGGTTTGAGAAATCGAAGCGGAATCGGAAACAGATCAGAATTGTGACACAGAGAGCACAGAGCCCGGAAGAGGTCACGGAGGCCTTAAATCGGGCTATGTCTTTATGCGAGAGTGGCGTGGTAGTTGGGAGGATTGGAACTCTGTGGTCTCTGGCTAGGAGCTCTGTGTCCTCTGTGACCTGGGCCGGTGCTTGGTTTGTTCAGTGCGCGTTGCCGTGTTCTTCGGCGGCTTTCTTTTTGTCCCACTTGAAGTGCTGGTCGGG
>JANODO010000205.1:0-1745 GCA_031412735.1 Rariglobus sp. | reverse complement strand
GTCTCCTCGCCCCACAGCCTTCACCTGCCCAATCGCAGAATTGTGCCGGCAAAACCGCGGGCACTGCGCCCACCGAAATACGCGCACACCATCGGACCATCACCGGCAAATTGTCCGGGCGAACCTTCACGATTCCCGACGTGAACGCGCCGCCCATGCCCGTGCTCGCGCCGCCCGGCGTCGTTTACAATGGCCAGGCCGCTGAAAACTTCGGAGCCATTGACTTGAACCGGGGCCATCCTGACGTGCGGAGTTTCCGGCGGAAAATCGCCCTGGTGATTCCCGCCACCAACACGAGCATGGAGCACGAGCTATGGAGCCTCATCTTCGCGAATCAGGGGACGCGCGGCTTGCGCGGAATCGGCCTGCACACGGCCAACGTCATCACCCCGAAGCCGAAGCTCGCGACTGAGGAAGATCTGCTGAATTACCAGAAACAATTCCTCGGCGGCCTGAAGGCGGCGGTGGACACCGCGCGACTCGCCGAGCCGCAATACATGATTCTCGGCATGAGCCTCGAGCACATCGTGGGCGGGCTTGACGCCATCAAGACGCCGCTCACCGACATCGAGGCTTACTCCGGACTCGGCTGGACCTCGACGCACGAGGCGATGCCTGCGGCGCTCAAGAAGTTTGGCGCGCGGCGCATCGGGCTGCTCACGCCGTTCGACAAAAAGGGAAACGAACACGCGACGCGAATGTTCAAGGAACTCGGCTTCGAGGTCGTGGCCAGCGTTGGCTTCTCCTGCGCCAACGCGCTGCACATCGCGCACATTCCCGACTGGGCCAAGGAGAAGGCCATCCTCGAACTGCTGGCCACGAACGAAAACAAACTCGACGCCATCGTCCAGTGTGGCACGAACAGGAGCCTGCTCGACGTGACCGAAAAACTGGAGCCGGTCGTCGGGATTCCCATTCTCGGCGTCAACGCCGTGCTCTTCTGGTATGCGCTGCGGGAAAATGGATTCGACGACCCGCTCGTCGGCGGAGGACGGTTGCTGCGCGAGTTTTGAATGAACCAATCATGAACATTGAAGCGCGCCTCCAGGAACTCGGCCTGCCATTGCCCACGCCGCCCAAACCAGCCGGCAATTATCAACCGTGGCTCATCACCGGCAACTTACTGTTTCTCTCCGGCCAGTTCCCCATCGAGAATGGCCAGTTGCGCTACACCGGCCAGGTCGGCGCGGAGTTGGCGGAAGTCGATGGCTGCGCCGCCGCGCGACTGGCCGCGCTGAACGTGCTCGCGCAGATCCAGTCCGCGCTCGACGGTTTCGACCGGCTCGAAACGCTCGCACGCATGGAGGGCCACGTTGCCAGCGCCCCCGGCTGGCTCAATGCGCCGCGCGTTCTGGACGGCGCGTCTGATCTGTTTGTCGCCGTGCTCGGCGAACGCGGCCACCACACGCGCACCGCCTTCACGCCTGCCCGACTGCCACTGAACCTCGCCGTGGAACTCGTCGTCACGGCGGTCATACGGCAGTGAGCGGTGTGGATCGGTGACGGAGCGCGACTGTGTCCGCAGGACCAGTCGCAGCAGATTCAATGACGGCGGTGCCGTTAAGTTTTCGGACGCGCTGGAAAATTCCGCAGTGCTGCGGCTGGGCTTCGCCACAGCCGCGCTCCGGGCGATCCCAAAGGGACTGCGTCCTTGGGCGCGAAACCGAGCGCCGCGATTTGAATGCCCCAACGAGCATCTCTGAATTCTGACTGTAACCGCGCCGACGGATTGCAGGGCTTGTGAG
>JANODO010000204.1:0-10138 GCA_031412735.1 Rariglobus sp. | reverse complement strand
GCTTGCTCGCGTTGGATCGACGCCGTGTCGCAAACATCGCGAGCAAGCTCGCTTCCCACGTCGGATTTCGGCGTTAAAGCGCCTTCAACAAGCGGGTGAGTTCGTCGCGTTTGGCTTGCTGGTCGGCCAATTGCTTCTTGGCGCCGTCGAGCACGGCGGGCGGGGCTTTGCTGGTGAACGCTACGTTGCCCAAACGCGACTCGGTGCCGGCGATGTGCTTGGTGATCGCGTCCAGTTCCTTGGTGAGGCGCGTGCGCTCGGCGGCCGGATCGACCTTGATGCCAGTATCGAGATAGAGCGTGCCGAAGGGCGTGACCGTCGCGGGCAACGCAAGCTCTTCGGTGGTGCGGCTGATATCGACGGCACCAACGAGGCGGGTGAGCTTCGAGACGGCTTTTTCCAAAGCGAGCCAGTCGGCGTGGTGGCCGAGGGCGAGGAACTTTACGTCGCGTTTTTGGGCGACGAGTTGGTCGGCCTTAAGCTGGCGGGCGAGCGTGGCGAACTGCTTGAGTTTATCGACACGGCCGGACGCAGCGGCGTCGACGTGGGCACCGCTGGCGGCGAGCGCGGCGACCAGCCCGTCGGCGGTTTCGATGCGCGTGTCTTGGAGGAAAAGGGAGGGTCCGGCTCCGTCCGGACCGCCGGAGGACGACACGGAGGTCGTCCCTCCCACATACCCGAGCAGCGACCAGAGCTCCTCGGTGATGAACGGGGCGAACGGCTCAAACATGAGCAGGAATTCGCGGATGACGAGGTCCTGCACAGCCAGCGCGTGGTCTTTGACGGACGGGTCCTGCACGCGGGCCTTGGCGACCTCGACATACCAGTCGCAAAAGTCGTTCCAGAAAAATGAATACAAACGCTGGGTCGCCCCGGCGAATTCGAACTCGGTGAAGCCGCGCTCCACGGTGCGCATCGTGTCGATCAACGCGGCGAGGAGCGCGTGGTCGTCGTCGTCGAGCTTCGAGGCGTCGACGCGGGCGAGGATGGCGGCGAGCGAGGTGTTGTCGCTCATCGGGCCGCTCATCTGGCGGAAACGGCACGCGTTCCAGAGCTTGTTGCAGAAGTTTTTTCCGCCCTCGATGCGGTCCTCGTCAAACTTCACGTCTTGGCCGAGGGGCGCGATTTGGAGGATGCCGAAGCGCAGGCCGTCGGCGCCGTATTTGGCAATGAGGTCGAGCGGATCGGGCGAGTTGCCGAGGGTCTTCGACATCTTGCGGCCCTGCTTGTCGCGCACGATGCCGTTGAAATAAACGTGTTTGAACGGAATGCGGCGCGCGAGTTCCTCGCGCGACAATGACGAATGCCGAATGCCTAATGCCGAATGCTTCGGATCGGCAGTGGTTGCGCCATTCGTCATTCGACATTCGTCATTCGTCATTCCGCCCTGGCCGTCGTCACCGCCGGTGAACTCCAATCCCGCCATGATCATGCGGGCGACCCAGAAGAAGATGATGTCCGCGCCCGTCGCCAGGGTGGTTGTCGGGTAGAACTGGCTGAAGCCGGCCTTGGCCTGCTCCTCGGCGTTGGGCCAGCCGAGCGTGGCGAACGGCCAGAGCCAGGACGACGCCCAGGTGTCGAGCACGTCGTCTTCCTGCGTCCAGTTTTCCGGGTCGACAGGACCTTCGAGGGAAACGTGAATTTTGGTCGGATCGCGCAGGTCGGCCTCGGTGAGTTGTTCGCGGTCGATGCCTTTGGCATACCACACGGGGATGCGATGGCCCCACCAGAGTTGGCGGCTAATACACCAGTCCTGGATGTTATCGAGCCAGTTGAGGTAAACCTTCGTCCAGCGCTCGGGGTGCATCTGGATGAGGCCGTCGCGCACGACCTGCTTGGCTTCCTCGACGCGCGGGTATTTGAGCCACCATTGCTGGGTGAGGCGCGGCTCGATGGGCACGCCGGCGCGCTGCGAGTAGCCGACGTTGTTTTCGTAGGGCTTGGCTTCGATGAGGGCGCCGCTGGCTTCGAGAATTTCGGCGGCTTTTTTGCGGCCAGCGAAACGGTCCATACCGGCGAGCTCGGGGCCGGCGAATTCGTTGAGCGTGCCGTCGGCGTTGAGCGCGTCGATGATCGGCAGGCTGTGGCGTTGGCCGATCTCGTAGTCCACTTTGTCGTGAGCGGGTGTGACTTTGAGCGCGCCGGCGGCGAAGGCGGGGTCGACCGCGATGTCGGCGATGATGGGGATCTGCACGCGTTCGCCAAGGGGGCGCCAGACGCGTTTGCCAACGAGGTGTTGGTAACGTGGATCGTCCGGATGGACGGCGACCGCGACATCGGCAGCGATGGTCTCGGGGCGGGTGGTTTCGAGGATGAGGTGCGTGAGCGGGATCACGTTGCCCTCGGCGTCAGTCGTCGTCGCGGGTTCGACCAACTCGTAGCGGAGGCGGTAAATGAAGCCCTTGGTCGGGCGCATCTCGACCTCCTCGTCGGACAACGCGGTGAGCGAAACCGGGCACCAGTTCACCATGCGTTTGCCACGATAGATGTGGCCGCCGTCGAACAGTTTCACGAAGGATGTGAGCACGGCTTTCGAGTAGCCGGGGTCCATCGTGAAGTGGGTGCGGTCCCAATCGCAGGAGCAGCCGAGCTCGCGGAGCTGCTGGAGGATCATGTCGCCCTTCTCGTCGCGCCAGGACCAGACGCGCTTGAGGAACTCCTCACGGCCGAGGTCGCGGCGGCCTTTGCCCTCGGATTTTTTGAGGTGCTTCTCGACCATGGTCTGCGTGGCGATGCCGGCGTGGTCGGTGCCGGGAATCCAGCAAGCGGCCTTGCCTTCGAGGCGGGCGCGGCGGATGAGCGCGTCTTGCAGCGTGTTGTTGAGCACATGGCCCATGTGCAGGATGCCGGTGACGTTCGGCGGCGGGATGACGATGGTGTAGGTTTCCTGACCGGGCGCGGCGCGGCCGGCGAAGCACTTGGCTTCCTGCCAGGCGGCATACCATTTCGTCTCAACATCCTTCGCTTCGTAGCTCTTCGTGATCTCGGCCATGGTTAAAAATTTAAGCCGGCGAGCCAACGCGCCCCCGCCTCCGCTGGCAAGCGTCTGAATTCACCGCTGAATTCACCCCGGGCGCGACCCATCTCCGGCCGCCAAATCGCCGGCCGGCGCAAGAACCGCACGCACGGCTTGCCAAGCACGCGCGCCGCAACTGATCTTTGCCCCTTACCAAAACTGTGATCGGCCGTATCCAAAAACACGCCCTCGAACGCCTTAACTTCGTTGGCGACGCCCCCGCGCCGAAACGCCTCTCGGCCTGCAAAACCTTCCTGCGCCTCGAGAGCGCCATGATCCGGATGCGCCACGACGCTGGCGAGTCGGGCCTGGCGATCACCCGGGCCCGCAGCGCGATGATCGATGTGATGCTCTCGCACTTGTTTCAGTATGCGCTCACGGCCTACGAGCGGTTGAACAACAAGGCTATCCCGCCCGTCGCGTTGATCGCCCTCGGCGGCTATGGGCGCAGCGAGCTGAGTCCGCTGAGCGACATCGACATCATGTTCCTGTTTCCTTCGAAGATTAAGGAAGCCGCGATCAAACCCCTGCAGCAGCATCTCATTAACGAGATTCTCTACACCCTCTGGGATTGCGGCCTTAAAGTCGGGCACTCCACCCGCACGGTCGACGAGGTGTTTGTCGAGGCGCGCAAAGACATCCAAAGCAAGACCGCCCTGCTCGAATCGCGCATCGTCACCGGCTCGGCCACGTTGTTCGAGGGATTCGCCCGTTCCTACCGAGCCTACTACACGGTCGACGACCCCAAAGCCTACATCGCGGCCCGCTTGGAGGACCAACGCACCCGCCGCGGAAAATACGGCGACTCGGTTTTCCTCCAGGAGCCCGATATCAAAAACGGCGTCGGCGGCATGCGCGATTACCAGAACACGTTGTGGATGGCCCGCGTGAAACTCGGCATCTCCGAAATCAAAGAGCTGGCCGACCAAAACTACCTTCGCCGCAACGAACTTCGCGACTTCCAACGCGCCTACGAGTTCTTGCACCGCGTGCGCAACGAGCTCCATTTCCAAAAAAAGCGCCCGACCGACGTGCTCGACCTCGAAGCCCAGCCGCGCATCGCCTCAGGCCTCGGCTACACCCATCACGACGTGCTCGGCCGCGTGGAGCAGTTCATGCGTGATTACTACCGTTCCGCGCAGACCATTTACCGGGTTTCCAAACTGGTGGAGAATCGCCTCGCGCTCACGCTGGTGAAGCCCAGCCGCTTCCTGTCGTTCCGCGACGTCGTCCGCGCCCGCCGTCACGAACGCGTAAAACACATCGACGGGTTCATCCTGCGCAACCGCGAGTTCAGCGCGGAATCACCCCACATCTTTCGCGAGGACCCGGCGCGCCTCATTCGCGCCTTCCGCCACTGCCAGAGCCTCGACGCCCAGATGGACTTTAACCTCCAGACGCTCATCCGCGAATCCATCCCGCTCATCACGCGGAAGGTTTCCGAGTCGGCTGATGCCAACACCAGTTTCAAAGCCATCCTGGATGATGCGGGCAACGTGCACCCCACCCTCGCGCTGATGCATGAACTCGGCGTGCTCGGCCGCTTCATCCCCGAGTTCGACGGCCTGACCTGTTTGGTGCAGCACGAGTATTATCACCGCTATACGGCCGATATTCATACCCTGAACGCCATCCGGGAACTTGATCAGGTCTTCACCGAGGCCGAGCCCATCACCCTCAAATACCGAGGCACGCTCCACGATACGCCCGAACCCACGCTCCTTTACTTAATCCTGCTGCTCCACGACATCGGCAAGGCGCGCGGCATCCAAGGTCATGCCGAAAGCGGCGTGGAGATTGCCCGCCCCATCCTTAAGCGGCTCAACGTGAGCCCCGAAAACAGCGAGTTGGTGATCTTCGTGATAAAAAATCATCTAATTATGGCACGCTTTTGGCAGAAGCGGGATGTAGATGATCCCAACACTGCCGCCGCTTTCGCCGAACTGGTCCAGGATGCCGACAAACTTCGGCACCTCTATGTCCACACGTTTTGCGACGCCCGCGGCACGGCTGCGGGTCTCTGGAACGGCTACAAAGACGCCCTCCACAGCAGCCTCTTCCGCGCTACCCTTGATCAACTGATCCACGGCGCCGGCCTTACCACCCGCAACTCGCAACGCCTGCAAATGACCTACCAGGAACTTGTCTCGAAAACCATTCCCGGCATCAGCCAGGACGAGATCACCGCGCACTTTAATCTGCTCCCCGAGCGGTATTTCATCCATACCGACCCGGCCGAGATTTCGCTGCACATCGGCATGGTCAACCGCCTGCTCAAGTCCATCTCGGCCGCCGACTCGGTGGGCACCCTCCGCCCGATTATTGAATGGAAGGACGACCTCAACCGCTCCCTCACCGTCGTCAACGTGGTCACCTGGGACCGAGCCGGTCTCTTCTACAAACTCGCCGGCGCCTTCAGCGTCGCCGGTCTTTCCATTCTCGGCGCCAAAGTCATTTCCCGCTCCGACCACATCGCGATCGACACCTTCTACGTCGTGGAGCCGGGCCGCGGCATCGTCCAAAGCGCCAAAGCCCAGGAAGCCTTTGCCCGCACCGTCGAGGAAGCCCTTGTCTCCAACAAAGACCTCTACCCCGACATCGTTGCCCAGGCGCGCAAGTTCGCCCCCGCCCGCTACACCTTGCCCACCGGCGGCGAGATGATCCACGCATCGTTCCCGCCCACGGTCGAAGTTTACAACGAGCTCTCGATGCAACGCACCATCGTCGAGGTGCAGGCTCGCGACGAAATCGGCCTCTTGTTCCGCCTCGCCAAAACGATCAGCGATCACGGCTTCGACATCACATTCGCCCGCATCGGCACCGAGCGCGGCATCGCGATCGACACGTTTTACATTGAGAATGCCTCCCCCGATGCCCTCGAGGACGACTCCCGACTGCACATCCTCCGCGACGCCCTCCAGCAAATCATCATCCCGAAGGAAACCGCCGCCGCCGCGGTCTGAGGAAGCGGGCTCGGCGTCGAGGACAACAATGTCCGCCGCTTCCGGGAAGTGAGAGTGCATTTATGCGCGATAGCCTGAGGTGGAACGTGTGGCTGTCGCTGCTCTGCATAACCGACGGTGCCTATTCTGCCGGCTAGTCCCGGTTCAGCCTACGAGCAGTCTCAACATGGTGCCCGGGACAGGACTCGAACCTGCACACCTTTCGATATGGGCTTCTAAGACCCACGTGTCTGCCATTCCACCACCCGGGCACGGATGAGAACGTCACAGTGCCGAGGGCCGCTTGCCCGTGGCAAGTCCGAAGGTCTTTTCCGAAAACTTCACCCCGCCGCCACGCCCAACCGGTCGCCCACGCGCGCATAGGTCTCCACGTGCGCTCCACTCTGCGCAACCAGGTCGTCGTCAAAACGGATCGCGCCTTTTTTGAAAACGGTGATCACGCACGACCCTCCAAATTTAAAGAGCCCCTTTTCATCTCCTTTTGCCACCGCACGGCGCGCCAAAAACATATTGCAGATCGTGCCCACGCAGGTCGCCCCTACCTCGAACATCGCCACGCGGCCGAACCGCGTCTCCTGAACCAACGTGAGCGCGCGTTTGTTTTCCACGAGGTAGCCGACGTTCCTCTTGAGCGCGATCGGGTTGACCGAATACAACAGCCCGTTGATCAACTTCGGCTCACCCGGCACACCCGCCACCGGAAAATGGAACCGGTGGTAATCCACCGGACACAACCGCGAGATCACCATCGCCCCGCCGGCGAACTCCGTCGCCAGCGCCTCGTCGTTGAACAACCGCGCCAGTGTAAACGTCGCACCCTTCACGTAAAATCCCGGCACCGTGTCCACATTGGGGAACACCAGGTGGCGTCCGTCGGCCGGGAACACCGCGACGTCTTCGCCCTCGGCGATCGGTCGCGCCTCTTTTTTCAGCGCCCGATAGAAAAACTCATTGAACGTTTTGTAGCTAAACGGTGAACGCGCGAACTCGTCGACGTTGAGGTTGTAGTCCGCGATAAACGGCAGCACGCGATGAGCGCTGATGCGGCGGTTCATGCGCCACCCATACCAGTGCGAAAACACGGCGCGCGCCAGCAATGCGCCCACCGAAAAACGGCCGAGCCGCGTCTCGTAAGACCAGCGCAGCCATTTCTCACCGTAGACCTGCTCGGTCTCGATCGCTTGCGTGTAACGGTTATAAAAACGAATCGGCTCGGCGCACATGTGGCACCCAACGTTCACCGTCGCGCGTGCGGGAGCAAAGCTGAAAATGGCACCCCGTGGCGCATCGCCAGGCCGTTTCCTTTTGTGGGAGCGAGCTTGCTCGCGAGGATCGAAGGTCGGAAACGAGGCTCGGAAGCGCGCACGAGCTCGCCTCCCACATCGCACCGGGAAACCGCTCAGGGCAGCGTGAGCACCGTCGTGAGCACGTTGTTCATCGGATCACTGCCACCCGCGAAATAGAAAAACACCAGATTGCTCGCGACCGCGAACGTCTGCTTGCCCGCCTCTCCGGCCTGCCCCCAGGCATCTCCATTGAACTTCATCGCCACAGGGCCGGATTGTGTTGAGAAGCTCACTGAGCCCGGTGCCACCACGGCGCGTTGGCCGAGCGAGAGGGACTGGCGGTTCATCTTGACCGTGTAGACACCCGAGATCGGGCCGCGGGGCTCTTCCAAGTTGATCGGCTTGAAGACCGTCTCGATGCGGAGCGATGTCGGTAGGCAGGTGACCAGCGTCTGCATCGCGAAGCGCGGGTGCTGACCGGTGATCTCAAAGACCACCTTGCCGTCGCGAACCGTCTTGTTGATCGACGGAACGTAGTCCCGATCACCAATCGTGCCCGCGTAAAAGGGTTTTGCGGTGCCGGTAAACGTGCCTTGAAGCTCGAGCCAGCCAAACTCATCGATGATCGTGCGGTTGCCGGCGCCGACCAGTTTTTGTAACACGCCGCGGTCGGACACCTCGAAGCTGTAACGCTCGTTGCGGAAACTGCGCGGGATCTTGAGTTCGTCGGCGAGCATGCGGGCCTTCGCCTCCTCTTGAGCGCGGAGTTCGGTCTCGGAGACCTGAGCGGGGACAACCGCAGGCTTGGTTTCAGTCTTGCCCGGCATCATAAAAAACGCGCCGGCGCCACCGAAGACCACCACGGCGCCGATGGCCGCGAGCAGCATGACCGGAGCCTTCTTTTTCGGCGCGAGATTGGCGGGGGCCTGGACAGGTGCCTCGACGACTTCCTCAACCGCCTCTTTGAACAACACGGGAGCCGGCTCCGGCTTCTTGACGGGCGCGGGCGCAGGGGCGACCGCAGCGGGCTTGAGCACCGGAGCGGGGGTCATGGGTTTCGGCGTGGCCACCGCGACGGCTGAGGCTGCGGTTTTGGCCGCAGGCTTTAGCGCGGCTGCGGCCGGGACCGGAGTCGGTTTGGCGGGGACCGAAGCCAGCGCGGGCGCTGGCGCCGCCGCTGGCTTTGGCGTAACGGGAGAGGGCTTGGCCGCAACCGGCGCAGTGGCCGCCGGTGCGGGTGCAGGTGAAGGCACGGGGGCGGGGGCAGGCGCGGCCTTCGCGGCGGGTGCGGGGGCGGCGATCGATGCAGGCGCGTCCAGCCACAGGGGTTGCCAGTTCTTTTCGCCACCGGCGCGGACGGAGACTTGAAACAACAGGCTAAGGGCGGACTCTGGAAGCTCGGCGTTGACGGCGTCGCCGGCCAGTCCGAGTTGCGCGCAGAACGCCGCCATGTCGGGACTCAATGGCGCGAGATCCAAGGCGGAGGCCACTGCTTTGGCGAGCCAGGCTTGGCCATGGGGCAAGCCGGCCACATGCAACGTCGTGGGCGCGCAGCCAAGCGCGGCGATCGCGGGACGAAGGACCGCCGCGAGTCGCTCGGCGATGGCACCAGCCGTCTCGGAAAAATCATAATCGCTATTGAAAAAAAGCTTGGCGGCGGCCGCGCGAAACTTGAGGCCCAATCCCGCCTGCACCGCCTCGAAGATCTGCGAAAAACCGGCCGCAGCTTCACCGGCCGCTTCGCAACCGGCGGCGGAGACGCACGCCAGCTGTGCATCCGTCTCGCTCACCTGCCAAACGAGGACGCGCGTCGACTCGGGCATGTCCTGCAACGCCGCCGCGACCGCCCCGATTCGCACGGGCAAAGCGAGCGTCACGCCGGTAACCGGCAAGCCAAGAGCGGCAAGCTGCGCCTTGGCCGCATCGATGCGCGCCGAAGGAGTGCCCGCGAGCACCCACGACGTCGCGCCTACCGTGTCGACGGGCAGGCCCGTGGCGCTGTCGAACGCCACGACGTTGAGCGGAGGCGTCAGCGCGGAGGCGACCGTCTCGGAGCGGGCGAGCAGGCTCTTGGGGGTGCGAATCGACGCGGCCTCGTCGGCGTTGGCCCTGAGCACAAAGCCTGCGGAGGGAATCAGGAGCGCCGACGCGTGGGTGACCGGAACCCCGGGAGAAAGCTCGGCGAGCGCGGCGGCGACCGCGTTGGCATCGAGCGCGCTCCTTCGATGGCCGACTAGGCGGCCGCCTGCGTCAACCAACACAAACTGAAGGGAGTGAGCGGCGAGTTCAGCGAGGAGTAGGGGGGCGGGTTGCGATGCCATGGTCGGTGGGGGGGTAAGGCGTTTACTTTTGGGAAATCACGATGAACTGAGCATGTCTTGCATGCGACGGCGCTTAATTTCAAGAGCCTGTTCTTTGGCGGCATGGGCGGCGACTTCGGCCTCCATGGCCTGGCGGTCGGCTTCGAGCAGGGCTTGAGCGTTTTGCAACGCGGCAAGGTCCTTCTTGAGCTGGGCGGCTTGGGCGACCTGTTGTTTTTCCGCCTCGGCAAGCTGCGTCTCGCGACGGGTCAAGCCGGCGGTCTTTTGCTCAAACGCGGCCTTGGCGGCATCAAGCATGGCCTGCTCTTCTTCGGCTGCGGCGGCATCGGCTTCGAGGCGGGCGCGCAGGCCGGCCGTTTCTTTTTCGCGCGTGGCGAGCGTGTGTTCGCGGGCGGCCAGCGCGGCGGCGGCTTGTGTGGTTTTTTTCTCCAAGGCGGCCGTTTTGCCTTCGTCTTCGGCGGCGGCGTTTTCGCGAGGGTCTTGCGATTTCTTTTTTTTTTAAATTTTTTTCTCGGGGTGGTTTACGGCGCTCGACCGCGCATCGGCTTCGGC
>JANODO010000203.1:0-16572 GCA_031412735.1 Rariglobus sp. | reverse complement strand
GTGCTCGCGGGTCTGGGGCATCGGGCCGTCGGCGGCGGAGACCACAAGGATCGCGCCGTCCATCTGGGCGGCACCCGTGATCATGTTCTTCACGAAGTCGGCGTGGCCGGGGCAATCGACGTGGGCGTAGTGGCGGTTTTCGGTCTGGTATTCAACGTGAGCGACCGAGATCGTGACGATCTTGGACGCGTCACGGACGGTCCCGCCCTTAGCGATATCCGCGTAGGTCTTGACCTCGGCGAGCCCCTTGCGCGCTTGAACGGCAAGAATGGCGGTCGTCGTGGTGGTTTTTCCGTGGTCAACGTGGCCGATAGTGCCGACGTTAACGTGGGGTTTGGTGCGTTCGAATGTGCCTTTAGCCATGGTGAAATGTGATGAGTTTGCTGAGTATCGTTCGGAAAGTGTGTGTCTTAAAAAGTAAGCTGACCTGGAGCCCAGAATCGGATTCGAACCGACGACCTCGTCCTTACCAAGGACGTGCTCTACCGACTGAGCTATCTGGGCGTAACAAGAAAATGGTCAAAAAACGAGAAAAGGAACAGTGACCGTGGCGAGCCGATTTTCGGCCGTCAACTGCAATCTTGGCCTTTTTTCATCGCAATCTTAGGGGCCAACTCTGAACGCATAAAAGCCCTTCGATAAACGCTCCCCAATGCGCACGTTTCCCGTTAGATGGGAACGAAAATATTCATCTATTTCACCCGAACCCGAGCTCGTTGTAACAACGAGCTCGCCCGCCAGCCCGGACCGGGTCACCGCTCCCATCAACTCGAGGGGCTGCCAGTCTCCTTCGGGAAGTGCTGCCGACGAGGGGGGTAAATCTATAACGGCGACCACGCTCCCACTCGCCGCATCAACCACCTCTACCCGCCCAACCCGCTCCCCCAAGACCTTAAAAACCGCGTCTCCCCGACCCAACGCGAGGGGGGCTTCCGCTCGCTCGGTAAGTCGCAGGCCTTCCAAAGTATTGCCGGGAATCGGCACAGGAGCGGGAAATCTCATTGCCCCGGTTTTTGTCAGCTCTGGACGCAACGCCCCAAATGGGCTGCTCACACTGACACGCGCATCACCGAGCAGCGGAGGCTCATTGCTGTTCATCGGGGAGGGTATGAACAGAGGCGCCGGGTCGTAGGCAGCGAGTTGCTCGGCCAACAACCCCTCTGATGAAGAGCGGTCGAGCTGGGTCAAGCCGAGCGGAGGCAAAGACTGGCGAACCCCCTTTTGGTTCTCACTTTCGGGTAGTTGCAGGCACATGATTGAAGCGATGATCACCACCGCGACGACCGCGCTCACCCCGACCCAAGGGAATCGTTGTTTCGCAGGCATCCGCGTTTCAAGGAACCCGGGCTGGCTCCGCTGCGATCTGCACTGAGGCAAACCCCGCAACGCGCGCCATGTCGTAGACCTCCGTCAAATCCGCCGTGGTCAGCGCCGCATCGGCCTGCACCAAAAGGCGGAGCCCTGCCCGATCTCCAGCTCGACTGAGGAGATATTGCCGCAGGCCCGCGAAGTTGACTTTCGCTCCTTCTACGAAGGCCATATCGGCGCCTTTGATCGCAACCACCACATCCGTCGAGGCCGCACCATCCATCGCTCCCGGCAGCGTCGGCACTTTGAAGTCAACGCCGAGGCCGGGCGACAGCACGAAGCGCGATCCAAACAGCACGAAGAACAACACGATGAGCCCGCCGTTCACATAGAAAATGCTCTCGAAGCTGCGTGGCGGCGGCTTCAAGCGTGAGGACAGATTAAGGGGGCGCGTAATCATGATTTTATCAAAGGCAGCACCACCTCGTTGATCGACTGGACGGGCGCGCCGGAATCGGAATCCACTCCCGTTTCGATTTTTCGGTAATCAATCAAAAGATAACGCATGATTTCATTGCCGGCCCACTCGATGTCACGGACCAAAGAGCGGACGCGGCCGTGAAGAAAGTGATAAGCCAAATGAGCCGGAATCGCGAGGACCAGACTGCCTGCGGTGGAAAGCAACGCCTGCCACATACCCGCCGAGAGCGCTTGGGCGGTCGCGTATTGGCCACCTTGCATGAAGGCGTGGAACGTAGCCGCCATGCCCAGAACGGTGCCGAGCAAACCGACCAACGGGGCAACCTGCGCGATCGCGGCGATGGAGCCCAGCCGGCGCTCCAGCGCGGGCAGCTCGACCACCGCCGCTTCCTGCACCGCATAACGCATGCGGATCTCGTCGTCGTGCGCGTGAATCAGCGCCGCCTTCACCACCGCCGCCACCGGACCGGGGGTTTCCTCGCACAAGGTGAGCGCCTCGATGATGCGGCGCTTCGCCAGCGTGTTCTTGATGCCGTCCACAAACGTGGTGGATTTGATCTGCCCGCGATGAAGGTAAAAGGTGCGTTCGATAAAAAGCACGACGACGATGACCGTCATCAGCAACAACACCCACATCATGGGGCCGCCTCGGGTCAGGATACTGGGATCAGATGGCATGAGAAAACAGGTTTAAAAGAGAAAGTAATCCATTGAGCACGGTCCGAGTAGCGTGGCGTGCTGGTCGTTGGTCAGATTGAAGGCTTGCCCCCTGCGCGGGCAAACATCTCCCGGGCAAGTTGCGCAAAAGGCAGGTTTTTTCTGATGATCAATTCATAGGCGTTGCGTGCCTCTTCCAGGCTCCCGCGTTCCCGCCGCAGGTCACCGAGCCTGACCAACGCACGGGCGAGCCAGTAACGCCCCTTGGGTCCAAGCTTCGCCGCCTGTGCGTCGTCCAAAAGATAAGTGGTCACCAGTGTCCACCACACCGCTTCCGCCCTCGCAAAATCGGCGGATACTCCGTTGGTGGCCAGCATGTCGCCCAACTGGAAACCCGCTTCGGCGCGCATATCGATCGAGGCGGCCGGCAGATCTTGCAACCGCTCCAGAATCGTCAGCGCACTTTCGTAATGCGACACATCGGAGGGCGTAATCTGCGCCCGGTGACAGGCCGCCAAAGCCAGATTGGCCGCCAACACACCGGGATGCTGTGAGTAGTTGTTTATTAAATACTCGTAGGTCAGCCGGGCCCGCGGAAAATCATTCAGTCGGCGCGCCAGATCCCCCTGCTTAAGGCGTGCATAGAAGACCATTTTATCGGCCGGGTAATCCTTCACCAAGCGCTCCAATATGCCGTAGGCTTCCTCGTAAAACTCATCTTGTCCGCGTTGCTCGGCGTTGAGCGCGGCGCGATACAACGCATACGGCGCGTAGGCGTGCTGCTTGAACGTATCGGCCAGCTTGATCAACGGCTTCTGCGCATCGACGAAGCGGTTGGTCTCCGCATAATAATCGGCTTCGTCGATGTAGGAATAAACGGCGGCATCCGATTGCGGAAAATCTAGGCGCAACGAGGCCAGAACTTTCAAGGCCTCCTCGGGCTTGCGGGTCCGGAATTGCGCCTTGGCCTGCAACAATCGCGTGCTACCCTCCACCTCCGCCCGGAGCTCCCCTTCAAGCCCGCTCAACATCGCCGGCAACCCTGCCGCGAGTTCGAGGGTTTTCTGCGGTTGGTCAGCCTCCAGTGAGAGCCGCGCCTGTAACCACGCCATGCGCGCACGTAACGCGGGGGGCAGCGATCCCTCCGCAGGACTCGCGGTGTCCATCAGTCGGTTCACCCGGGCATAGGCTTCGAGGTGCCGCTCGGCCACTTGCATCGCACGGGCCAAGGTCCACTCCATCTGCCAGCGCTGAACGGCACTCAATCGTGCGTCGGTCGCAAACTCATCCACCAGCTTCGCGGCTTCATCGAGCCGCCCTCCCTGGGTCTTAGCCAGCACACGTTGGGCAATCAGCCCGCCTGGCGAGACGCCGGCCGGCACTTCGTCCAGCGCCGCGGCATACGCCTCCGCCGCCGAAGCGAAATCTTCCGCGCGGAAAAACGCCTCCGCGATCATCACCCCGAGCGACGCCCTCATCTCGCCCGCCGGAAGCCCCGCCCGCGCCTGCGCCGCATAGTCCGCCGCTGCTCGAAACTTCCGCTGCTCCCACGAAAGATCCGCCAAGAGCCCGAGAGCCGCCGGTTTCAACTCCGACCCGGGGAACTTCGCCAGCAACGCCTTTGCATCGAACTCGGCCTGCGCTTGGTTCGCTTGCACCGCCGTCTCCTCCGAACCCGGTTTACTTAAGATCGGCACACGTGTTTCAGCCAACCCAAGCTGGGCGCGCACCAAGAGGAGATCAGCCAGAATCGGATGCGCCGGCGCCAGGGTGATGAGCGAGTTGAGCCTCGCAAAAAAAGCCGCGTCCCCCGCATCCCGGGCGAGGAGTTGCAGCGCCACTCGCTGAAGAGCCGGGTTTCCGGCGTCGATCAAAAGACCTTCCAACGCGTTGCGGCCTTCGGCGCGTTGAGTGCCCGCAGTCAAACCAAGCAGAAAACGAAAATCGTCACGCGCCGCGCGTTCGCCCGCCGGGAGCCCCTGCAACTGCTGGTTGAGGAACCCCACCGCTTCCGCCGTGCGCCCGCGCACCGCCAGCAACGCCGCGTATTGCCGGGCGTAAGCGTAGCCCACGCTCTTTCCCTGAAAACGCTCGGCATTCTGACGCAGGGTGTTCAGTTGCGACTCGGTCGCCTCACCTAGGTTCAACCGGGCCCGCTCCCTCGATAACACGAAATGCGCGCGTTGCATTTCTGAAACGGCCGCATCGCTGGCATTCTGATAAAAATCGCGGGCCTTCGTGAAGTCGCCCGCTACATCGGCCACCTGCCCTTGCAGAAAAGACCACCAGCCCCGATCCGCCGGCGTAAGCTCCTCGCCCTTGATCGCCGCCAACGCCGACTTGGCCTCATCGATGCGGTTCCTGCGCACCGCGATCAGCCCCCCCCTCAGCTGGTATCCCGGCGAGGGCGCTCCCTTATAAAGCTGCATGGCCCGCTCCGCTTCCTCGGTCCGCCCCTCGTCAAGCCGCGCGGTCACCAGCTCCAGCACCAACACATCACGTTCCGCACCGGCCGCACGCAGCGAGCCAAGCAACTGAGTATAAAGCTCTGCCGCCACCGAAGGAAAACCCAGTTCGAGAGCGCGCCTCGCCGCGACGAACGTGCGCAACTCCCGACCCGGCAGAACCAACGCTTCCCCCTCCGACAACAAGGGCGCAGCTTCGACCGATTCGGCGGACCGCGCGGTCGGCATCGAGATGGCGGCAGCCAGGAGCAGGAGGAGCAAAGTGCGGGGCGACATGCGAAAAGTTCATCCTGCTCGCCGCCCCGTGAACAATCAACCGCGTTGTAAAAAGTTCCGCCTCGCTCCCGTGAACGCACCACGCACATTGAGGTCAGTTTCCACAACCCTCCCCACTCTGCGCATTATGATCCCCCTCCTCATCGCCTTGGGCGTCCTCCTCCTGATCCTGGTGGTTATCGGCCTGTGGGCCGTCGGCATCTACAACGGCCTCGTCACGCTTCGCAACCGCTTTAAGAACGCCTTCGCCCAGATCGATGTGCAGCTTAAGCGCCGCTACGACCTCATCCCCAATCTCGTCGAAACCGCCAAGGGCTACCTCAAGCACGAGCGCGAGACGCTCGAAGCCGTCATTAAAGCCCGCAACATCGCCGCCGCCGCCGCACAGGCCGCCGCCGCCAACCCCGCTGATGCGAACGCCGTGCGCGGCCTCCTCTCCGCCGAAGCCGGCCTGGGCGGCGCGCTCTCCCGACTCATGGTTGTCTCCGAGGCCTACCCGGATTTGAAGGCCAACCAAAACATGATGCAGCTCACCGAAGAGCTCACCTCCACCGAAAATAAAATCTCCTTCGCCCGCCAGGCTTACAATGACAGCGTGATGACCTATAACACGCGGCGCGAAACCTTCCCGGCCGTCCTCGTCGCCGGCGCTCTCGGTTTCCATCCGGCCGAACTTTTCAAGATCGACGACCCGACCGAGCGCAACGCGCCGAAGGTCCAGTTTTCCTGACCTGCAGGAGTAAGTCCGTATGGACTTCTTTGAAGCCCAAGCCCGCGCCAAGAAACGCACGACACGCCTCGTCGTTCTTTTCGTGTTGGCTGTTCTCGGCATCATCGCCGCCGGCTACTTTGCCGCAGTCCTCCTCGTAGAACGCTCCGATGTATCGCGGTTCGTATCCGTCAACATCTCCGACGACGGCCAAACCCTCCGCCAGGAACTCGTCGAAACGGCCTTCACGTGGTGGCATCCTCGGCTCCTCACCGGCGTCGCCTTGGGCACGCTCGCGGTGGTAGGGCTGGCCTCGCTGAAGAAATGGCTCCAGTTCCGAGCCGGCGGACGCGCCGTCGCCGAGATGGTCGGCGCTCGCGAAGTGCCCCTCCAAACGACCGACTTGCGCGAACGCCAGCTCCTCAACGTGGTCGAGGAAATGGCGATCGCCTCCGGCCTGCCGCTCCCCTCCGTCTACGTCCTCGACGATGAGACGGGCATCAACGCCTTCGCCGCCGGACTCACCACCAGCGACGCCGTGGTCGCAGTCACCCGCGGCACCCTTGAAAAACTCAACCGCGACGAACTCCAAGGCGTCATCGCCCACGAGTTCAGCCACATCCTCAACGGCGACATGCGCCTCAATGTGCGCCTCACCGCCGTGCTCCATGGCATCCTCGTCATCGGCCTGCTCGGGCGCGGCATCCTCGGCAGCCTGCGCTTCAGCCGCTCGCGCCGAGGCGGCAAAGAGGGAAACGGCATCTTCGTGCTCATTGCCGCCGGCCTCGTGCTCGTGGTCCTCGGCTATGTCGGGTATTTCTTCGGCCGGCTCATTCAGGCCGCCGTCTCCCGCCAACGTGAATTCCTCGCCGACGCCTCCGCCGTGCAGTTCACCCGCAACCCCGCCGGCATCACCGGAGCCCTCAAGAAAATCGGTGGCTACGCCCTCGGCTCCCGCATCCAGACGACCAAGGCGGCCGAGCTCGGCCACTTCTTTTTCGCCCAAGGCTTCCGCAGCTCCTTCGGAGGTCTCTGGGCGACCCACCCTCCCCTCAACGAACGCATCCAAGCGGTCGATCCCGCATTCGATGGCCAATACTTTGAGCCCGCGAAAATCGTGGACGTCGCCACTGAGTCATGGGGCGCACACCAGCCTCGCCCCGCCCCCGCCCCACGCCAGCGACTCGACCCGATTACCCTCATCGCGTCCATCGGCACCCTCAACACAGGCCAAATCGACGCCGCACGAGACTTGACGGCGTCCATTCCGCCCGAATTGCGCGCCGCCCTGCAGACGCCTACCGGTGCCGCCGCCGTCGCTTGCGGCTTGCTGCTCGAACGCGACACCGTTCTGCGGGCTCGTCAGCTTGAGCTCGTCCGCCGCCACGCCGGCGAAGCGGTCAACAGCGCATTAGCCTTGCTCCAGTCCAGCCTGGCTGCGCTCCCGCCCGAGGCCCGCCTACCCCTCCTGCTGCTGACGCCACCGGCCCTGCGCCGGCTCGCCCCCGCCGACCTGGCCCGCTTGCTTGAAACCCTCGACGAGCTCGTCCACGCCGACAACCGGGTGAGTGTATTCGAGTTCGCCTTACAGAAGGTTCTTGCCCGCCACTTGGATCTGTCCGCGCGACCCCAAGCACAACGCGAAGTCCACTCTCCGTCCAACGTGTCGGCCGAGCTCTCTGCGGTGCTATCCTTCGGCGCCCGGCTCGGCGCGACCGACGAAGCCGACGCCCTGCGCGCGTTCACCGCCGGCGCGACCCGCTTCTCCGGGCTTCACCCTGCGCTCGTTTTTTGCCCCGCCTCCCCGCAGGCACTCGACCAACTCGACAACGCGCTCGACAAACTCGCACTCGCTCACGGTCCCGTTAAAAAACGACTGCTTGTCGCGTTGTCTGAAACCGTTGCCCACGACGGTCACGTGGACCCGCCGGAAGCTGATCTTATTCGGGCGCTGGCCTCCGCGCTGGATTGCCCCATGCCCCCGACCTGATTCCCAACAATGACCGTATCCGAAAAACAAGCACAGCTCATCGAGGACCTCTCACTCATCGAGGACCCGCAAGAACGCCTCGCCGCTGTCGTCGACCGCGCACGCCGCCGCCCCCCCTTCCCCTCCGAGTCCAAGACCGACGCCCACCGCGTCCACGGCTGCATCTCCCAAGTGTGGGTCACCGGCGCGGCCCGCGACGGACAGCTACACCTGCAATTCGACGCCGACTCCCCGCTGGTCAAGGGCCTGGTCGCCTTGATGATCGACCTCTATCAGGGCAGCACGCCCGCCGACATCGTTGCCACCGAACCCGTCTTGTTCGACCAACTCGGCATCTCCCGCGACCTCACGCCGACCCGTCAAAACGGGCTCGCCGCCGTCCGCGCGCACATCCGCGAAATCGCCCGCCGCTCCCTCACGTAGCCGCGAGCGCCAGCGAGTGGTTTTTCCGCCCCCATGCTCCACGACGCGCACAACCACCTCGCCGACGAGTGGCTCTCACCCCACCTCGACCGCATCGCCGCAGTCGCGGCCTCCCTGCCCATCGACTCGATGGTTGTGAACGGCACGTGCGAAGCCGACTGGCCCCGCGTCTCCGCGCTCGCTCAACGCTTCCCCTTTGTTCGCCCCAGCTACGGCTTACACCCGTGGGACGTCGGCAACCGTTCGTCCGACTGGCTCGAAACGCTTCGTGCCCGTCTCGCCGCCGAACCCCAGGCCGCGATTGGCGAGATCGGCCTCGACCGCTGGATGACCGACAACGCCCGGCCCGACGATCCCCGACTCGCCGGACTGCGCCGCGCCCCGCTCGACGAGCAGATCGAAGTTTTTCTCACCCAACTCGCGCTCTCCACCGCCGAAAACCGACCGGTCACGATCCACTGCCTGCAAGCCTTCGGAGCTCTCGACGAACTCCTTCATCAACACCCGGTGCCCGCGCGTGGTTTTCTCCTCCACGCCTACGGCGGCCCCGCCGAGTTAGTCCCCCGCTTCGCCGCTCGCGGCGCGTATTTTTCGTTCAACGGCTACTTCCTCGATCCTCGCCACACGAAGCACCAGGAAACGTTTAAACGCATTCCCGCCGACCGCTTGCTCGTCGAGACGGACGCCCCCGCGATGCCGCTCCCGCAAACCTGGCGCACCCACAAACTCCCGCCAACCCCCGACGGCTCACCCGCAAACCACCCCGGCAACCTTGACGCCGCCTACGCCGGCCTCGCCTCGCTCCGGGGCATCCCGCTCGCCGAGCTCACCACCCAAGTCACCGCCAACTTCCACCGCCTCTTCGCCTGAATGTGGGGTGTTGCGGACGACTAACCCAAGGCTGTGCTCCTCGATGCGGCTTCCGCGGACTGCGGTGCACGTGACCGCCGCCCTCCTTCAATCAGCATGCCCGGTTCCGATTACGCGCCGGCGGCCACGGCGTTGCTCTTGCCGGCCAGGGACTGGCGGACGCTCGCCTTGAGGTAATCGCGGTTCATGCGAGCGATGAAATCGTGGCTGATGAGCTTGGGGCACGCCGCACTGCACTCGTATTGATTGGTGCAGCTGCCGAAACCAAGTTCGTCCATCTTGGCCACCATGTTGAGCACGCGCGCATCCCGCTCGGGCTGACCCTGCGGGAGCAAACCGAGCTGCGAAACCTTGGCCGAAACAAAGAGCATCGCGGAGGCGTTTTTGCAGGCGGCCACGCAAGCCCCGCAACCGATACACTGCGCGGCATCCATCGCGAGGTCGGCATTTTCCTTGGGCACCGGTGTTGCGTTGGCGTCACACGCGGAACCTGTGCGCACGCTGATAAAACCGCCGGCCTGCTGGATCTTGTCGAACGCGCCGCGATCCGTGATCAAGTCTTTGACGATCGGGAACGGATTGGCGCGGAAGGGCTCGACCACGATGACCTCGCCGTCGCTGAACGAGCGCATGTAAGTTTGGCAGCTGGCGATGGCGCGGTTCGGGCCGTGGGGCTTGCCGTTGATCACCAGCGAGCACGTGCCACAAATACCTTCACGGCAATCATGCGCAAAGGCGATTGGATCCTGGCCTTGGCGCTCGAGGTCGTCGTTGATGACGTCGAGCATCTCTAGGAAGGACATGTTGGGATTGAGATCCTTCGCCGGATAATCGACGAACTTGCCCGGAGCGCCGGGGCCGGCTTGGCGCCAGACGCGGATTGTGACTGAGATGTTTTGGGTGGAAACGGATTCGGCAACCATGGTGGTGTGGGCGTTGAGTGGTTTACGGGTGCGGCGGGCGTGGCGGGCGGTTGCTTACTTGTAGGAGCGCATGCTCATCTTGGTGAACTCGTAGTTGAGCGGCTCGATGTTGCGAAGCGGGGCTTTACCTTCGCCTTGGAACTCCCAAGCGGCGACGTGGCCGAACTTCTCGTCGTCACGTTGGCACTCGCCGTCGGGGTGCTGGTATTCCTCGCGGAAATGACCGCCGCAGCTTTCCTCGCGGGTCAGCGCGTCACGGCACATGAGTTCGCCGAGTTCGATGAAATCGGCCACGCGGCCGGCGCGTTCGAGAGCTTGATTAAGCGTGTCGCCGGAGCCGGGGACGTTGACGCCCGCCCAGAAGTCCTCGCGGAGCTTGTTGATTTCAACGATGGCTTTTTCGAGGCCTTCTTTCGTGCGCGACATGCCGCAGTAGTCCCACATGAGCTTGCCGAGCTTTTTGTGGTAGTAGTTGACGGGCTCCTTGCCCTTGGCGTTGAGCAGGCGGTTGTTTAAGTCGCGGATGTGCTGGGCGGCGGCCTTGAACTCAGGCGCATCTTCCGAGGGACGGGAACCGGGTTTGATGCCGGCGAGGTAGTCGCCGATCGTGTAAGGCACCACGAAGTAGCCGTCGGCGAGGCCCTGCATCAGCGCGGAGGCACCGAGGCGGTTGGCACCGTGGTCGGAGAAGTTGGCTTCGCCGAGCACGAACAGACCCGGGACGTTGGACATGAGGTTATAGTCCACCCACAGGCCACCCATCGTGTAGTGCACGGCGGGGTAGATGCGCATGGGCTGTTTGTAAGCGCTCTCGTTGGTGATCTCGTGATAGATGTCGAAAAGGTTGCCGTAGCGCTCCGCCACGGCGGCCTCACCGAGTTCAAGGATCTTCGCAGCCGAGGGATTGACCAAGTTAGCGCGGTTGGCGGCTTGCTTGCCGTAGCGCTGGATGGCTTCGGCGAAATCGAGATACACGCCGAGGCCGGTGGCGCCCACGCCGCGACCTTCGTCGCACATGCGCTTGGCCGCGCGGGAGGAAACGTCGCGGGGCGCGAGGTTGCCGAAGCTCGGGTAAATGCGCTCAAGGAAGTAATCGCGGTCGGCCTCGGGGATGTCGGACGGGCTCTTCTTACAATCGGCGGCCTTCTTCGGCACCCAGATGCGTCCGTCATTGCGGAGCGACTCCGACATCAACGTGAGCTTCGATTGGTATTCGCCGGACACCGGGATACAGGTCGGATGGATCTGCGTATAGCACGGGTTGGCAAAGCAGGCGCCGCGTTTGTAAGCGCGCCAGATGGCGGTGGTGTTGGAACCCCGTGCATAGGTCGAGAGGTTGAATACGTTGCCGTAGCCGCCCGTGCCGAGGATGACGGCGTCGGCCGCATGGCGGGTGATCTCACCGGTGACGAGATTGCGGACAATGATACCCTTCGCCTGACCGTCGATGACGACGAGGTCGAGCATCTCGGCGTTGGTGTGGAGCTTCACCGCGCCTTGGCCAACCATTTTGGAGAGAGCCGAGTAGGCGCCGAGGAGCAGTTGCTGGCCGGTTTGACCGCGGGCGTAGAACGTGCGCGACACCTGCGCACCACCGAAGGAACGGTTGGCGAGGAGGCCGCCGTATTCGCGGGCGAAGGGCACGCCTTGGGCGACACACTGGTCGATGATGTTGACGGACACCTCGGCGAGGCGATGGACGTTGGCCTCGCGGGCACGGTAGTCGCCACCCTTGATGGTGTCATAGAAGAGACGGTGGACGCTGTCGCCGTCGTTCTGGTAGTTTTTGGCGGCGTTCACGCCACCTTGCGCGGCGATGGAGTGCGCGCGGCGGGGGCTGTCATGGAACACAAAGGTCTCCACTTGGTAGCCGAGCTCGGCGAGCGTGGCGGAGGCGGAAGCGCCGGCAAGGCCGGCACCGACGACGATAATCTTGTATTTCCGCTTGTTGGCGGGATTGACGAGCTTGATGTCCGTCTTGTGCTTGCGCCACTTGTCGGCGAGCGGGCCGGAGGGGATGCGGGAATTGAGTTGGGCCATGGCGGGCGAAGGAAAGCGGTTAGCGAGCGGGAGTGGTTACGGCGGCGGCAAGGGCGGCGGCTTTAGCACCGTCGTGCAACTGAACCTTGCCGGTCAGGATCGCGAGCGGGATGGCCGCGTTGGCTAGGAAATAGCCTACGGCGAACAACAACGCGACGCGGCGCAGGCCGGTGGCCCAGCGGTGATTGCGCCAGCCAAAGGTCTGAAACATGGAGTCCACGCCGTGCAGGAGGTGGAAACTCAGCAGGCCGACGGCGACGATGTAGAAGATCGAGACCGGCACGTTTTGGAACCCGTAGATGACCATACTGTGCACGTCGGCCACCGCTTTGCCTGCGGGCACCACTGCAATGCCAGCGACATGGTAATCCGCGGTGAGAACGTAGGCCGGGAGATTGGCTTTGAAGGTGTCCTTCTGCACGCCGCCGAGGGTGAAATGCAGGAGGTGGTAAACGATGAAGGCCAACACCACGACACCGGTCCAACGCATCGTGCGGGAAGCCAAGGTAGCGCGAATCGTGTTTTTTACACCATAACGCGAGCTACCACGGGCGCGGCGATTTTCCAGCGTGAGCACGGCGGCAGCCCAGATGTGGATGCCCACTGCGACCAGCAATCCAATGCGGGCAACCCAAAGAAGCGGCCCGAGGCCGTGCAGGAACTCTGCGTAGCCGTTGATCTTATCCGGCGGGGAAAAAATCTGTAGGTTGCCGACCAAGTGACCGATGACAAATCCGATCAGGATCAGGCCGGTCACGGCCATGAGGAATTTTCGTCCGATGGACGACGTGAAGAAGTTACCGATTAGGCTCATCGCGCAAGTGGGTCAGGAGTGGGTCGACAGGACCGGCGCGGACGCACGAAAGCGCCGACCGGAACTCCCACAGTAGAATCAGGGCCTACGGATTGTAAAGGTATCGCTCCCCTAGGTTTAAAGGCTGGCTGCGTGTATTAGGCCGACTAACCCCCCTAAGAAGAGGCTCCCGTGGGGTGTGAGTCACAGCCTATTTGGCGAGCGGCTTGAGCAAGGAAAACTTCCCGCTCGCGGCCGGTGCGATGAAGCGGCGACGGAACGCAACCACGCGTGCGCCTGCTCCCAGCACCGCAGCCAGCGCGGCCTCGACGGTCATCGGCGCGACCTCGTCGGCCACGTAATGGAAGTCCCAGCGATTCTCCGAAGTCTGCACCAGGCTGTAATGCCAACAGGCAAAGTCACCGGGCAGCGCCGCATCGATCTCCGACGGGGAAAGCAAGGAGCCATCCGTCCGGAAATAAAGCCCACCCTCACGCCCCAGCAGCCGGTAACCGGTCGGCGTGCGCCGCACGATGTCACCCGTGTGGTAACGCAACAACGGCATCGCCTCGCGATCACGCGTCGTCACAAAAATCTGAAACACGTCGGCGAGATCGCGATACGGAGCGAGTTCCACGAACACGTTGTCGTCAATAACCCGCGAGTTATCCTTGAACGCCTCGCCGATGAAAATGTAACCCGCCTCAGTGGACCCGTAGAGATCGACTTGCGCGGCCGGGAAGACCTCGGCGATGCGTTTCGCGTGTTGGAGACTCGCCTTGCCGTAAGTCAGGATGACCACCTTGATGCTCGGCACCCTCACGCCGCGCTTCTGCACAGCGCGCGCGAGTAAGGAAAGATAAACGGGTTCGCCCTCGATTACTTCCGGTTGAACCGCCTGAAGTTCCGTAACGATACGATCCCACTCGCTTTCAGGAAAGACGAACGGATCGCTGGTCAGGTTGAGGTAAACCGTGCCGTCGAAATACCGGTGAGGGAAAGGGTGGTCCTCGTAAGGGCAGATGTTGCTGGAGCAACCCACCGGCGCGAGAACGCATTTGCGGTAGGCCCGGTCGGCATACGGGGCGAGCAACGGATGAGCTCGGTAGGCGCGCGCGGTTTGAGCGTTCCACCAACCGTCCTCCATGACCACCGTCATCGGCGACTGCGTGGTGCCACCCGTAGACTCGTATTCAAATTTTCGCGACTCCAGGCCGCGCTCAATTTCTGCGTAATCGTCAAAAAAAGCCTGGTGCCCGCGCTCCACGATTTCCTTTTTGGAGAGGGCCGGGATTTCCTGATAACACGCCCATTGCAAGGGCGCCGAGTGAAGCGGGAACCGAAGGGGATAGAGCGGACTGCGCTGATAAATTTTACGAATCTCGGCCTCGAGTTGAGCCGGCAACCGTCCGCCAACAGCGGATTCCATCAGTTCGGGGTGATTGGCAAACGTCGGCGCGGGCTGCATGTTCGAGATACGGCAACCTAAGCCGCCCTCTCCCCCTGTCAAATGTCGGAGGCATAACCCGCCGGTGGGCGAACAGACACCAAGGCCGGTCCCACCGCCGGATCAACGCCCGGCTTTGATCTCCGCCCACCGAGGAGCGAAGAGAAACAGCGCGTTCAGCACCAAAGAATGCGTGATGCGCCCGGACTGGGCCCACGCGTAAGCCTCGTCGACGGGCAACGCCGTCACTTCGATCTCCTCATCGGGATCCCACTCCTGTTCGTTTGTGCGCTCCGCTCCCTCGACGAGCACGAGGTGACAGCGATTGTTGAGGATGGCAGGATTTGGGTTAACCGAGCCGAGCAGTCGCGCGGTCTTTCCCGTGTAACCGGTTTCCTCCTGCAACTCGCGCACTCCCGCCGCAACCGGATTCTCGCCCGCATCGATGACCCCGCCGGGAACTTCCCAAGAGAACGCATCGGTGCCGTAGCGAAACTGGTTCACCAACACGAGGCGATGATCGGTCGTGAGCGCTATCACATTGACCCAATCGGGCGCGTCGATGACCACAAACTCGCGGCGCGTGTCGCGCACCGGATGGCGAAACTCCACACCACGAACATCGAAAATGCGGGTCGCGGCCAGTGAACGGCTGGTGCCTCTTTCCCAGCGGGACGGAGAAGGGGGTGAACTCATGGGCAAAAAAAACCTCCCGACCTTGCGGGGCGGGAGGTGGAGATTTGAAGTTAAAGACCGCTTACTTCTTAACGGGCAGCTTGATTTTCTGACCAACCTTGAGCTTGGAAGCGTCAACACCGGGATTTACGGCTTGGACATCGGCGAGCGTCGCGCCTTGCGCGCGGGCGATTTTGGCGAAGGTATCGCCGGCTTTGATAACGTATTCATCGGGACCAGCAACCGCAGGGCCGGCGGCGGCTTTACCGGCGGCAGCCTTGGGAGCAACCTTGGCCTCTACGACCTTGGTGATCTCGCCACGGATGTTCCCGAGTTCCTGGGCCACCTGGGTGAAGGCGGATTGGGTGTCGCTCGCGAGCTTGTTGATGCTGCCGGAGGCCTTGTCGGCGGCGGCGGTAGCGTTGCGCGCCTGGCCTTCAGCTTCGTCGATGCGCAGGCTGAGCGGCTCAACTTGGGCGGAGATTTCTTTCTTGGCCGAAGAAATCTTGGCTAAAGCCACGCCGGAAAGCACGAGAGCTAGCACGCCTACGATTACGGCGGCGACCGGCAAATAGCTGTTATTCTCACGAGAGATGGTATCCATTTAATAAAGAATGTTGAGCCGAGAGTTAGGTAGAAGAGATACCCTAGGCAAGCAGAGAGTGGCCAGAATCGTGCACATTGCCCTTGCGCTCGCGGCTATTCGTTAAATTGACCCGCTAATCGCGGGCCCCTCCACGCCAACTTCCAGCGTGGCGCGGAGGTATCCCGATTATACCGAGGGTTTCCGTTGACAGGTCGTCATAGTCAGGGCCCTTATCTGCGCCTTCGGGGTGTAGCTTAGCCTGGTAGAGCGCCTGGTTTGGGACCAGGAGGTCGTAGGTTCGAATCCTATCGCCCCGACCATTTTCCAACAAAAAGCCCGCCGATCGGCGGGCTGAGGGATCCGAGGTGGTTCCGGAAAAAGCGATTAACACGCCGATCTGCTTATTTGAATTTAACGCTCGGCACCACGTCCGGGGTTTTCTCAGCCGCCCCAACCGCTTCCGGCGTGGCGGGAAGCGTGCTGCGAAGCATCGATGCACGATCAGCCCAATGTCCTTCCGGGTGGATAACCGTGGCTTGCTCAATCAGACGAATCGCTTCGGCTATGTTGCCGGCTTGGGCGGAAAGAGACGCCAAGTGGTAAGCAGCTTCAGAGCGGACAAGTTTGTCGGCGGTCAGGTCGGCGGAAAGTTGCTTGAGCGCAGCTTCACCGTCGGGAGCGGCACCGGCCTGCAATGCGGACATCGCCGCGCCCAGCCGGGCGCGCTGGCCGAAGGAATTGGCCTTCAAGCTACCGGCGGCACGGTCGTAGGCGGTGCGCGCCTCGGCGTAGTTACCTGCCGAATACGCCTTGTCGGCCAAGCCAAGTTGGGCGAGGCCGCCAAGGACATGATCCCCATGGGAGGCGGCGAACGCCTTCAGCTGCCCGTCGCTGGTGGCGGCGGCATACTCGGCGGCGACGGCCTGCTCG
>JANODO010000202.1:0-1533 GCA_031412735.1 Rariglobus sp. | reverse complement strand
TCCAGCCGCTCCAGCCGCCATTCCCGCAGCGCAGGACGGGGCGACGCGTTTCCACGGCCCGCAGCACGGAGTTGGACGCGTGTTGGTAGGCGGCGCCGCCCTCGCCGAACCAGCCATTATTGGTTTGGACGACTAGCACGTCGGCCCCGGCGAGCACGCTTTGGCGGGAGAGTTGGGGAAAAATATCCTCGTAGCACAGCAACGCGCCTAACGCCAAAGGGCGGTCGCGCAACGACACGACCAGCGGGGCCGGGTCGCGACCGCGGAGGAAATCGTCGCCGACAGGCACCACTTTTTCGAGCCAGCCCAGCACCGGGCGGAACGGCACGAATTCGCCGAACGGCACGAGTTTGCGCTTGGCGTAGAAGTGCGGTTGCAAGCCGGTCTGCGGGTCGACTGCAAACACGCCGTTGAGCCAATCATCCGAGGTGGGGTCGGTGGGCGAGGGCTGGCGGGCGATCGAGCCGAGCAGGAGCGGGGCGCCGGTGCGCGCAACCAGCCGCTCCACCCAAGCCTGCATGTTGTCGTCGCCTTTTACGGCCCACGGTGTGGTGGCCTCGGGCCAGAGAATCACGTCGGGTTTGGTTTCCCCGGCGGCCCCGGTCAGACTTTCGAGGACCTGGAGAATCGCGGGACCCCGGTCGTTGTCCCACTTCAACTCTTGCGGGATGAACGGTTGCACGAAGGCGAACCGCCCGAGGGGAACGGAATAGCGGTGACGGTTGAACGTTTCCTGCACCTGGGTGGCCACGCAGACCACGAGCAAAAACATCGCGGCAAAAAACTCCTGCGAGCGCCGGCCGAGGCCGCTGCGGCCCTCGCGGATGAGGCGGTGGGCATACGCGGCAAAGCCCAGATTCATGGCGACGAGCACAAACGACACCCCGCCTGCGCCGGTGAAGGAGGCGATTTGCAGGATGGTCATGCGTTGCCATTGGGTCGCGGCCAGCGGCATCCAGGGAAACCCGCTAAGCACCCAGGTGCGGGTCCACTCGCCTACGACCCAGAGTCCGGCGAGTCCAAAAAGCACCAGAATGCGCAGCGGGGTCGGCTGGCCCAGCATGCGCGGCAAGGCCCAGCGAGCGGCCAAAAACCAGGCGCCAATCCACACGCCGATAAACGGTCCGAGCAGCAGGAGTCCGCCGAGGGTGACGTGGTGCAGCCAGGCGAAGAGGATGGTCCAGGCGACGGCTTGGGCTGCGAGGACGGTGCCCGCGTAAAGTCGCCAGGAAGGCCGCAGGTAGGCCCAGAACAGCGCAGGCACCGCAAACGCGTAGGCGAATTCCGGAGTGCGCGAGGGCGGGAAGGCCAGAACCGTGAGAACAATCGTGGTTACAAAGACGCCCGCCGCCCAGAGGTGGGTCGCATGGCGTTGGAACCACGAAGGCGGCAGGTCGTAGGGATCGGTGAGATCGGAGGGGAGAGGGGAGGGGGAATCGGCGGCCACGTGGAAAGCGGCAACTGTGCCCTAGGCCTCCCGGCGTGCAAGCGGTCGGTTAGGCGGCGCGGCCCGGTTGATCGGAGGGCTCGCGG
>JANODO010000201.1:0-11877 GCA_031412735.1 Rariglobus sp. | reverse complement strand
CTGGCGGAGTTGCGGCGAATGCGAAGCTTGCGCCAGCAACGGAAGCCCCGTGAGGATTTGTTGCTCCGCATCATAGAGATCGCGGAGTTCGTAGAGAAATAAATCATGGAGCGTATCGAGGGCCATAGGAATGGATGAGTTGAGGATTGATGAACGCGGCGCTGCTGCGCGTCGGTGATTAACTCCTTTAGTCATTCGCACGGACCTAAGGTGGCTGGGGCGGTTTCCCAAAACGCCCCCGCAGATTCGCCCCAGGGAATCGCCTACGGCGATGAGCTGATTCGCAGATCATAAGGTAGGAGCCCGTTTACGGGCGATGTGAGCCCTGCGAAAACCTGAACGTCTTCGCACGCCAATCATCGCCCGTAAACGGGCTCCTACCTTTCGGAAATTGCCTCCTTGAGTCATTCGCGCGAACCGAAGGTGGCCTCGGGACGGTTTCCCAAAATGCCCCCGCAAATTCGCCCCAGGGATCGCCTACGGCGATAAGCTGATTCGCAGATCATAAGGTAGGAGCCCGTTTACGGGCGATGTGAGCCCTGCGAAAACCTGAACGTCTTCGCACGCCAATCATCGCCCGTAAACGGGCTCCTACCTTTTGGAAATATCCCCCTACCCCTCGGAAATCGGGCCGGATTAGCCGATCAACTTACCGTAGGCGGCCGCGTCGAGCAGCGCTCCCGGAGAGGCGGGGTCGCTCAGCTTGAGCTTCAGGATCCAACCGGCCTCGTAGGCCGACGAATTGACGGTTTCCGGTGCAGCATCCAACGCCGAGTTTACCTCGATAATGGTGCCAGCGACCGGCAGGTAGAGATCGGAGGCGGCCTTGACCGACTCGACCACGCCGAAGACCTGGCCGGCGGCAAACGTCGCGCCCACCTTGGGGAGCTGCACGTAGGTGATGTCACCCAGGCTGTTCTGGGCGTAGTCGGTGATACCGACCGTCGCCGTGCCGTCGCCGGCAGGCTTCAACCATTCGTGGGACTTGGCGTAACGGAGATCGGAGGGAACGCTGCTCATATTGAGGATTTTTTTAGCTCTACGAAGGGAGGTTTGACCAGCTGCAAGTTGATCGAGGTGCCGCGAATATCAACCGCCAGCGGCGCTGTCGCGGAGGCCGTGGCGACGAGTGCCGAGCCGATCGCCTCGTTGAGGATCGGCGACAGCGTGCCCGAAAGCACCTTGCCGACCACGACGCCGTCTGCCCCGAGCACCGGTGTATCCGCTCGAACGATACGGCGGTCGCCGGTTTTGAAGAACACGACTTTGTTGGCGGCGCCGTCGGTCTTCTCCGCCAGCAACGCCTCGCGGCCTATAAAATCGGCGCCTTTGTCGAGCTTCACCGTCCAGCCTAGGCCGGCGGTCAACGGCGAAATGTCGGCGGTGATTTCGTGCCCGTAGAGCGGGTAACCCGCCTCAAGGCGCAGGCTGTCGCGGGCACCGAGACCGGTGAGTTCGAGTCCGTGCGCAGCCCCGGCCTGCACCACCGCCTCGGCGAGCGCGGCCGCGTCGCCGGCGGCGTGGTAGAGCTCAAAGCCGTCCTCGCCCGTGTAGCCGGTGCGACTGATGATGCACTGCACGCCGGCGACCGTGCCCTCGGCAAAGTGATAGTAGCCGATGCGGTCAAGCTTGGCGCCGGTGAGCGATTGCACGATGGCGACCGCAGTCGGCCCTTGAATGGCGAGCAGCGCGTAATCGGCGGAGCGATCCGTGATGGTGACGGCAAACCCCTTTGCCTGCTCGTGAATCCACGCGAGGTCTTTGTCGATGTTACCGGCGTTGATACAGAGGAAGTAGTCCTCGGGGGCGCGCATGTAGACGAGCAGGTCGTCGACGACGCCACCAGTGGGATAACACATCGGCGAGTAGAGCACGCGGCCGGGGAACAGCTTGGCCACGTCGTTCGTGACCAGGTGATTTAGGAACCGGAGCGCCTCGGATCCCTTCACGTCGACTTCGCCCATGTGGCTCACGTCGAACAGGCCGGCGGTGCGTCGCACCGCCTTATGCTCCTCAAGAATCGACCGGTATTGAACCGGCATTTCCCAACCCGCGAAATCAACCAGACGAGCCCCGCGGGCCGCATGAAAATCGCGTAGCGGGGTGCGTTTCAAATCACTCATGCGGCGAGACTACGCCCGCCGGTCGGAGGGTGCGCAAGTCACTTCGCACCCACGCCGACAAAATACCCAAGACCGACTCAGTTCGCGTAGAACCTGACGATCTCCGCCACGAGATACTTGTGGTCGGTCTTTGAGATTTCCTTCGATGCGAGCAGCGCGTCGGCCTGCAGAACACGGTAAGTCATCTCCTGGAAACGATCGCCATCGGAGCCGGTGGGCAGAGCGGGCTTGAGGGTGATGGCCATCTCGCCAGGGGTGAGGTCGGTCATCGCGCCGAGATGGTAATCGATGCCCCAGCGCAGGAAGCGCTGTTCATACTCGTTGGCCACGGGGAGGACTACGACGGGAGCGCTTTCAAAACCGGCCTTGCGCAATTCGACCGTGTAGGCCGAGGTGCGATTCAACTTAATTTTGAAGGGGGTCTTGCCCACTTCGAGGCCGTTGATGTAGCCGGTGGCTCCTTCAGGCGTGGAGCGAACCACTACGGCCTGGGTGCGTCCTTTGGACATCACGGCACAGCCGGACGAAAAACTGAGAACACAGCCAGCCAGCAAGGCCGGAACGAAAAAGCGAAATTTCATAGGGGTAAAGTTCAGAGAAGAACAACTTGAGTATTTTTTACCGCCGAGAGCGGTCAAGGGCAATTAACGGAGAATTAACAGAGAAACGGACATTCACTTTTGATTCGTAAAGCGGAAGTAGCGTCGGCACTCGAATGGGTATCTTCCCATGGCGGCCACCAGACAGTCGCCCTCCCACACCGTTCCTTCCTCGTTCCATGTTTTTTGCCTTTTGGGTTCACGATCTCAGCCCGTTTGTTATCCAATTCACCGATACAATCGGCATTCGCTATTACGGCCTCTCCTACCTGCTGGGCTTCATCGGGGGGGCGTGGCTCTTGCACCTCTACGCCCGCGCGGGACGTTCCCAACTTCCCTCGGCGCAGATTTCCGATCTCATCATCGCCCTCGTGATTGGCGTGATGGTCGGCGGGCGACTGGGATCGTTTTTGCTCTACAATCACTTGAGCACGTTGGGCGAAGATCCGCTCGCGTTGCTGCGGGTGTGGGAAGGCGGCATGGCCAGTCACGGCGGATTTGTAGGGGTGGCTGTAGCGATGGCTTGGTTTGCACGCAGTCGTAAGCTGCCCTTCCTGCATGTCGCGGATCTGATCGTGACGGTGGCACCGCTGGGGCTGATGTTTGGCCGTGTCGCCAACTTCATCAATGGCGAGCTTTGGGGCAAAATCTCACAGGTTTCCTGGGCGGTTATCTTCCCGGAGAGCGCGCCGGCTGGAACGCCAGTGGCATTGATACCGCCTCGTCACCCGTCGCAGCTCTACGAAGCGGCCCTCGAAGGCGCACTGTTGTTGGCGCTCATGCAGTGGCGTTTCTGGCGCACCGACGTGGCCCGCCGCCAACCGGGACGACTCGCCGGAGAATTCCTCGTCGCCTACGCCGTGCTGAGGATGATCGGTGAGGTTTTCCGCGAACCCGACGCCGGCCTCGACCTGATCCTGGGACTGAGCCGGGGCACGTTTTATTCGATTTTCCTGATCGTGATCGGCGTCATCTTGGTGTGGCGGGCGTCGCGCCGGTCTTCGGTGATCGAGAGGTAGGAGCCCATTCATGGGCGATGCGGGGCACGCGAATGAGCTCACGCCGCGCGTTCACCGCTCATCGCCCACAAGTGGGCTCCTACCTCTCGGACCGCGATCAACCCGTATTCTTGAGGCCGCCGGAGATGCCGTTGATCGTCAGCTCCACGACGTGGCGCGTCGCCTCTTCATCGGCTTTCGAGAGTTTACCGGCGCGGAGGCGACGCATCATCTCAACCTGAAGATAATTGAGCGGGTCGATGTAAGGGTTGCGCAGCTGCACCGATTTCAAGAGCACGGGCTCGCCCGCCAGCAAGTGCTTCTGGCCCGTGATAGCGAGGATCGCCTTTTCGGTGCGGGCAAACTCGTCCGTGAGGATTGCAAAGATGCGCGTGCGGATCGCCTTGTCATCCACCAGGCCGGAATAGATTTCGGCGATGCCCATGTCGGCTTTGCGCATGGTGAGCTGCGCATTGTCGATGAGCGTCTGGAAAAACGGCCACTCGGCGTGAAGCGTGCGCAGGAGTTTTTTGCCGGCGGGTCCGCGCTGAAGCACGGCGTCGAGCGCGGAGCCCAGCCCATACCAGCCGGGGAAATTAAACCGGCTCTGCATCCAGGAAAAAACCCAGGGAATCGCGCGCAGGTCTTCGACGCTCGTGGTGTTGCGCCGGAAAGTCGGGCGTGAGCCAAACTTGAGGTTGCTGATCTCGTCGATGGGCGTGGCCTGTTTCCAGAATTGAAGAAACTCGGGATCTTTATGCACGAGTTTTTCGTAGGCCGCGAAACCAGCGGCGCTCATCGTTTCCATGGCGTCGGTCCAGTCGGCGGGAGGCACGAAGGGTTTTTGCGCGGCATGCGAACCGAGCAGAACGCCGTAGGCCATCTGCTCAAGAATGCGGTGCGCGAGGTCGGCGTCGTGATAACGCGTGGACAACACTTCGCCTTGTTCCGTCACGCGAATGCCGCCGTCGCGAAGGCCGATGGGCTGCGCGAGAATCGCCTTGGCCGCAGGACCGCCGCCACGGGCGATGCTGCCACCGCGCCCATGGAAAAGGGTGACACGAACCGTGTGGGCGCGGCAGACGGCGGTGATGGTTTCCTGGGCTTTGTAGAGTGCCCAATTGGCGGTGAGATAACCGCAGTCCTTATTCGAGTCGGAGTAGCCCAGCATGACGTGCTGGTGACCGGACGCGGCCTTGAGAACCGGAGCATAAGCGGGGTGCGTGAAGAGCGCGTTAAGGACGTCCGGCGCGCAGTTAAGATCGTCGAGGGTCTCGAACAACGGCGCGATCGGGAGCGAGGCGCCGGTGAGCTTCATGAGGTAAACCACTTCGAGGACATCGGACGCCTCGCTGGTCATGCTGATGATGTAGATACCGAGCGAGGACGGGCCGAACTTCGCGGCGGCCAAGGCGGCCACGCGGAGCGGGTCGAGGATATTGCGGGTGGCCGGGGAAAGTTTACCGAGAGCGGTGGCCCCGAGCGGGCGGGCGGAATCGATCGCAGCGGTGAGCAGCTCGCGTTTTGTTTCCTCCGGAAGCTTCGCATAATCGGCGCGGTCGAGCAGCTCGGTGACCGCCGCCTCGTGCGGACCCGAGTGTTGGCGCAGATCGAGGTGCGACCCATGGAGACCAAAAATCTCGGTCTGGTGACGGAGCGATTGCAGGTCGCCGCCAGCCAGGATCGCGCCGCGGCCGGCGAGTAAACTCTCGCGCATGGCGTCGAACGTTTCGTGCAAGGCCTCCTCGGGCAACGCGGGCTCGTCGTTGGCCGTCTCGGGCATGAGCACGGTGCCGTCGCGCGCCTCGTTGAGCGCGAGCGTGAGACGCTCGCGCAGACCGCCGAGCAACAAGCGGTAGGGCTCGTGCGGATACAGCGCGGTGAGTTTTTCGCTGTGATGCGAAATATGGCGGCTTTCCTTGAGGAGACGGCGCACGGCGGGCGAGACGCTGTCGCGCAAATCCGACACGGTGAGCGTGTGCAGGAGGTGCGTGACGCCGACGTTCATCTTCGCCACGGCCATCCGGCGGTGCAGCGCGAGAATATCGGCCGTGACACGCGCGTTGACATTGGGGTTGCCATCACGGTCGCCGCCGATCCAGGAACCGAAGACCAGCCAGCGGGCGGGTGCCTTCACCTCGGGGTAATAGAGCTTGAGGGCGCTCTCCATGTCGGCGTGCAGCCGCGGGAGCGTTTGGTAAAGCGTGGAGTCGAGATACCAAAGGCCGGTGCGCGCTTCGTCGGCGACTTCGGGGCGGGCGGTGCGGTTACGATCGGTGAGCCACAACGAGGCGATCTCGCGCTCGACGCAGGCGGGGTCGGCGAAGGCCAAACCATTCGCCTCGGGGTGGCTGCGCTGACGCAGCATCTCGGCCAGGCTCTGGAGTTTCGCGAGCAGGGTGCGGCGCTTGGACTCGGTCGGGTGCGCGGTGAATACCAAGTCGATGGAAATGCGGTCGACCAATTGCTGCATCGCGGCCGAGTCGACCCCGCGTTTTTTGAGTTCGAGCACCGCCGCCTCGATGGATTCGCGGATCGGGCGACTGTCGGGCGATTTCGCGTCGGCGAGCAAACGCGCGGCGCGGCGGCGGCGGAGCAGGAGGATGCGGAAATTCTCCTCGGCGATGTTAACCAGTTCAAAGTAGAGCGTGAAAGCCATCGCCTGGTTGAACGCCTCGGTCGGCGTCAGCGCTTTGATCGCCTCGCGCAAAACCGGAGCAGCCGCGGGGTCGCCGGCGCGGCTGGCCTTGGCCAAGGTGCGGAGGCGTTCAACGGTTTCTAAGGTCGCCGGGCCTTCCAGCCGGGTAATCACCCGGCCTAATAGTGAACCCAAGGTGCGGATCTCGGTCCGGAGGTGGGCAAGTTCTTTAGGGGCGGTCGAGGAGCGGGGAGCGGTGGAGCGGGCCATGTGTGGTGGTTGGCGTGAAGCGGATTGGGGACGTTGAAACGGTTGGCAGACGCCTGAAAGCGAAAAGTGCGCCAGTCTGCGGGATTCGCCAAACAGTGGGAGCTTGCTTGCAGTCCGCCGCCCGACTTATTTGCCCGACATCGTGACCAGACGCCTCCTCCCCGTCCTTCTTCTTGCCAGTGCGACGTTCCTCCGCGCCGCTCCCGCGTTGCCCGAAATCACCGCAAGCCGCACCGAAATCACCGAGGAGGCAACCGTCTTCACAGGCAACGCGCGCCTCACCTATGATGACGCCGTGATCATCGCGGACCAGATTTCTTACGACCCGAAAACCCAAGTCGCCCACGCGATCGGCCGGGTTTCGCTCACCCGGGGCCCGCAACGCCTGCTCTCCGACGAGCTCACCTACAATCTCAATTCCCGCGCCTACACCGTCAAAAACCTGCGCTTCGGCCAGGACCCGGTCTACATCACCGGTAGCGGGCTGGACGGCGACCCGACGAAGGTCGTCATCCACGATGCAATCGTGACGTTTTCAGAACCCGGTTTATTGGCACCGACGATGCGCGCCAACACGGTCACTTACTTCCCGGGCGGCAATATCCAATCCAAGAACGCCTACTTGGGCATTGGTCCGCTCCCGCTGATTCCGGTGCCGATTTACGACCAGACGGTCAACGACCCGCTGCTCTCGCGCCTCAAGGTCCACGCCGGTTTCAGCTCGCGCCTCGGTGGCGAGCTTGAGCTCGGTTTGCTGGTGCCTTTCACCAAGAATCTGGAGCTCGGCGGTGACCTCGACGTCTACACCAAGCGCGGCGTGTTGTTCGGTCCGGGAGCTGTTTATAAATCCGATAGCGCCGAACAATCCTACCGCGGCTCTCTTCGCACCGGCTTCATCCGTGATTATGGTGATCGCGGCAACGACATCCTGGGCAGCGCCATCCCTGCGAACCGCGGGTTCGTCTCCTGGGAACACTACCAAACGGCAGGCGAAAACATCACACTCCTCGGTCAGGTTAACTACTGGTCCGATTCCGACGTGGTCCGCGATTTCCGCGAACGCGAGTTCCTCGAAGTCCAGACCCCCGACAACTTCTTCGAGGGTTACCGCACCGGCGAAAACTACGTTGTCTCCGCCTTCACCCGGTTTCAGCCCAACGACTACCACGTCGTCCAGCGCCGCCTCCCGGAGTTCCGCTTCGACGGTCTTCCCGTCGAGGTCGGCGGCGGCATCTACCACCGCGTGAACGCCAGCATCGCCGCGTTGGAGGACAAGTCCCTCCCGGCGCTCTCCGATCCGGTGAACCGCGTCGACGCCTACTACGCCCTCACCCGCCCGTTCACGCCGCGCGAATGGCTCTCCATCAAACCGGTCGCCGGCACTCGTTTCACTTATTATGACAACGCCGTGGGCGGCCGCGACGACTACACCCGCGCCCTCGGCGAAGTCGGCTTCGATGCCGATCTCCAAGCCAGCTCCACCTACAACTACCAAAATGAGCGCTGGAAGATCGATGGTCTCCGCCACCTCGTAAAACCCTACGTCGCCTACCGCGTCATCGGTGATGCCGACAAGGGCCAAGCCTACATCCCCACGATCGACCGCACCGCCTTCACCACTCACCTCCAACCCCTCGGCTTGGGCGACCGACGCGACATCGATACCCTCGAAAAAACCAACACCCTCCGTCTCGGCTTCGACAACATTCTCCAAACCCGCGACCCCGCCTACGGCTCGCGCAATCTTGCCGAGCTCAACGTCGCCTCCGACTGGCGCTTTGATCGCGCCGCCGGCCAAAACCGCTTCTCCGCCATCCAAACCCAGCTCGCCCTTACTCCGGTCAACTGGTTCAGCTTCGACACCTACGCCAACATCGATCCGAGCGACCTGACCGTGCGCGAGGTCAACACCGGCGTCACCTTCCGCGATGCCGGCGTCTGGTCGTTCAGCGTCAGCACCGATTTCCTCAAATCCGATCCGACCGCCACCCTTCCCGCCGGCGGCGTGGACGGCATTCAAGAATACAGCGCCGATCTGCGTTACTTCCTCAACGAAGCCTACGAAGCCCTCGTTCAGCTCCGTTACGACACCCGCTTGGGCAGCTTCAGCGAACAGTCCTTCGGCCTCCGCCAAAACATCCGCAACCTGTGGTTCATCGACTACGTGCTGACCTTCCGCGAAGGCAACCGTCGCGGCGGCGGCACCACCGGCTTCGGCGTCAACGTTGAGCTCGCCAACTTCTAACCCGGCGATGGACCGCCCCTCGCCCGCCGCCAGCCAAGGCCGGACTTTCCTCGCGCTCTTCGCCGCGCTGCGCCCCCACGTCGCCACCGACCGCAACCTGCCCTCCCGCCTGCAACAACTGCTCGCCCGCGAGAAACGCTTCGGCAGCCGCGACCGTCGCCTGTATCGAGAACTTCTCTACACCGCGCTCCGCCATCTCCCGTGGATCGACGCGCGCCTCGCCACCGCCTCGCCCGACGACGCCATCCGCGCCGTCGCCTGGATGGCCGCCGACACGCCGGCCACCCGCGCTTTCCGCGCCCACTGGACCGCCGGCTGGCCCGAAGCCCCCGCGACCGTTGCGGCCAAAGCCCGTCACCTCGCCGCCGATCCCGCCGCGCTCCTCCCCGCTTGGTTCGCAGAACACTGCCCTGCCGCCTGCCAGCCGCCCGCCCTTGACGCCCTCCACACGCGCGCCCCGCTGTGGATTCGACTCCAGACCGATGATCCCGCGCCCGTGCTCGCCGAGTTCGAGGCTCGCGCGTGGCCCGTGCGCGCCTCCGGCGTCCTCCCGTCTGCTCTGAAAGTGCTCGCGGAGGCCGACCTCACGACCAGCGACGCCTACGCTCGCGGCTTGATCGAGATTCAAGACCTCGGCTCCCAACTCCTCCTCGCGCAACTCGCCCCGCCACCCGCCGGCCACTGGCTCGACGCCTGCGCCGGCGCCGGCGGCAAGACCCTCCAACTCGCCCGCCTCGTCGGCACCAGCGGCCGCGTCGACGCCCACGACATCCGCGCGTCCGCCCTCGACGAGCTCGGCACCCGAGCCGCCCGCGCCCGCATCGCCAATATCCGCATCCTCTCCGCCGCGCCCTCCGGCACCTACGATGGTGTCCTGATCGACGCCCCGTGCAGCGGCACCGGCACGTGGCGTCGCGCTCCGCACCTCAAATGGTGCACCACTCTGCAGACCCTCGCCAACGCCGCCCTAGTCCAACGCGACCTCCTCAACCGCTACGCCCCGCTCGTGCGCCCCGGCGGTTTGCTGGTCTACGCCACGTGTTCACTCAGCCACCACGAAAACGACGACGTGGTCACCGCCTTTCTCGCCGCCCACCCCGAGTTCACCCCGGCCGCTCCCGCGCGCACGCTCCTGCCGTCCGACTACAATACCGACGGTTACTTCGTCGCCCCGCTGCGCCGCGCCTGACACTTCCGCGCGCCTGACACTTCCCCGTTGCCTACGACCGCTAAAACCTAAATCACTGCATCCCGACCGTCTCTCCGCGCGTTGAATTTATGAAGTGCTCACCCTCAACCTCACAGCGTTCGACCGCTTTGAACCCGACGCCCCGCCGCGCCGGACTGAGGATTCTCGCGCCCGTCGCGCTGCGTGCATGAGTGAAGGAGCGTCCATTCCAGCCGATAACTCGGCCGACAACTCCCGGCACGCCTACGACGCCGAGCTCCTACGCCGCGCCGGCGAGGGCGAACAAGCCGCTCTCGGCGAACTCTACGACCGCTGGGTCCGCCCCCTTCACGCCCTCGCCTGCAACGTGCTCCGCGACTCCGCCGAGGCCGAAGATGTCTTGCACGACGTCTTCGTGACGCTCTGGCAAAAGGCCGCCGATTTTGACACCTCGCGGGGACACGCCTTCGCCTGGGCCGCCACGCTCGTGCGCAACCGCGCCATCGACCGCCTCCGCTCCCGCGCCCGTCGCGCCGAGCTCCTCGACCAAGCCGCCCCCGCCGACCTCGGCTACGACGATTCCAACACCGGCGCCACCGGCTCCGACTCCGCCGGCCACCTCTGGCTCAAGGAAAAAGCCTCCGCCGTCCGGCGAGCCCTCGCCACCTTGCCCGCTGATCAACGCGACGCCCTCCAACTCGCCTACTTCGGCGGACTCACCCAGCACGAGATCGCCGAAAAGCTGGCTCAACCCCTCGGCACTGTCAAAGCCCGCATCCGTCGCGGCCTGCTAAAACTCCGCGACGTGCTCACCCCGCAGTTATGATCGACGAACGCCACGAAGAACTCGCCGCGCTCTACGCCTTCGACCTGCTCGAAGGCGAGGAGCTCTCCGCGTTCCAAACCGCGCTCGCCCGCGATGCCGAGCTGCGCCGCCTCGTCGATTCGCTCCGCGACACCGCAGCCAACCTCACCTACGCCGCACCCGCCGTCGGTGCGCCCTCGCCCGCTCTCCGCGCCCGCATCCTGAATTCCGCCGTTCCCCAGGAGCGCACCGAGGCCTACGTTTTGCCCTTCGTGCTCCCCGCATGGCTCGGCTGGGCGGCGGCCGCCTGCTTCTTCGTCACCGCGATTTTCTTCGCGAGCAAAAGCTTCAACATCCGCGGACAACTTCAGTTCGTGCTCGAAGCCGAGCGAGTCGCGCGCCTGGAAACCGGCACGCTCAAAAACTTGCTCGAAGCCGAGCGTATCCTTTCGCGCGGTCAGCTCGACCGCCTCGTTTCCGCCGACCGCCTTGTCGCCGACCTGCGCGTGCAGGCCGATGTGGCCCGACTGAAGATCACCTCGCTCGCCTCCCTGGCCGGCAATTCGCCCCAAGCCCGCGCGATCGCCATATGGAATCCCGACCGCCAGGAAGGTGTGCTTGTAGTTTCGCAGCTTCCCGCGTTGGCCTCGGACAAAGATTACCAGCTCTGGGTCATCGACCCGCAGTATCCGATCCCGGTTGATGGCGGCGTCTTCACGGTCGACGAGAAAACCGGCGACGCCCGCCTGAATTTCAAGCCCGGCAAAAACGTGGCGGTCGCCCAGACCTTCGCCGTCTCGCTTGAGCGCAAGGGTGGCGTGCCGAAGGCCGAAGGCCCGATGGTGCTGATCAGCAACTGATCGGCCGGCTCCCGATTCCGAAAGGTAGGAGCCCATTCATGGGCGATTCCGAGGACCACGTCTCCCGACTGCGGCCGGAGTATCAACGTGGGAGCGAGCTTGCTAGCGAGAACCGCTCATCGCGAGCCAGCTCGCGCCCAAATAAGAACCAGACGACGCAAACAAGGCCGG
>JANODO010000200.1:0-17866 GCA_031412735.1 Rariglobus sp. | reverse complement strand
TGTGGTAGAGCGGCGGGCGAATGCCGAACCGGACGCCTCGGAGATGCGTCCCTACCATCCCGACCCCGACCGACCCGACCGACCCGGCCCCAACCGCCCCAACCGCTCTCCGAGGCGTCCGCTCCGAAGTAACTTGGGTCTCGCAGCGGTTGAAACTGAACCGCCGGCTCTCGGCGAAAGCGTCCAAATCTAATAGCGGCACTTTTTGCCGATGCTGAAGGGGGATTTCTCAATGAAAGCGTCACCACGCGGCCACGATTTATTATAAAAATTATAAAGCATTCATTTATAACTACTAAAAAAGGGTTAACCGGCGTTGGCAGCGGGCTTGCTATCTGGGTGGCACCCCGAAATGTCCGACCAGGATAAAGACCAAAAAACCGAGGCTCCCACCGAGAAACGCCTGAGCGAGGCGCATAATCGCGGGGAGTTTGCGCGCACGCCCGAATTGAGCGTGGTGCTTGGGCTGGTCGCCGGCTTGTGGGCGATGAGTTTGGGCGCGGCCAGCGGGGCGCGCGAAGTGGCGGAGTATTCGGCCTCCTTGTTTTCGCAGTTGCACGCGGTGAGCTTCCGTTCGGGCGAGGTGCCCTTGCCGTTGTTGACCGGGGGGCGCGTGGTCGCGGTGGTGCTGATACCGGTGCTGGTGGGCTCGGTCTTGGCGGCGCTGCTCGCGGGTGGCTTTCAGAGCGGGTTTCAACTCACACCCGAAGTGTTCGGGTTTAAACTCGAGAAGCTCGACCCGATGGCCGGTATGAAGCGGCTCTTCTCGCAACGCGTCGCGGTGCAAGGCGCGGTGGATTTTGTGAAGATGGTGGTGATCGGCGCCAGCCTGTGGATCGCGATGCGCGAGCTGTTGGCGGACCCGCTTTTTAGCACGCCGGTCGAGGCGGCCTATCTCGGGACCTTTATCCTCAACGGCACCACGTCGTTGTTGTCGCGTCTGGTGCTCTGCCTCGGCGCGATCGCGGCGATCAGCTTCGCCTACGAGAAGCACAAGACAAACAGCGATATGAAGATGTCGCTTCAGGAGGTGAAGGATGAGCACAAGCAGGCCGAGGGTAACGCGCTGGTGAAAATGGCGATTCGGCGCATGGCGCGCCGCCTGGCTCAACGGCAGATGCTGCAGGCCGTCACGACCGCCGATGTGGTGATCACGAATCCCACCCACTATGCCGTCGCACTCAAATACGAACGCGGCGTCGATGCGGCGCCCGTGGTGCTCGCAAAGGGTGAGAATGCGCTCGCCCGCCGTATCAAGGCGCTCGCCGCCGAGCACGAGGTGCCGATGGTGGAGAACCGGCCCGTCGCGCGCATGCTCTACGCAAATGCGCGGGTGGGGGAGGCGATTCCCAACGAACTTTTCCAAGCGGTGGCGGGCATCCTCGCCTTCGTTTATCGCACGCATCGCTACTACTTTTATCGACTGCCCAGCCGGCGCGCCGCGGCGGCCACGGTTGAAGGAGCCGTCTCCGCATGAACGCTCCCGCCCCCAGCGTCACGAACCCCGCAGCGGCGGCACCGGGCACGTCGCCGCTTTTCCAAAAGCGCGCCGACCTGGTCTTCACCACCGCGCTCTTCGCGACCGTGCTGCTCTTGATCATGCCGGTGCCGATGCTGGTGCTGGACATGCTGCTGGCGATGAGCCTCGGGTTCTCGCTGCTCATCCTGATGGTGGTCGTCTACGTGAAGGATCCGCCCGAGTTCTCGGGGTTTCCCACGATCCTGCTCGCGTTCACGCTGTTCCGTCTGGCGCTCAACATCTGCACCACGCGTTTGATTCTGACCAAGGGCGAGGCCGGCTCGGTGATCGAGGCGTTCGGGCACTTTGTAATTCAGGGCAACTACGTGGTGGGTTTCGTGGTGTTCATCATCCTGGTGTTGATTAATTTCGTGGTTATCACGAAGGGCGCGGGACGCATCGCCGAGGTGGCCGCGCGATTCACGTTGGACGCGTTGCCCGGTAAACAGATGGCCATCGACGCCGAGCTAAACGCCGGCGTGATCGACGAAGTCACCGCGACCGCCCGCCGTCTCAAGGTGCAGAAAGAGGCAGACTTCTACGGCGCGATGGACGGTGCCTCGAAGTTTGTGCGCGGCGAAGCGATCGCCGGCATCCTCATCACCCTGGTCAACATCCTCGGCGGCTTCGCGATCGGCGTGATGCAAATGGACCTGACCCTGGCCGAGTCGTTGCAGAAGTTCACGCTGCTCTCGATCGGTGACGGTCTCATTGCGCAGATCCCCGCGCTGATCGTCTCGGTGGCGGCCGGCGTCCTCGTCACCCGCGCCTCGGGCAACACCAATCTCGGTGCGCAGATTGGACGCCAATTGGTGGCTTATCCGCGCGCGCTGCGGATCGTAGGCATCATGTTAATGTGTTTCGGCGTGCTGCCCGGCATGCCGATCCTGCCCTTCGCGCTGCTCGGCGGTCTGGCGTTTTACGTGGGGGTTCAAGTTGGCAAAGGGCAGCCCGATGAGTTCGCCGAGGCCCCGGTGGCGGCGCTCATCGCGGGCGGCGCGGGCAAAGGCCCGGCGACAGCCGGCGCGCCCGGTGCCTCCCCCGGAGCGGGGGCGGCACTCGGCGGCATCCCGGAGGAGTTCCGCAAGGTCATCGACCAGGATGTCTTCGCGATCGAGGTCGGTTATGGTCTCCTGCCCCTGGCCGACGCCACGCGCGGCGGCGACCTGCTCGGCCGCATCACCGGCGTGCGCAAGACCCTGGCGCGCGAGCGCGGCTTGATCGTCCCGCCCATCTCGGTGCGCGACAACCTGGAACTCGAAACCAACGACTACCGCTTCCTCCTTCGCGGCAAAACCCTGGGCCGCGGCGTGGTTCACGCGGGCCGCTGGATGGCGATGAACGTGAGCGGCAGCCGGGTGACGCTCCGCGGCACGCCCTGCCGCGAACCGGTCTTCGGCCTCGAAGCGGTTTGGATCGACGAATCCGAACGCAAAATCGCCGAGCTCAACGGCTACACCGTCGTCGATTCGGCCTCGGTCGTGGTTACGCACCTTTCGGAGGTGCTCAAGACGTCCGCCCACCTGCTGCTCGGCCGCCAGGATGTGCAGACGCTGGTCGATCACGTGAAGGTTTCCCACCCGGCGCTGGTCTCCGAGTTGCTGCCCGATCTGGTCAACCTGGGCATCATCCAGCGCGTCTTGCAAAACCTGCTGCGCGAGGGCGTGCCGGTGCTCGGCCTGCCGGTCATCCTGGAGGGCATCGCCGACTTCGCGCCGACGACCAAGAATGCGGACGACCTCAGCGAGCTGGTGCGCCGCCGTCTTGGCCTGTATTTTGTGGGTGAATACGAGGCACGCCCCGGCATCGTGCGGGCGCTCACGCTCGACCCGCGCCTGGAGCAGGCGCTTTCCGCCCGCGTGCACCGCACCCCGGGCGATGTCGGTCTGGCGCTCGACCCGGTGATGGGTCGCCACCTGCTGGAACACCTGTCGCGCGGCATCGCCACGCTCACCGAGAACGGCGGCCCGGCCGTGGTCGTCGTCGGTGCGGAGATCCGCCTGCCGCTACGCCGTTTTCTCGAACCCTCTTTCCCGCGCCTCGCGGTGCTCGCCTACCAGGAGCTGCCGTCCGCCACCGAGGTGGAAAACGCTGGCATCATCCCCGCGCCGGCCGGCTTGGCCGCCCCCGCCATCGCCCGCGCCGCTTAATTTTCTATGACCGCCTCCGCTCCCACCCACTCTCCCATCGCCGCTCCCGGAACCTATCGGTTCGACGTGGCTTCAACCGCCGAGGCGGTGGAGGTGATTCGTGGGCGCCTGGGCTCGGAGGCGCGGGTGCTCTCCGTGGTCAGCCAGCCGCGCCGGGGACTCGCCAGGTGGTTTGCCGCGCCCCGCTTTCAAGTCGTCGCCGAGTTGCCCGAGCCCGCGCCGATCGCGCCTCCTCCGGCTGTCGAAGAACCCGCCGCCGGCGCGCTGGCGTTGTCCCACGGCGCACGCCTCCCCGCCGTGTTGCGCAAGGCCGGATTCCCCGAGCGGTTGATCGGCCGCTTGGAAACCTCGCCCGGTTGGACGCGCGCGCTCGGGCGGCCGTTGCACGAGGCGCTGGCCGATCTTTCACGTGACCTGCGGGCGGCGGCGCGCCCGCCGCGCCCGCTGCCCGATCGTGTGGCGTTCCTCGGCGCCGCCGGGGTGGGGCGCACGACCGCGCTGTGCAAGTGGCTCTCGCGCGAAGTGTTCGTGCGCGCCCGCACCGGCCGGGTGTGGCGGGTGGAGTTTGAGCGGCCCAATCCCGCGCCCTCGCTCGATGTGTTTGGCGAGGCGCTCGGCGTGCCGGTCGATCATTACGCGCCAGAAGCCGGGTGCCCCGATGTCGGCGAAGGCGAGTTCTTGCTCGCCGACCTGCCGGGTTTGCCTGTCGCCGGTTCGCGCGAGGCCAAGGACCTGGCAACCTTCCTCGAACGCGAGAACTTCACGGGTCGCGTGCTTGTGCTCAATGCCGCCTACGATGCCGAAGCGTTGCGCGCCGCGTATGCGCGCGGACGCGATTTCGGCGCCACGCACCTCGTCTGCACCCATCTCGACGAAACACCCCGCTGGGGGCGGTTGTGGGAGTTCCTCCTCGAAGGCGAACTCTCGCCGCTCTTCCTGAGCACCGGTCCCGGCCTCACCGGCGAAATCGATTCTGACGTGCTCGGCCGCGTGCTCGCACGGACGTTGCCGCTGCGCGGCGAGGAGGTGGCGTCATGAGATCGGCCGTCCTCTTTTTTGGCGTGCTCGGCTTCGGGGTGGTGGCCGTGACGGGTTTCAGCGCCGACCGCGCGGTCGATCTGGTGCTGCGCGATGCGGCGCTGGCCTGCCTGCTCATGGCGTTCGTCGGCCGCTGGTTCTGGGGCGTCTTCGACCGGGCCTTTGCCGACACGATCAAAACCCGCCGCGCCGCCGCCGACGCCCAACACGCCGCCGCCGAGGCGACGCCCGCCCCTGCTTCACTTTCCGCCAAGACTCAACCCGCCCGCGCGCCCGCCAGCCCGAAACCTGCCTCCGCGTCCCGCTGAAACTAACCCGCACTCGTCATGAACTCCGATACCCTGCCCGCTCCCGTCGCCATCAACGCCCCGATCTCTGACGCCCGCCCGCCTGTCGCCGCCGCCACCTCCTCCGCCTGGCGTGTTTACCAGACCGCCGGCGGAGCGGTCGACGAGAAGGAATTGCTCGAACGTTACCTGCCGCTCGTGCGCAATGTCGTTGATCGCCTCAAGCTCACGTTGCCCGCCCATGTCGATGCGGACGACCTCTTCAGTGTCGGCGTGACCGGCCTGATCGCCGCTGTGAAACGCTTCAATCCCGAGCAGCAGCACACCTTTGCCGCCTACGCGACGATGCGGGTGCGCGGCGCGGTGCTCGACGAGCTGCGCCGCCTAGATTGGTTTCCACGCCGGGCGCGCGCCAAGGCCCGCAAAATCAAGGTGGCCATCGCCGAACTTGAACAACGTTTCGGCCGCGCCCCGACCGACGACGAGATTCGCACTCACCTGGGTCTCACCGGCAAGGAGTATGACCACTGGATGGTCGAGGTGCGCCCGATCAGCTTCGTGGCCATCGATAACACGAGCGAGATGGAGGAGGGCGGGGGAGGCGGCAGCCGCCACGAAATGATTGCCGACGACCAAGCCGTTCCGGTGCAGGCGTTGCTCGAACACGAAGAATTGGGTCAACTTATCGCTCAAAAAATCCAAGAACTGCCCGATATTCAGAGACGTGTCCTTGCGATGTATTATCACGAAAACATGCGCCTCGCGGAAATTGCCGCGGTTTTCAAACTCACCGAATCCCGAATCTGCCAGATTCACGCCCGGGCCATCATCGGCTTGCGCGCTCAGGTCGAGGTCGCCCGCAACCGCTGATTTCCGTTTACCCCGCCGTGACGCGGCCGCTGGTTTTCTCACGCATTAAAATCGCCCTTCTTCATGTTTATTTTTATCGGAATATTGATCGTCTTCGGCGGTGTGATTGGCGGCTTTATGATGGCCGGTGGCAACCCGGGCGTGCTGCTGCACCCGTCGGAGTTTGTCGTCATCCTCGGCATGGCGTTGGGCGTGCTCGTCATCGCGACGCCGATACCGGTTATGAAGGAAATGGTGGCCAAGCTGAAGGTCGCCATCTCCGGCAAGTCCGAGACGAAGGCCAGCTACATCGAGCTCTTCAAGATGCTCTACGAGATGTTCATCATCGGACGCCGCAGCGGCCTGATCGCGCTGGAGGAACACGTCATGAGCCCGGCAACCAGTTCCATTTTTAAAAAATATCCCGCCTTCACCGCCAACCACACGCGGATGGATTTCTTGATCAACGGTCTCAAGCCGGTAATCGACGGCAAAATCAAACCCGACCAGCTGGAGTCCATGCTTCAAGAGGAGCTCAAGGCCAAGGCGGAGGAGGCGGACCACCCGGTTCACGCCTACCAGATGGTGGCCGATTCATTGCCCGCCATCGGCATCGTCGCCGCCGTTCTCGGCATCATCAACACCATGTCGGCAATCGCCGAGGGACCCGAGGTCGTCGGTGAGAAAGTCGCCGCCGCGCTCACCGGCACGATGCTCGGCATTTTTGTGGCTTACGGCATCGTGAGTCCCATCGCCAATCGCATCATCGCGATCAACAGCGCCGAAACCGCCTTCATGCGCTCCATCGTCACAGCGGTGTCCGGGTTCGCCAAAGGGCACGCGCCCATCACCGCCATCGAGGTGGCGCGCCGCACCGTCTCGCACGACTGCCAGCCCGGTGCCGAGGAATTGGAAAACATTCTGAAGGCGCTGAAATAACCGCCCGCCCGGCCGCCACTCCACCCCGCTCTCGTTCACCAACCCTCATCCCTCAAAACCATGGCAGGCAAAGGTGGAGCTTGGAAAGTCGCGTTCGCCGACTTCATGACCGCGATGATGGCTTTCTTCCTGGTCATGTGGCTTTCCGCCCAGGACAAAGAAGTGCTCATCGCCACGTCGAAATATTTTCAGAGCCCGTTCAAGTCACCGCTCGAACAGAAGGCGGGCTTGCTCAACTTCGATTCCAACAAGCCCAGCTCCAGCAGTGCCGGAGACAAGGCCGAACAAGGCGGCGGCAAAGCCTCCACGAGCGCGCAGACGATCGATCTCCAGTTTCTCAACTCGGTCGCCAAGGACGTTTACAAGCTGCTCAACCTCGACGAGCAACTCGCCGAGAAGCCGATCGATGTCCAAGTCACCAGCGACGGCCTGCGCATTACGCTCTACGACCGCGCGCGCCAGCCGCTCTTCGAGGACCGCACCGCCAAGTTTACCTCGTGGGGCAATTTTGTGGTGCAGAGCCTTGCGTGGATGATCGACCGGAACGATTTCTACGTCGTCATCGAAGGCCACACGCGCGCCGGACTGGACTCGATTGCACCCGATTACGGGTCATGGGAACTCTCCGCCGATCGCGCTAACGCGGCCCGTCGCGCCCTCGTGCGTTACGCGGTTGCGGAGAAATTAATCGAGCGGGTCACGGGCTATGCGGACACGCGTCCCGTGCCACTGATGGCACCCGACTCGGAGGCCCACCAGCGCGTCACCTTGAGCCTGCGGCTCGGCCAAAACAAAACCAAGAAGCCCGCACCACCCGAGACCACGCCGCCGACACCGCCGGCGAAAACAGCCGCGCCTGCGCCGGCCACGGCCTCAGCCGGGGCCAATAACCCGGCCAACTCACTTTTTTCACCGCCCTCACCATGAAACCCTTCCTTACCGACCGCCCGCATGTTGACACGCCCCCGGTGCGCGCGGCCGCCGCCTCCGCGGTGTTCACCCACAACGGCTCCGCGCCCGCGCCCACGTTGGCCACGCACGAGGCCCACGCCGGCAGCGGAGGCGGACCGCGCATCGATTGTGTGCGCGAAGGCGACCGCATCACCCGCATCGTGGTGACCTGCGGATGCGGCGAACGCATCGAAATCGACTGCCTCTACGCAGCAGGCCGTTGACCGGGCTCCCCAGGGAGGGACGACCTCCGTGTCGTCCGGTTTGAGGTTAGACTACGTAGGCCGCGAGCTCGCTCGCGCTCCGAACCGCGTCTGCAAGCAGACAGCCTACCTACGGAAAAAATGCTCCGGCCCTTCAGCTTAAGAAAGTAGAATTCGGCCCTCGGCCCCAAACCCACGGCCCCAAACCGGACCGCACGGAGGCGGTCCCTCCCTTTTCGGAGCGAAGAGCCGCAGGGGAAATTTCTGCCGGGGTGGGGTAGCCTATCTCAGGTCTCTTTGTGTTTTAGAGTTAAATACCTTTTAAAGTGTGACTTATGATTGTGGCATCGCCCCTGCTTAGTCATGTGCCATGAACATTGGGCTATACCAAAGTGCGGCTTCGCTAAGCTCCCTGGAGCGTTGGCAGGACGCGGTATCGCAGAACATCACTTCGAGTCAGGTCACGGGCTTTAAGCGCCGCACCGTGCAGGTGGCCGGTGAGAACAAGGGCGAGATCCTCTTTGAAAAAGGCGCGCGTGCCGATCACGGCGAGGGCATGCCGGCCTTGTTCCCCCAGACGCGTTATGCGATCGCGTTCGACGCCGGCGAGAATCAACCGACCCGCCGCGATCTGGATCTGGCGATTGCGGGCGAGGGATTTTTCACGGTGCGCAAACCCGATGGAGCCCTCGCCTACACGCGGGCCGGCGAGTTGATGGCCCGCCCGGATCGCACCTTGGTCAACGGTCAGGGACTCGAAATCCTCACGGACGCCGGCAACCCGATCACACTCCGGCCCAACGGCACCGCCCCCGTCGTGTTAAGCGATGGCACCGTGCGTCAGGGCGATGCCATCCTTGGCAAGCTGGCCGTCGTCGAGACCGACCAGCTCGGGATGTTGCGCTCGCTCCCGGGCGGCCTCTTCGAGCTGCCCGAAGGCATGGAAATGAAGCCCGTTGAAAAACCGTTTGTGCAACAGGGCTACCTCGAATCCAGCAATGTCGCCCCTCTTCGCGAGATGATCGATCTCGTCACCATCGCCCGCTCCTACGAAGCGAACCAAAAAATGATTCAAAGCCGCGACAAACTCATGGAGCGCACTTTGGAAACCTTCAGTTAAGCCCCGCCACTCATGAATCTCTCCCTCTACTCCGCCGCCACCGGCATGGAAGCCCAGCAGGTCAACCTGAACAACATCGCGAACAACCTCGCGAACGTAAACACGCCGGGCTTCAAGCGCAGCACCGTTCAATTCCAAGACTTGCTCTACCAGAAGCCGCGCAAAGCCGGCGCTGAGTCCGGCGGCGGCGACCTCGTCCCCACCGGCATTGAGGTCGGCAACGGCTCGCGCGTCGCCGCGACCTCCAAGGTCTTTACGCAGGGCCAGCTCACCAACACCGGCGAGCGGCTCGACTTGGCGTTGCAGGGCGACGGTTTCTTCGAGGTGCAGCGTCCCGACGGCACGCTCGCCTACACGCGTGACGGCTCGTTCAAGCTCAACGCCACCGGCCAAGTCGTCACCGCCGACGGCCGCCCCGTGCTCAGCGGTTTTCAAAACGTGCCCCCCGGCACCGTCGCCATCAACGTCTCCGAAAACGGCGAGGTCACTTACCAGACCGCCGAGGGCAACCAGACGTTCCGCCTCACCGTCGCGCGCTTCGCCAACCCGGCCGGTCTGCAAAGTCTCGGTGGCAACCTCTACGGCGAGACCGGCGCCAGCGGCACCGCCGAGACCGGCCAGCCGGGCGAGCAGGGCTACGCGAGCGTCATGCAGGGCTACATCGAGACGTCCAACGTCAACATCGTCGAAGAGATGGTGAACCTCATCGTCGCCCAGCGCGCCTACGAGGTGAACAGCAAGTCCATCCAGACCTCCGACGAGATGCTGCAAAACGTGAACCAACTCAAAAAGTGAACACGCTTCTCCGCACTTTCTCGGCCATCGCTTCGCTCGCCGCCAGCCTCGCGGTCATCGCACCGTCGCCCGTCGCTGCGCAGGCCGCCGCGTCGTCGGCCGCACCCGCTCCGGCAACCGCTCCCGCGACCGAAGACCTCTGGCTGGTTTCACTCAGCGCCTTGTTGGCCGACCGTTATCACACCGCCGGCGAGCTGCGTCTCTCCTGGATTCGCTCGCGTCCCGCCGGCACGCCCGCCGACGCCGACCTCGTCATCGTCTCGGCGCCCTCCGAGCTCGCCCCGCAAGTGCTCGTGACCGTGCGTGCGACCGACGACGCCGGCCGCTCCGCCGAGCACACCCTCGTGTTGCGCGCCGAACTCTGGCGCGACGGCCTCGCCCTGCGCGATGCCGCCCCGACCGGTGCGCCCCTCGATCCCGCCGCCGCCGACGTTCGCCGTTTCGACGCGTTGCGCGAACGCGACGCGCTGCCTTTAAGCGCCGTCAACGAGATGGCGTTCGCCCGTGCCATCCCGGCGGGCCGCCTGCTCACGCGCCGCGATGTGATCCGTCACCCGCTGGTGCGTCGCGGCCAGACCATCGAGGTGCTCGCCACCGACGGCCGGCTCACGGTCACCTTACGCGCCATCGCCCTCAACGACGCCGGCCGCGGCGAGACCGTGCGGGTGCGCAATCCCGATTCCAAAAAAGACTTCGTCGCCGAGGTCACTGCGGACTCACGCGCGACCATCCGTTTCTAACCACTCAACCCGTCCCCGTCATGTTGCCCCGACTTCTCCTCCTCCCGCTGCTCCCGCTCGCCGCGTTTGCCGACTCGCTCTGGACCGCACCCGGCTCCCGCGAACAGGGCGTGGCCGCCGACATCAAGGCTGCCCAGGTCGGCGACATCCTCACCGTGGTGGTCGATGAAAACGCCGCCACCAGCTCCTCGCAGAAGAAGAGCACCTCGACCAAGTCCAGCGCCGACGCCTCGGTATCCCAGTTCCTTTTCCCCTCCTCGGTCAGCAAGTTCGGCACGAAAGGCGGGCAGCTCCCCGGCGTCGGCTTCGGCGGCAACAGTGCCTTCGATGGCGGCGGCAATGTGAGCAACAGCCAGACGCTCACCGCTCGCGCCGCCGTGTTGGTCACCGACGTGTTGCCCAACGGCAACCTCGTGATCGCCGGCGCCCGCAAGCTCACCTTCTCGGGCGAGACGCAGAACGTCGTTCTCCACGGCCTCGTCCGTCCCGCCGACATCAGTTCCGCCAACACGATTTCCTCGACCAACATCGCCAACGCGCGCCTCGAGTTCATCTCCGACGGCAGCCTGACCGACGCCCAGAAACGCGGCTGGTTGAGCAACCTCTACGAAAAGTTGCGGCCGTTCTGACGCGCTCCGCGCGTAATGACGAATGTCCAATGACCAATGACGAATGGCATGAATTTTAAACCCTCCACTTCTCTCTTTTCCACCGTGCGCGCCCTCCTCTGCGCATTCGTCATTGGTCACTTGGCATTCGTCATTCCCGCGCCGCTGCAAGCGGCGCGGGTCAAGGATCTGGTGCGCGTCGATGGTGAGCGGGACAATCAATTGATCGGCTACGGTATCGTGGTCGGTCTCGCCGGCGACGGTGATGCCAACGCCATCACCACGCTCCGCTCGGTGGCCAATGTCCTTGAGCGCAACGGACTCAAGATCGACCCCACGGTCATCAAGGCCAAGAACGCCGCCGCCGTCATGATCACGGCCGACATCGGTGCCTTCATCAAACCCGGCACGCGCATCGACATCACGGTCGCCTCGATGGGCGACGCCAAGTCGCTGCAAGGCGGCGTGCTCTTGCAAACTCCGCTCCTCGGCGCCGATGGCCGCGTGTATGCCGTCGCCCAGGGTGCCATCGTCATGGGTGGCATCAGCGGTGGAGCGGGTGGAGCGGGCGGCGCCACCGTCCAGAAAAACCACCCGACCGTGGGTATCATCAGCAACGGTGCGATCGTCGAGCGCGAGATCGCCGCGACGTTTGTCCGCGACGGGCGCCTCGCTCTCTCGCTCACCGCTCCCGATTACACGTCAGCGTCCCGCATGGCCGACGCGATTAACGCCGCGTTCCCCGCCGCCGCCGCGCGCCCCCGCGACGCCGCCACCGTCGATCTCACTTTGCCCCCCGAATACGTCGGCCACGACGTCGCCTTCCTCGCCGATGTGGGCGCCGTCACCGTCACGCCCGACACCTCCGCGCGCATCGTGATCAACGAACGCACCGGCACCATCGTCGCGACGTCCTCGGTCGGCTTGTCCCAGGTCGCCATCAGTCACGGCGCGCTCACCATCACGGTCTCCTCGACCCTCGGCGTCTCCCAGCCCAACGCGTTCTCCGGCGGGCAGACCGCCATCGTGCCCAGCACCCAGACCGACGTGAAAGAGAGCAAGGGTGGCTTCAAGGTCGTGCCCGACGCCCCTTCGGTGGATCGGCTCGCCTCCGCGCTCAACGCTCTGGGCGTGACCACCCGTGAGATGATGTCGATTTTCCAAACCCTCAAAGCCGCCGGCGCCCTGCAAGCCGAGCTGATCATCAATTAACCTTTCACCGCCATGACTATTTCCCCCCTTTCATCGGTCAACCCCGCCCTCAAAACCGATTCGTCCGACAGCCTCAACGCCCCTCCGCGCAAACCCTCCAAGGAGGAGCTCGCCAAAGCCGCCCAGCAATTTGAAGCCATCATGGTGCGCCAGCTTCTCGCACCCGCCATCGAGCCCCTGATGGAAGGCGGCTCCCTCACCGGAGAAGAAAGCAGCCAGAGCGGCGGCGGCGTCTACGGTTACATGCTCACCGACGTGCTCGCCGGTTCGATTTCCCAAGGTGGCGGCCTCGGCCTCGCCAGCGTCATCACCCGTCAACTCTCACCCGCAGCCCCCGCCGCCGCAGCCAAATGAACTCGCGCACCCTTGTCCCCCTAGTGGATTTCCTCCGCGCCGAGCTCGCCGGTTACGGCGGGCTGCTCGCGCTTTTCGATCAACAACAAGGCCAGTTGTGGCGTCGCGAGGTCCAAGCCGTGACCGACACCTCGGAGGCAATCGAACAACTCGCCGCCGACACCGCCCGCAACCGCGGAGAACGCGAGACGTGGGTCACCAACTTCGCCCTCGCTCAGGGCGAGTCCGGCGATGCGTCGCTGCGCCAGTTGCTCCGCTACTTTCCCGAGGACCAACGCCCGCTGCTCACCGCGCTGATCGACGAGATCAACCACCTGCTGCACCGCGTGCGCCGCCGCGCCCGCCAGAACCACACGATTCTCGCCCGCGCCGTGGAGCTTCACCGCGAAGCTCTCGCCACCCTCCACCCGGCCGCGCGCCCGCGCACCTACGCCCCCTCCGGTCGCGTGGGGGCGATCGCCACGCCCGCCGCCGCGCTCCAGGCCACCGGCTGAGCGCGCTCCCGCACGCCGTTTAAGACTTATAGATTAAGTTTAAGCCCGATCCTCTGCCGCCACCGTTTCTTCAACTTAAACTTCTCCCCTCAACTTTTTATGTCCGGCCTCTTCGGCAGTCTTCAACAATCCGTCCAATCGCTCAACGCGCAGTCGCGTGGCGTCGAGACGGCCGGGCGCAATCTCGCCAACGTCAACAACGCCTCCTACGCCCGCCAGCGCGTCGTCTTCGGCGAACGCGGCACGGTGATCACTCCGCAGGGCGTGCAGTCGCTCGGCATCGAGGCCAAGTCCATTCAGCAGCTCCGCGACAGCCTGCTCGACCGCCAGCTCGTCCGCGAGATTGGCCTCACCGCCGCGCTCACCGCCTCGGAGAACGCCAACGGTAAATCCCAGGCCGCCCTCGGCGAAAATATCGACCGCACCCAGGCCGCCGACGGCACCTCCGCCTCAACGGCCAACGGCCTCGGCGCCGCCTTGGGTGCCTTCTTCAACGGTTTCCAGGCCGTCGCCGCCCGCCCCACCGATCTCGGCGAACGCCAGACGCTCCTCCAGCAGGCCGACTCGCTCGCCCAGCGGTTCCGTCTCACCGACTCCCGTCTCGCCCAGGTGCAGTCCGATCTCGGTTCGGAGGTCTCGACCGACACCGCGTCCATCAACGACCTGCTCTCCACGATCGCCACGCTCAACGCCCAGATCGGCCGCAGCGAGATCAACGCCGCCGGCTCGGCCGGCGACTTGCGCGACCAGCGCCAGGCCAGCCTGGAGAAACTCGCCGCCAAGATGGCCATCGAGACCCGCCCCAACGCCACCGAGGCCGGGCAGGTCGATGTGTTTGTGCGCGACGGCGCCGGTGCCGCCATCGACCTGGTTACCCTCGGCGTCGTGACCAACCCGGTTGCCTACGACGGCACGCAACTCACCGCCGGCACCGCCGCCACGCCCATCGCCCTGGGCGGCGGCTCCGTCAAAGGCCTCCTCGCCACCCGCGACGGCACGGTGCAGACTCTCCGCGACGAGCTCGAAGCGCTCGCCACGCAATTCGCCACCTCGGTCAACACCGCCTACAATCCCACCGGCGCGACCGGCAATTTCTTCCAGTTCACCGCCGGTTCCGCCGCCGGCACGCTCGCGCTCGCCGGTGGTCTCACCGCCGCCGGGTTGAAGGCCTCCGACAACCCCGCCGCTCCCGGCGACAATACCCTCGCCCTCGCCGTCTCGGCGTTGTCCACGCGGGTGTTCTCGACCACCGGAGGCGACCAGATCGACGGCACCTTTGCTCAATATTATTCCGGCGTGGTCAGCGGCTTCGGCCGCGACGTCGCCGGGGTGTCCGCCAACCTCGATGACCAGACGCGTATCGAGACCCTCGTCCGCCAGCAACGCGACTCCTACAGCGGCGTTTCGATGGACGAAGAACTCACCGACCTCACCAAATACCAGCGCGCCTTCCAAGCCTCCTCCCGCGTGATCTCGATCATCGACGACCTGCTCGACACCGTGATCAACCGCATGGGCTGAGTCCCGCTTCACCGGTCAAAATCCTCCCGCCATGCGCATCCCCACCAGCAGCATCAGCAACGCCATCGTCACCCAGCTCCAGCGCCTCAGCGCCCAGCAGACCTCGTTGCAGAACCAGATCTCCACCGGTCAGCGCATCTTCCAACCCGGCGACGATCCTGCCGCCGTGGGTCGCATCGTCGCGAACCAGATGGAGCAACGCTCGCTGTTCCAATTCACGCGCAACGCGGACGCCGCCCTGGAGTATTCAAAGACCGCCTACTCCGGACTTGAGCAGATCAAGAGCCTCTCCGACCGCGCCGGCGAGCTCGGCATTCTCGGCACTGGCTCAACCAGCGTGCAAGGCATGCAAGCCTACGCCGCCGAGGTGGACCAACTCCTTGAACAGGCCGTGAGCCTGGGCAACAGCCGCCTGCGCAACGACTATCTCTTCGCCGGCACCGCCGTGGGGACTCCTCCTTACACCGTCACCCGCTCCGCCGGCGGTGCGATCACCGGGGTCGCCTACGCGGGCGACACCGGTCGCCTCACCGTCCCGCTCGGCGATGGTGCCAGCATCCAGCCCATGACCGACGCCACGACGAACACCGGCATCGCCAGTTTTATCAACCAACTCGTCGCCCTGCGGGACGGGCTCGCCGCCGGCGACAGCGCCGCAGTCCAGGCGACCCGCGCGCCCCTCGTGACCGCAGAGGACGACCTGGTCAACGCGCTCAGCCAACACGGCGCCGTCCAGCTCCGCATCGAAATCAGCAAGACCCAGCAGCGGGCGCGCATCGACGAGCTCAATCGCCAGATCTCCGGCGAGAGCGACGTCGACCTCCCGTCCACCATCGTGAAGCTCAATCAGAGCTCCCAAGCCTACGACGCCGCTCTTTCCTCCGCCGCAACCATCTTGAAGATGTCGCTGCTCGATTATCTCCGCTGATCATCCCCTTTCCCCAATCCACCGCTTCTACTCCCGCTTATGAAAGTCCTGGCCGAATCCACCTTGCTGCCCGAGTCCGGGTTGCCGCCCGCGCTCGAACTTCAGTTCCCTGTTGGCATCGTTGGTTTTCCCGCTCACGGGCGTGGCGAGGTTTTCCATCTTGCCGACCAGCTTCCGTTTCAATGGCTGCGCCTGCATGGGCCCGCGCCGTTGCACTTCGTGGTGATCGACCCGGCCGGCCTCGTGCCGGATTATGCGCCCGAGCTCTTTGACGACGACGCGGCCGCGCTCGGCATCACTGAATCCGCCGACGCCCTCGTGTTGAACATTGTAACCGTCCGCGATCAGGCCTCTACTGCCACCGTGAATCTTGTTGGCCCGATTATCATCAACCGCCGCACGGGCATCGCCCGCCAGGTGGTGGTGGCCAACCACGGCCAATACAGCGCCCGCCATCCCCTCGTCACCGCCAGCTGATCCCCACCATGCTCGTCCTCACCCGAAAGGTTAACGAAGCGATCGTCATCGGCGACAACATCGAGATCCGCATCACCCGGATCGACGGTGATATTGTGAAGATCGGTATTCAGGCCCCGCGCGAAATCTCCATCGTGCGCAAAGAAGTCCTCACCGACATCGCCGCCAATAATCAAGCCGCCGCCGTGTCGTCGCCCTCCGGCGCCACGCCACGCCTGCCCTCGCTGCCCCGCCTCGCTCCCCACGCCGGTCCCGCCAAGTCCTGAACCTTTTCCCGATGTCCTCGCTCAACATGAATCAAGGAGCCCTCGGGCTCGCCGCCGGCCTCGGCCGTCTCCAGTCTCTCTCCGACGTCGCCTCCTCGCGCGTCTCCTCCGGCAAACGCCTGGATCGCCCCTCGGTCGACGCCGCCGGCGTGGGCCAGGCCACCAAGCTCGACGCGCAGCAATCCCGCCTCTCCGGTTTGGAGGTCAACCTTCAAAACGGCGTGAGCCGCATGCAAGTCACCTCCGAGCAACTCCGCGGCCTCAGCCGTCTGGTGACGCGTATGAGCGAACTCACCACGCTGTCCAACAGCCCGCTGCAGAGCTCCGGCGACAAGTCCGCCTACAACGCCGAGTTCGTGCAAATCCAGGCGCAGCTCCGCCAGAGCGTTGGCGGCACCAGTGCCGAGATTGGCGGGAGCGATGTGGGCAACCCGCTGGGCTCCTTCAACGGCAAAGCGCTCTTCGGCCCCGCTGCGGGCGAGACGTTGTCGATCGGGTTGGAAGTGGACGACAGTCTTACGTTGCCCGCGCTGAACCTGCGCGCCGGAGCGATGGGAGACCTCGTCAGACAAGATGCCTCCGGCAATTTCACCTTTACGATGAGTGGTGCAGGTGCGGTCGCGGGTTTGAGCACCGCGTTGGACCAGCTCGGTTCTACGCAATCGGTCGTCGGCTCGGTGCAGAGCCGCTTGGGTTTCGCGGCCGGCGTGGTCACGACGGCGCGGACGAATCACGAAGCCGCGTTGTCGGTTATCCGAGACAGCGACCTGGCCACGGAAAGCACCACGCTCGCCCGCCTGCAGATTTTGACGGAAAGCCACACTGCGATGTTAGCCCAGGCACGCGACGCCAGCGCCAAGCTGATTCCGTTGCTGAGGAGATAAATTCTACGCGTGGGCGCGCCGCACCAGCCCGGCGGTCGCGGCGCGCCGCCGTCGCGAGTAACGACCTAATGTGACGCCCCATGAAAAATCACCCTGTAGGGCCTGACCTGGTTTTGTCTGGTGTAGGCCCGACCGGTGGTCGGGCGTCTCCTAGAAACCCCGACCACCGGTCGGGGCTACATCGGGCCATGCTAAAGTCCCATTACGAGGTGTAATCGTTACTAGAGGCGACTGGTGTGACGTCCCACGAAAAATCACCCCTGTAGGGCCTGACCTGGTGTCAGGCCGGTTGGGCGCGCACACGCCGAGAGACTACCCGGCCTCACGGAAGGTGAGGCTACACCAATCCAAAAATTTAGTCGTGATACCAGTTACGGGATGAAACGAGACTTTTGTCTGGTGTAGGCCCGACCGGTGGTCGGGCGTCTCCGAGAAACCCCGACCACCGGTCGGGGCTACATCGGGCCGCACACGTCGAGAGACGACCCGCCCGCCCGCGCGCACAAGCTCACGCCGCCGGGCCGAGCCCCC
>JANODO010000199.1:0-7072 GCA_031412735.1 Rariglobus sp. | reverse complement strand
TCTAAACAACATTCGGCCCCTTTTCCCAAACCGGACCGACCCCACCACTATGTACGTTCTTGCAGCCAGTTTTCTTGAGACCTCAGGCATCCCCCTTTCGCTCGTTTGCGGCTCACCGCGCGATCTCGACCGACGTCACGCGCCACGAGGCGGTGAGTTGGTTGGGGTTCGACCGGTTGCTCCCCAGCGCAAACTCCTCCAGCCCCAGATACGGTGCCCGCTGCGCCAAGGCTTGGTAGAAGCGGATGAGCGCACCCATGTCGGAGTTGCGCGCCGAGAACCGCACCGAGTGCACCGCAAATTGACTGGTTCGCGCCGTGCGGCTGTCCGACACATCGTAGTTGGACAACCCCGCCGACCGGGCGAGCGCGTTGAGCTCACTTTGCAACCGCACACTGTCGAACGTCTTCGCCGGATCGAGATCCTCGATCGCCAACGTGGCCTCGCGTTCGATCCGTTCGCGTTGCAACAACCAGCGTTGCTGCACATCGAGATCGGTCGACGTGGTCCTGATTGAACGCCACTGAGTGCCGACGCGTTCGCTCACACCCGAAAGCCAGATCGCGGCCCCCAGCAGTGCGAACGCGACCAGGAGGATTTTTTCACGCAAGAGGCGGCTTAGGAAATAGGCTTTCATTTCTGGGCCTCCGGTTTGGGTTGCGCCGACTCGGATCCCGGCGGAGCGGGTGTGGGCGGGGGTTGAACGGGTTCGGGCTCCGGCTTAAACGCATCGGGCCTGAAGGTGACGACTAACCGGAAGGTCGAAAGGCCGTCGCGACTGCGCGGGTCCAGCACCTCGGCTTTTTCGCAACCGGCCAGGCGGTTGAGCGCCGAGCGAAACACGTCGATGTCTCCCGATGCGCTCGTCTGCGCTTCGATTTCCAACGTATGCAGGCCCCGGGTTTCCGTGCGCATGAATTGGATCGTGCGGGGCCGCACCGTGTTGATGAGCGCCAGCATGTCAAACGGCCGCAGGCGCTTCGTCGAAAGCTCGTCGATGCGTGTCGCCAACGTCTGCGACGTCATGACGGTTTCGACCACGGGTTTTTGCCTCGCCTCTTGGGCGAGGCGTCGGTTCTGCCAGATCGAGGCGCCGACGAGCACCAGTTCCAGCAAAGCCGCCAGCGCGATCGCCGCCCCGCAGCCGAGAAACGTCCGCCATAAAATCACATCGCGCGCCTGAGCCCGGCGGCGCGCTTCCAGCTCGCCCTTGTCGCGCACATCAAGAGGCGCGATATCGGCCGGCTGGAAATGCGCCTCAAGCTCGCCCGCACGAAAAACGAATTCGCCCTGTGGTGACGCGGCGTCGAACTGCGGCTCGCCGGCGAGATCGACGACGTGGAGTTTTTCCGCGAACGCGCCGAGCAGCGTATTACGCACCCGCTCGCGATCCGCATCGACCGCATCAGCGCCGAGCGACTCGACCCTCACGTGAGTCGGCACGCCGCTCGCGTCCGCAAAATAAAGTCCGGTCAGCGACGTCGCCCCCGGGACGATCCACACCGTGGCGGGTGTGGGCACGTCGTTGTTTTTCAGCACCGTGACACACGACGGCAGGACTGCCTCGGCGTCCGCCCAAGTCTCGATGTCCTCCGCAGTAAAACGTTTCCGGTAGGCGGCGTAGATCAGTGCATAGTCCGCGCCGGGCAGCCAGTGGTGCCCGTAGTAAAGTTGCGCGATGGGAAACGGCGCGAGGGTCTCGATCGCCAGCTCGGTCTGTGCGGCCACGTCAGCGGCGGTCGCTCCTTCGGTCACCGGCACAGACCGCATAAAAAACAGTGTGTCCGACAAAAGAACCACGCGGCGGGGCGGCGGGGCGGGTAAAAAGCGTTTGAGCGAGGAGAAACTCATGCGGTCGGTTCGTCGGAAAGGGCTGGCGTGACCGTCCTATCGTTTTCACGGATTTCGAGAAACGTAAACGGGTATTTAAGATCTACGGTCTTCGGCGCGGCGGTAGCGGGATTCTCGGGAGAAGCGGTGGGGGGCGGCGGTTGCGGGATCGGCGCCCCGGCTGGAGGAGCTGAAGGGGCAGCGTCGAGATCGGTTTTGCTGGCCGACACGATCTTCGCCCCGCCGCTGGGCGCAACCACCGTGGTCAGTCGAAAGGACGAGAGGCCCTGCCTCACCGTGACCGTAATGCGCAACGCCTGCACCGTCGTCCCAAAACCCAGGCGCGCGCTTTCGCCGCCCGCCACCGCCGCGATGCTGCGCGTGTTTTGGAAAAACCCCGGGCCCTGCCCTTGGAACGAACCGGCGCCGGCGAGATAGTCGTTGAGCCGCCGCAGCTGCTGAGCGTCAAAAACTTCCTGCGCGAGCAAGGGTTCAAGGCGCGCGCCGTTGATGTTGGGCGACTCAAAATCGTAGAGCGAAAACGTCTCGATGAAGCGCTGGTGAACGTCGTTGGGATTCCCCGCTTCATCGAAAAACGCCTGGCGCACGCCTTCGATGGAAGCGAGTTCCGCAAACGAACGCAGCGACCGTTGCGGAGGCGTGAAGGGAAGCGCCAGCGACTCGTAATCCTGCGCCGTGCTCGCTCCGATTCCGGTCGGCGTAAAGTCCTTCCTCATCCACACGAACAACGAGTCGGCGATGCGCTCCGCGTCGATGTTCGAGATCTGCCAGTGCTCCAACAACGCCACGAGCACCTCCGGTTTTACGTTGGGCAGAGGCAGCTTGGCGCTCTCGTCTTCCATCGTGACCTCCACGGTGCGGCCCTCGCCCGGCTCGTAGCCGGCAAACTCCAGCGGTTCCCCCCAGCCCTCGGCCGGACTATGCAGGCCATCGGCCACTTCACGAAACTCCTCCAACACCGCCAACGTGGTCTCAAGGGCCGAGTAGGCCTCGACCCGCAGCCGCGCCGCGTCGGCTTCGCGTATCGGGACCAGCAGGTCGGTGCTCGCCTTCTCGATGAAGAGCAGCAGCGCCGACGTGGCAAAAACCAGCGTGACCAACACGATGAGCAGCACGGAGCCGCGCCGGCGGCGATGGAGATGCAAGGCGTTCATCAGGTTGGTCAGAATGCGGGCACGCCCTGCGTGACCGTGGGCAACGTGATGAGCACTTCCTGTGAACGCGTGCGATACGTGAACTTCACGCGCAAGCGCTGCGGGGCTTCGTATTCGCCTTGGTTACTACGACGCGGCTGCAGCTCGTTTTTCCAGTTTTTGAAATTGGCATCGTAGTAGTCGTAACTCACGCCCGACACCAAGGGCGACACGAGGGTTTCCCGAGGCGATTGGGTGGCAAACTCCTTCTCCAACCGCGAGTGCCACAAAAACAACAACCCCGCGCCTTCGCGCACCGACAGCGAACACACCACGTCGGGCAGGGGCTGACCCGGCCACGTAAAAATTCGGCTGCCCTCCACGAGCTCAAACGTGAGCAACGTCTCCGTCGCGCCCCCCTGCGTGCGGATTTCCTTCACCGTGATCGGCGCTTCATCCGCCACGCCCGCCGGCGGCAACGCCGCCGCGCGCAACTCGCGTTCGAGGAAACGCGTCACCGCGCGCACATGCTGATCAAACAGGCGCAAGTCGGTGTTGCGTCCCCACAGCTCGCCCATCGAAAAAACAAACGTATTGAGCGCCACCAGGAGCAAACCCGTGAGCGCCAGCGCGACCAACGTTTCCAACATCGTGAACCCCCCGCGCTTCATTTGTTCACCTCGTCTAAAATTTTGCGGATACGCTCACGCGACGCGGCGCGAAGCGTGGCGCGCTCGGTCGGCACCGACCAAGTCGGGCGCAGCACGCGGAAAACCTGCGTCGTCGTGTGCTCTTTTTGAGAGTTCGAGCCCGCCAGCACGCACTGGAAGGTCACCGTAAACAGATCCGCCTGGGTGGTCGGCTCGATGCCCGCAGTCCAGCGCACGCGGCGACCGTCGGCGGCATCGAAATCACCGCCTTGGCGCGCGAGCTCGACATCGGGCTGTGCGAGGAGTTGAGCCCGGGCAAACTGCAATTCGGGGTCACTGACCGTCACCCGCCGGGCGACTTCGTATCCGTTCAGCACATTCACATACGCCACCCCGATCGCGATGGCCGCAGTCGCGAGGATCGCGATGGCGATCAACACCTCCAACAACGTGAACCCCGACTGAGGCGTGCGTTTCATCGGGCAGGTTGGGCGGCGAGCATCGGCGCACACGTCCATGGATCAATCTCCAGCACCCGGGCACCGTTGCGCGTCTTCAACTGCACGCGAAAAGCCGAGCACGTGCCATCCCGGTAAAACATCACGAAGGGAATCGTCTGGGTCTCGACCAAGTCGCCGCCGATCAAAACGGCCGAAACGTTGTTAGGGGTCTTTGGCGCGAGGAACTCCAATTCAGCCGTCTCCTTCGGGACAAACGCATGCCGCGTTTCACCGCCTTCGGACCACGCCACCAACTCGTGGGTTTTAGGGTCGAGACTCAGGCGCACATCCCGGTTGTTCAGCAGGGCGTCTTTGCGAACCTCCCCGGCCGCCAGCCAGAAAAGCTGGTCGGCGCTTTGGGGTCGATCGCTCAGCAACCGGTTAATCCCCAGCACCAGGACGCTGGTGAGCAACGCGATCAACGCCAGGGTGACCAGGATCTCGAGCAATGTGAACCCACTCCGCCGGGCGGCCGATCTCGGAGCGGTTACAGTCATAACAACGCGTGCCTTTCGCCGGCGACTCACCAATTGCCGATGTCGTCAGGGGTGCCCTCGATCTTGTCGGGCCCCTTCGAGAAAAGATCGTAGCTGTCCTTGTTTTTCACACCGGGGAAGCGGTAAACGTAAGGCTCCTGCCAAGGATCGACCGGGAGCTTGCCGCCGGGGGACTCGATGTAGGGCCCTTTCCACGAATCACCGCGACTGGCGGGAGCGGTCACGAGGGATTGAAGGCCCTCCGCCGTCGTCGGATACCCGCCCATATCGATGCGATACGCCGTCAACGGAGTCTTCACGCTGGAGTTAACGAAGAGACGGGCGATGTCCTCTTGTTTCGTTCCAAAGATACCGCCCACGCGGGTGACCGCGAGGCCGACAAGGAGACCGATGATCGCCAAGACGACCAAGATCTCGAGCAAGGTGAACGCACGACGGGACGCGCGGAGAGAGCGGCTATGGGAAAAACGCATACGAATGATAGGGGGCTAGACGCTGAAAAAGATCAAAATGTTGCGCGTGGGCACCGCAAAAGCGAATCAAAGCTGGTGCCCCCGCCCGGACTTGAACCGGGACAAGCGGTTTAGGAAACCGCTGCTCTATCCAGTTGAGCTACGAGGACGATCCCAACACCAATTCGGAGGAGAACGTGAGGACTGGATTGCGGATTGACAACTCTTGCCTGCGCGGGTTTTCCTTCTCCCCTTTTTCAAATGAGCACGACCGAAACCACCCAGCAGAGCCTCACTCCGGAGCAGATTCCCTTCACCACTCCCCAGGCTCTCCGCAACTACGTCACCGACACCGGCAAGATCTTGCCGCGCAAATACACCCACCTGTCCGCCAAGCAGCAGCGCGCCGTTACCAAGACCATCAAACAGTCCCGTAACAACCTGCTCGCCCTCTAAGCGACCGGTTTAGGATTTTCAGCGAAGGCCGGAGCTTACCCCTCCGGCCTTTTTCATGTCATGAAATCAACCGTCACGGCAAAAGTTTACCGCCCCACTCCCAAGAATCTCGCCTACCTCGCCGGTGTGCTCGCGGGCGGTGGCTTGGTCGCGGCACCGACTGAAACGGTTTACGGGCTCGCAGCGGATGCCTTCAACGCCAAGGCGTGCCGGGCAATTTTTAGAGCGAAGGGGCGGCCGGCCAACGATCCCCTCATCGTTCACGTCAACTCCCTCGCACAGGCCGATGAGGTTGCGATAATCAACGACTCCGCGCGGAAGCTCGCCCAGGCGTTTTGGCCGGGCCCACTCACGTTGGTTCTCCCCAAACGGGCCGGCGTGCCCGCGATCGTGACTTCGGGTCTGCCGAGCGTGGCCGTGCGCATGCCGGCCCACCCCCTTTTCCGAGAGCTCATCCGAATCAGCGGTTGCCCGCTGGCCGCCCCGAGCGCCAATCCGTTTGGCTACGTCAGCCCGACCACGGCCGCTCACGTGCGCGACAACCTCGGCCAACGGATCGGACACATCCTCGACGGTGGTGCCGCCGAAATTGGCGTTGAATCCACCATTCTGGATTTAAGGAACCCACAAAAACCCGGCTTGCTCCGCCCGGGGGCAATCTCGCGAGAGGCGCTGGAAAAAGTCTTGGGGCGCAGAATCACCGCGTATCGCCGGAAGGTAAAACCCAGCGCCGCCTCGATCGCTCCGGGCCTCTTGGAGCGGCATTACAGCCCGCGCACTCCGCTCACGTTAACACGTAAGCTCAGGATTCCCCGCGCCGGGCAAGCGGGCGTCAACAAAGCCCTGCTCTTCATCGAAAAACCCAACGGTATTTCGGGAGCTAACATTTTCTGGCTCTCCGAAGAGCGTGGAGACCTCACGCAAGCGGCTCATAATCTCTTCGAGCGGTTGCGCACCATCGACGACGGTCGCTGGTCGCACATCCATGCGGAGCTCGCTCCAGGAACCGGGGCGCTTGCCACGGCGATCAATGATCGTCTCGCGCGCGCAGCGGCCAAACGCAAATAAGGGCGAACCGTTCAGGTTCGCCCTTATCATGAAAGACCGCCTTGGGCGGCTGATCAACGTTCCGGCGTGGTGTCGTCCTTCGACATCACAACGTAGTAGTCCTTGTAAGACTTATCGTAATACTGAGCGTAGTAGTAACCGGATACAGCGAGGTTGAGACCGTTGAGGACGGCGCCAAACACAGGCACGTTGGACTCCAGGAGCTTCTTGGCGCTGAACTGGGCCGCCTTGCGGCGCACTTTGTTGAAGAAGATCGTAAAAACCGAACCATCGACCAGCGGGAGAATGATCATCGCATCGCTCACGGCGGCAAGGGGAGGGGTGTCGAAGAAGATGCGATCGTAACGTTTGCGCAAATCGGCAATCATGGCCTCAAAGGCCTTGCCGTTGAGGATCTGCGTTGGGTTCTTGGCGCGTCCTCCGGTGGGGATAACGTCGAGATTGGGATGCACGTTACGGATAACG